>NZ_JBEPDU010000062.1:0-40087 GCF_040300525.1 Saccharopolyspora sp. NPDC000359 | reverse complement strand
AGCCCGAGCCGGCTACAACGGCCTCCGCCTCCCCACCACCTGACCCCACCGACCCCGAACACCCGGCACCCGGCACCCGGCACCCGGCACCCGGCACCCGGCGAGTCCACAGTTTCAACTGAAACTGTGATCGGAGCCCTCCGCGGTGGACCACAGCTTCAATTGAAACTGTAACCCGTACCTCGGGACACAGTTCCAATTGGGCCATGTTCCGAGCTTCGGCGGGGCGCAGTCTCCACCGGGACTGCAGTCGGCGCCTCGGGGTGCGGTTCCAGTTGGGAGCGTGCCTCCAGTCCCCGAGTCGGTCGCAGTTTCAATTGAAACTGCGGTTGGGCCTCAGGGCGGATCGCAGTTTCAATTGAAACTGCGGAGGCGCGGACGAGGGGCCGGGGCGTGAACGAGGGGTCTGGAGAGTGCAGACCTGGGGCCCGGTGATCACGATTTCCATGGGGATCGTGTGGTGGACTCCGTGAGCGTGCGGCTTCGCCGGGGATCTACGCGCGGATCTCCGGCGGGGCGCGCACCCCAGGGCTCGGCAGTGAGTGCTCCGACAAGCCAGCTGCCGATGTGATCGAGCCCCGGCCGCCCGAAGGCGACCGGGGCTCGATCTGTTCCCGAACTGACTGCCGCTCCCACCACGAAGCGGACGGGATTTAGGTTAGCCTAACCTGCCATGCCGGTGCAACCCCCGGCGCTGGACGAGCAGCAGACCGGCGCCGACCACCGCCGCGACCAGCGACACCAGTCCGCCGAGCAGGATCGGCCAGCGCGGCCCGAAGAGCTCGGCCAACCACCCGGAGGCCAGTCCGCCCAGCGGCTTGCCGCCCAGGAACAGCAGCATGTACAAACCCATCACGCGACCGCGCATGGTCGGCTCCACGGCCAGCTGCACGGTCGCGTTCGCGGTGGTCGTGAAGGTCATGACCGCGACCCCCACCGGGATCAGCGCCGCCGCGAACAGCTCGTAGCTCGGCATCAACGCCGCCCCGGCCTCCAGCGCGCCGAACACCGCGGCCCCGGTGAGCAGCAACCGCATCCGCGGCCCGCCGCGACCACTGCGCCGCGCCGCCAGCGCCGCACCGGTCAGCGTGCCGACGGCCAGCATCGTGATCAGCAGTCCGTAGCCGTCGGCGTCGCGCCCGAAGGCGTTGCGCGCCATCACGGCGAAGGTGTTCTCGAAGTTCATGCCGAAGGTGCTGACGAAGAACACCAGCACCATGACGACCATCAGGTCCGGCCGCCCGAGCACGTACCGCACGCCCGCGCGCAGCTGGCCGCGCTCCTTGGGCGCGCGTTCCGCCCGGTGCAGCGCCGCGACGTCCATGAGCACCAGCCCGAGGACCACGGCGGCCGAGCTCACGCCGTTGATCAGGAACACCCAGCCGGTGCCGATCGCGGTGATCAGCAGCCCGGCGATGGCCGGGCCGACGATCCGGGCCAGGTTGAAGGTCATCGAGTTCAGCGCGACGGCGTTGGTGAGCTGCGCCGGACCGACCATCTCGACCACGAACGACTGCCGCACCGGTGCGTCGACGGCCGCGAAGCAGCCGAGCACGAAGCACAGCACGTAGACGTGCCAGAGCACCGCGACGCCGGTGACGTCGAGCACCCCGAGCACGAGCCCGCACGCGCCGAGGGCGATCTGCGTGGCGATCAGCACGCGCCGCTTGTCGAAGCGGTCGGCGACCACCCCCGCCCACAGGGTGAGCAGGAGCGTCGGGATGAACTGCAGCGCGACCGCGACGCCGAGGGCCGCCGGGCTGCCGCCGGAGAGCTCCAGGACGAGCCAGTCCTGCGCGGCGCGCTGCATCCAGGTGCCGGTCAGCGAGACGATCTGACCGGAGGCGTAGTAGCGGTAGTTGCGCTCGCGCAGCGAGCGGAACATGCCGCCCTTGGTGTCCGATGTGGACACCTGTCTGCGGTTGACCTGCCCTCCGCCGGGTTCGGCGCCGACGCTGGATCGGGGTTGGTCAACCACTCCGGTGCTTACCGCCTCTCGCTGGGTTCGATCATCGGCCCGCCAGCCGGTCGATGATCTCCGCGGCCTGGAACAGGACCGCGCGCTCCTCGTCGGTGAGGTCCACCAGCTGCTGGTCCAGCCAGCGCTCGCGGACCGAGACCTCTTCTTCGATGCGGGCCCGGCCCGCTTCGGTCACCTCGACGATGGCCTGCCGCCCATCGGTCGGGTGTGCCCGGCGGACGACCAGGCCCGCGTCTTCCAGGGCGGCGATCACCCTGGTCATCGACGGTGGCTGGACGCCCTCCCGCGCCGCCAGCTCGCCCGGCGTCAGCGCGCCCGCCTTGTTCAGGCAGGACAGCGCGGACAGCTGGGAGAGCGTGATCTTCGAGTCGTTGCTCTGCGCACGCAGCCGCCGGTTCAGGCGGACCACCGCGAGCCGCAGCCGACTCGCCAGGGTGCGCTCGCGTTCCGCAATGTCGGACACGTCGTTAGTCTACCAAACTATATCGGGGAATCGGACAAACTGATCAGATCAGTGGCAGTCCAGACTAATGATCCGCTCGGCGGAAGTCTCCAGTTCACACCCGAATCGACGCACCGCGACGGCCCGCGGGCGCGCCGGGGACGAACCCCCGACACGCCCGCGAGCGTTGACCTGCTCAGATGCCGAAGAGCTCGCTGATCGGCGCGGCCGCGAAGTACAGCACGAAGGCCGCCGAGACGACCCACATCAGCGGGTGCACGGTGCGGACCTTGCCGGTGAACACCCGCAGCAGCACGTAGCTGATGAAGCCCGCCCCGATGCCGTTGGCGATCGAGTAGGTGAACGGCATGACCACGATGGTCAGGAACGCGGGCAGCGCGATGGTGAAGTCCGACAGGTCGATCTGCTTGATCTGGCCGATCATCATCGCCCCGACCACGATCAACGCCGGAGCCGCCGCCTCCACCGGGATGACCTGGTAGAGCGGGGTGAAGAACATCGCCGCCAGGAACAGCAGGCCGGTGACCACGTTCGCCAGGCCGGTCCGCGCGCCCTCCGCGATGCCCGACGCCGACTCCACGAACACCGTGTTCGAGCTCGCCGACCCGACACCACCGGCGACCGCGCCGACGCCCTCGACGGCCAGCGCCTTGCCGATGCCCGGCAGGTTGCCGTCCTTGTCGGCCAGCCCGGCCTCCTTGCCCAGCCCGGTCATGGTGCCCATGGCGTCGAAGAAGTTCGCCAGCACCAGCGTGAACACCAGCAGCGCGGCGGCCAGCGCGGGCAACCGGGTCCAGGCCCCGAAGGAGATGTCGCCGACCAGCGACAGGTCCGGCAGCCCGGCGACCTGCTCCGGCACCGCCGGGTAGCCCAGGTTCCAGCCGTACGGGTCGGTGCCCTTGGACGGCCCCGCCTGGAAGATCGATTCGATGATGATCGACAGCACCGTGGTGACCGCGACGCTGATCAGGATCCCGCCGCGCACCTTGCGCGCCACCAGCACCGACGTCAGCACCAGGCCGAAGACGAACACCGCGGTCGGCCACGAGGCGATCGAGCCGTCGATGCCCAGCCCCACCGGCACCGTGGTGTTCGCCTCGTCCGGCAGCCGCCGCACGAACCCGGCGTCGACCAGGCCGACGAAGGAGATGAAGACGCCGACACCCACCGCGATGGCGGCCTTCAACTCAGGTGGCACCGCGTTGAACACGGCCGTCCGAAACCCGGTGGCGACCAGCACCAGGATGATGATGCCGTCGACCACCACCAGGCCCATCGCTTCCGGCCAGGTCACCTGCGGCGCGATGGTCACCGCCAGCAGTGTGTTGATGCCCAGCCCGGCGGCGATTGCGAACGGGTAGTTGGCGATCAACCCGAACAGGATGGTCATCACGCCCGCGACCAGCGCGGTCGCCGCGGCCACCTGCGGCACCGGCAGGATGTTGCCCAGCACGTCGCGCTTGGCGCTGGCGTCGTCGGCGGAGTAGCTGCCCAGGATCAACGGGTTCAGCACGATGATGTAGGCGACCGCGACGAAGGTGACGATGCCGCCACGCACCTCGCGGGAGATGCTGGACCCACGTTCAGTGATCTTGAAGTACTGGTCCAGCAGTGATTTCTTGCTCTCGGTCTCGTCCACCATCGTGCTTCCCATCACCGCGCCGGAGCGCGCGTCCATCAACCGGGGGTAGCCTGCCTGACGTGGCACAAGACAGCGAACCCACCCCCTCCGCGGCAGGTCACCGGCCTGTCCCCCACCTGCCCCGGAGGCTGGCGGACCCGACCCCCGTGGTGCTCACCGGCACCGTCCTGTGGTTGGTCGGCGCCGTGGTGCTCGCGCTGCGCAGCCACACCGACATCGAGTTCTGGACCTGCGTGGCCGGGGTGGCCCTCGGCATCATCGGCTACGGGGTCTTCCGCTGGCAGCGCTCGGCCGCCCGCCGGGGCTCCCGGGGCGCCTGGCAGGGCCTCTCCGGCCTCGACGGCTGAACCCCTCCTCCGCACTGCCCCGACCAGCTAACCTGCGAACCGTCCAAGCCGCCGGAACTCGCGGGAGCGCAGCGCAAGTGCCCAAACTCGACGTCGACCGACTCGAATACGCCATCCTGGCCGAACGCGCCGACCTCAAGCGAGTCCCGATGGTCGCCGCTTACAGCAACTACGGGACCCGCGTCGAGGACATACCTCGCCAGTTCGAGGCCGCCGAGCAGCGCGTCCGGGATCGCGGTCTGGTCCACCCGGGCGGGGTGAACGACCGGGTCATGGAGCTGCTGGGCGTCTACGCGCACGCGACCGTCGAGTACGACCTGCGGTTCTCCTCGAAGAAGGGCACCGAGCTCCGGGCCGCGGTGACGAAGGCGACCAAGACCGCGGTGCGCACCGTCGTGCACGGCGACCGGATCATTTTGGAGCCGGTCCACCCCAACGACGTGATCCCGGCGCTGGTCTCCGTGCTGCCCGAGCACCCACCGGCGCGCATCCGCCCGGCGCTGTCCATCGACCTGGCGGACGTGCGCGCCGCCATGGCCGACGCGAACCGCCAGGGCGACGACGACCCGCGAGCGATCGAGCAGGCCCTGCGGGCCCGCGGCGCGAACACGGCGAACTTCCGCAAGATGACCCAGCTGCTGGACGGCCCGCGCCTGGGCCTCGGCGAAGCCGGTGTCACGATCTGGGACGACCTCGGCAAGGAGCACCGCGGTGACCAGACGCTGCGCATCATCGATCTGGAGCAGGGCCGGACCGCGGTCTACAACAGCGGCAACCAGCGCATGTTCGCCGGCGCCGACGTGAGCACCTTCACCCGCGTCCTCGGTGAACTCGCCACCCAGACCCGGCGCGCGGCGACCGAAGCACTCCGCTGGTGAACCCGCCCGAAGTGGCCGACATCACTAGACCAAACGGACCAAACTGGCAGGAACCGGGGAACCGGATCGACCCGAGCTCCGTCACATCCGTGCGCGAGCGAACGTGGACCTGGCAAGCTGTGCGCGACGTGTACCCGATCTCGGGGACAAAAGGGGGTAGGACAAGGTGGGAATCCTGGACGGAATCGTTGACGCGCAGCGGCAGATGGTGCGGCAGGCGACGATCCACACCGCGATCAACGCCGGAGGATCCGCGCAGGCCGCGTCGTTCTCGGTCGACATCGAGCAGATCCCGGGCCTGATCGCCAAGTACGAGGAGGCCCAGGACAAGCTCGGCAAGATCCTGCGGAAGGCGCAGGACCTGCGATACATCAACGGGCCGGGCAAGGACGAGGTCAGCCAGAAGCTCGCCTCAGCGCTTGGCGAAATGGCTGGCGACGGCGAGGGCTGCCTGTCCTGGGCGGTCAACGACGCGCGCAAGCGTCTCCAGAGCCAGATCGACCAGCTGAAGGCCGCTCAGGGGACCTACACCAGCACCGACGAAGCCGCCACTGCTCGCCAGGTTTAAGGAAGATTTCACGTGCTACGCCGCGCAACTCTGACCACCGCGTCGCTGTTCGCCGTGCTGGGTGCCGCTGCCTGCGCTCCCGGGTCGACACCCGCGCCCACGCCGACCATCAGCGAGGAGACCACGACGTCGGCGGCTCCCCAAGTGCAGAACCCCAAGAACCTCAAGGCGGTTTCTGACGCTTGCCAGCTCCTGACCCAGGACCAGTTCTCCCAGCTCGGTGGTAGTGCTGGCGCGAAGCCGCCCGAAAGCGACACTTCGGGCTTGGGCGAGCCCGTGTGCGACTGGCGCAACGACGCCTTCTCCACCAGCGTCACGATCAACATTACGCACGGTGGACCAGCAGCGATCGAGGGGCTCGCCGGGGCGAGCGACAACTTTAAACCCACGCAGGTCGACGGATACCCGGGGGCTCGTGTTGACGAGCAGTCGGACCTGTGCCGAATCGAACTCGCTGTCGCGGAAGACCAGACGGTCGCGATCAACTACTTCAAGAACGCGGGCGGCACGCCGGAGATGGACGACCCGTGCGGGTTCGCCGAGAAGATCGCCAGTGAGGCGCTGAAGAACATCCCGGACGCATGATCGCGTCCGCCTTTACCACGACCAAGCACGAAAAGGGGGTGTGACCATGGTCTTCCCGCTGATGGTGGGGGGTTACCTGCTCACACGTGAGTCGGACCGTGGTAACACGGACGAGATCACCCAGCGGGTGGGCTTCAACCACCCCGAGAAGTACAAGCAGATCCACGAGGGGCCGGGCACAGGGCAGCTCGTCGCCTCCGTGCAGGGCTGGAAGTCCGGGATCGCGTCGGACTTCGACGAGGTCGCGCAGCTGCTCGACGAGGCCAACGCCAAGGCCGGGGTCGCCTGGAGCGGTCAGGCGGCTGAGGAGCACGGCAGCTCGTTGAAGCCGATGTCGCAGTTCGTCCTGGACGCCAAGGACGTCTCCACCTCGGTCGGCGACTCCGCTGAGCAGCAGGTGCAGAACTTCGGCCAGATCAAGAACGGCATGCCCGAGCCGGTCAAGGTCGACGCGACCGACAACCTGCTGGAGAAGGGCGGCGCCTGGCTCGTGGGTTCGGAAACGGACCTGCAGAAGCAGGAGCGCGAGGCCACCGAGAAGGCCGAAGAGGCCAAGCGGCACTACGACAACTACAACCAGAGCACCCAGAACGTCTCGCAGAACCTGGCCTTCTACCCGAAGGCCCCGGAGATGGCTTACGAGCAGGGCTCGGGCGGCTACGGCACGAACCCGACCGTGGGCAGCGTGCCGGTTGGTTCCGGCATCCCCGGTGGCGGCGGCACCACACCGGGTGGCGGCGGGGGCGGCATCACCCCTGGCGGCGGCACCGGTACTGGCCACGGCAACGACCTGCCCGGTGGCGGGTCCACCGGGACGCCCAGCGGGAGCACCTCGCAGTGGACGTCGCCGACGGGCGGCGGCCCAGGGGTGCCGAATCTGCCCGGCACGCCGCCTGGTGGCGGTCCGGGCACCGGCGGCCCCGGCATCGGCCTCGGCATGATGCCGCCCGGTGGCGGCGCTCCGGGCACCGGCACGGGTACCGGCGCCGGTGGCGGGCGTGGCCTGGGCGCCGGTGGCGCGGGCGGCCGCGGCCTCGGCGGGCTCGGCGGCGGTAGCGGCTCCGGCGGGCCAGGTGCTGGCGGTCGCGCTGGCGCGGGCGGCTTGGGCGCGGGCGGTGCCTCCGGTAGCGGAGCGGCCGGTGCTGGCGGCGCTGGCGGTCGCGGAGGCGCGGGCGGCATGGGCGCCGGCGCGGCCGGTCGCGGCCGTGGCCAAGAGGGCGAAGAGGACCTGGAGCACGAGAACAAGTACATGGTCGACACGGACGAGGCCTGGGAAGATCTGGGGCTGCCCCGGGTCGCCCCGCCGGTCTTCGGCGAGTGATCAACACCCACTGACGTCCGAGAACACGCTGGCCGCGCACCGAACCTGGTGCGCGGCCAGCGCTTTTTCAAGCCACGTACCAGTCATCGACGACCACCCACCCGCTTCGGGCTGCCGCCGCACAAACCGAGCAGGTGGGGCGCTTGTCCCTGGGGCCGAGTTCGCCCTCCACGGTCATCACTCCGCAGAGCGCCACGAGGTGTCCCAGCGCGGCCCGCGGGTCCTCGTCCGGGATGACGTGGTTCTGGTAGCCGAAAGCAGCCCAGCGGGCGGCTCTGGTCGGCGCGCTGTGTGCGTCACGAGACGAGTTCTCCATCGACGTCTCCGCGAGTAGTTGGTGGCCGGGCGCGGGGTGGGGGTCGCGCCCGGCCACCGGGGTGGGCCGGTGCGGCTGGTGGCCGGGGGAAGGTTTGCCGCACCGGCCCGGCTTGGGTGGTGGTCCGGGGGTCGTGAGTGCGAAACGGTGTTGGAACACTGTTACGCGCTCACGACCCCTCACCTGCGCAGGTGGTGGCGCCCGGTGGGTTGGTCGTCGGGGTCGTGGTCGGGGAACTCAGGCTGCGGCGGCGGTGGTGGTGGTGGTGAAGGCGGTGGCGTGAGCGGTTGCGGAGACTGCGACAGCTGGACCGGCTGCGGCGACTGGACCGGCTCTGGCGGCGCAGGCGGTTCGAGCGTTATCGGGGGATGCTCGCGATAACGAGGCTGTGCTGGCGCGGCGGCGGAGCGTTCGGCTTCGATGTCGGCGATGAGGTGCCACACGGTGTACTCACCATCGACTGCCCCCGCATGTTGTCCCGCTGCGAATCTCAAGCTCCCGAACGGGATCTGCGTGGCGATCAGGGCGAGGATGAGGACATTGACCAGCACGAACGTGCTCAGCTGAATCCAGAACATCAGGACCGGTTTCCTTTCTGGGGTGCGTTGTAGCTGGTCAGGACTCGTGAGCGGCGATGGTGGCTCTAACGACCATTCCCACTCACGAAGGTGTTCCCGCTGGTCGGGAGTCGTGAGTGGGGATGGTGGTTCTTGCGACCTTTGCCGCTCACGAAGGTTTGGTGGTGAGGACGTGCCAGCAGGTCGTGCAGGTCTTCTCGCGGATCCAGTCCACTTCGGGCTGGGCGTGGAGTTCGGCGGCGTCGGTCGTCGCGCCGCAGTAGGACTTCACCTGCTTCTCTGGTGAGGTTTTCGTTGCTGCGATGGGGAAAGCGCTTCGGCCGCCAGTGACGGGACGCCACACGTACGTCAAGAGACCAGACATCAATACTCCCTTCCGGGTTCCTGAGCCGATAAGACCGGCCCAGCAGTCTCCGATCAAGCGGGTTCACCACTACGTGTTATGGCGAAATCTCATGCCCTACAATAGCTTTGGCATATGACGACAGCGCGTTCTCGCGGGTTGGGCACGGAGATTCGAAAGCTTCGAAAGGACGCTGGCCTGCGATTGGAAGAATTGGCGGAGCAGTGCGATTGGTCGAGGGCGACGCTTGGCAGAATTGAGGCAGGCGCGAAGGTTCCTACAGAAACTGAGATAGCGATCATCCTGGGGGCCTTGGGCATCAAGGGAGCGGAGCGGGCGCGCATCCTCGATCTCGCCGAGGACGCTCACAAACCGCACTGGTGGGAAGTCGGAAACCCTGGGCTGCCGCAGCAGCTCGTGGCACTGCTGGAGTTCGAGCGCAGCGCAACGGAGATCACGGACTTGTCGCTCGGGTACGTACCCGGCTTGCTCCAGATCGCGGACTACACACGCGCGATCATGGTTGCTGGTGGTCTCAAGAACAGCGACGTTGAGTCACGAGTCGCCCTACGCCTTGGTCGGCAGGGCGTGCTTACTGGCCAGAAGCCCACGCAATTCCATGCCCTGATCGATGAGTCGGTCTTGCACCGTCCGATCGGAGGCTGCGAGGTGATGGCAGAACAGCTCAGGCACATCGTCCGCATGACGAGGCGCCCGCACATCACGGTCCAGGTGATCCCCTTCGCGCTAGGCACGCACGTAGGGCTGAACGGCAACCAACTGCTCATGAAGTTCCAGCGGCAGCGGACGATCGTCTATCTGGAGCATCGCCGAGCAGGTACGTTCCTGGACGATCCGGCCGACACCTCCCCCATCGTCGAATCCGTGGCTACGCTAGCGAAGGCAGCGTTGAGCCCTAACGAATCTGTCGATCTCATCGCCACGCACGCAGGAAAACTGGAGGACAGCGATGTTCCCGATCACGCACTGGCGTAAGTCGAGCTACAGCGGCGAGGAGGGCAACTGCGTGGAGGTCGGCTGGCGGAAGTCCAGGTACAGCGGTGAAGAGACCAATTGCGTGGAGGTCGGCTGGCGGAAATCGAGTTACAGCGGTGAAGAATCGAACTGCGTCGAGGTCAGCACCGCTTCTGACCTCGTTGGGGTTCGGGACACCAAGGACCGCGACGGCGGCACGCTGATGTTCCCGACGCGGGCTTGGGACGGGTTCTTACGCAGCCTGAAGGGTGAGCGGGTCGGCTGATCAGCGCAGGAGGGTCGTGGCGTCCGGGTCCGCCAGGAGGGCTGCCAGGGCGAAGCGTTCGTGCCAGGCTCCGGCGGCCCAGGCGAGGGCGCGGGCGAGGCCGTCCGGGGTGCGCTCCGCGTGGAGTCCGCCCGTGCTCTCCACCCACCAGTGGACGCGCTGCTCGCCTGCCGAGGAGCGGACGCGCAGGCCGTCGTGGAGGGTGATCTCGCCGGTGGGCAGCGGGATGCCGAGGAGTTCGCAGGACGCCGGGACGCGGCCCACCTCGGGCCAGCGCTGGGTGCGGCCCTCGCCGACCACCTGCATCGTGTTCTCCTCCGAGGCCAGCGGGAGGTCAAGGAGTTCCGCGAGCGCTTCGGCGTCGAACTGGTCCGGGCTGCCCCCGGCGATCACCAGTGGGGCTTCCAGGACGCTGAGCATCCACGGTTCGTCCAGCACCACCGCTCGGCCGGTGCTGACCACCGCGCCGGACACCGACCGCACCATCTCCGGCGGGTCGATTTCCGACGGGTCGATGGTCCGGCAGGCCACGGCCTCCGCGAGCGCCTGGTGGGCGCGCAGTGCCGTCCCGGCGCGCACTGTGCGCTCCGGGGCGCCTAGGCGCTCCAAGAGGTCTGCGGCGTCGTCGGTGTCCTCCACGTTGAGCTCCACGCGCACGCCCGCGAGCTGCAGGCGCTCCGCGTCCAACCCCACGTCCGGCACCGGGTCGTACAGGCCCGCCAGATCCTCAGCCGCCGGGAGCCGCCAGTTGCGCGGCGGTGCTCCGGCGAGCAGCGCGTAGCGCTCGATCCACCAGGCCGAGTAGTTGTGCGGTTCGCGCAGCGCACGCAGGGTGTCCGGGTGCTGGGCCAGCAGGCGCAGCGCGGCGGGCCAAGCGTCGTCGGCGACCAGGTCCAGGTCTCGGATGGCGGCGAACCGCGGCGGCGGCCAGCTCTCCGGCTGCGCGGCCTCCTGCTCGGCCCACCACAGGTGGATGTCCGGGAAGTCGTCGTCGGGTTCCAGCGGGTCTTCCTCGACGTGCACCGCGAAGGTGTCCAGCACGCCGACGGAGCGCAGCAGCTCGGTCGACCACTCGGCGGCGAACTCCTCGCCGAGCACCGCCAACGGCCCGTCCTCGCCGATGTACTGGTCGTCCAGCACGTCCAGCAGTTCCGCGTCCGGCAGCAGCAGCTCGTCAGCGCGGCGGAAGTCCCCGTGCGCGTCGGGCAGCGCCAGCGCGCCGATCCATTCGCGCGGCTGGGTGTTCGCGACCAGTTGCAGCACCGCGTCGGCCAGCGGCCGCACGTCGACACCGGCGCGCGCGTCGGAAACACTGCTGCGCACGGCGTCTTCCAGCGGCGGAGCGTCGAGCAGCTCCGCAGGTCCGGCCTGGTGCGCGCCCAGCTTCTCCAGCAGCGGGTGGGTGGCGTCGGGGTGGGCGATGCGCAGGCCGGAGATGTCCAGTGTGGACAGCAGGGCGGCTGGGTCGGGGTCGGCGCCGCGCTGGCTGAGCAGCACGTCGCGCACACCGCTGACCGTGCGGCCGTCAGCCAGCGGCACCGGCAGCGCGCTGAACTCCTCGCGGGCAGCGGGGTCCGCGCCCTCGATCGGCGCCAGCGCGTCGTATAGCCGGTACCACCACTCCGGCGGGCGCTGCAGGCCGGTGACCGCCTCCACGATCTCCGCGGCGGCCAGCCGCCGGACCTCCAGGACGTGCAGCGACCTGCGGTGACTGGCATCGGCGAAGTCGGCTTCCAGGAGCCCGGGGACCACGTCCGCGAGCAGTTCCACCAGCTCCGGTGAGACGTAGTCCAGGACTCGGGACTCCAATGGTGCGACCAGCTTCCCGCCCGCCGCGGGCAACCACGCCGCGACGCGCAGCCGGTCGGTGACGCCCTGCCGCAGCTTGTCGTCCACATCGGACAACGGGAACCCGGCCAACGGCACCAGCGCCGTCCGGTGCTCGGCGGCGATCTTGCCGACCAGCGCCGGGTAGCACTCCGCGGCGAAGGTCAGCACCGCGTCCGCAGCGCCGGAGGCCGCCACCCGCCGCCGGTCCGGTTCCACCGGCACGCTCGCCAGCAGCCGCGCGGGCAGCGACAACCGCTCCTCGGTCGGCGTCGGCGCGTGCAGCACGTCCTCGGCCAGCGGAATCGGGTTGCCGCCCTCGTCCAGCGGAACGGCCCAGGTCAGACGCCACTCCGCGGCGTGCCGGGCCTCCACGCCCAGCCCGGCCAGGGCGGTCTCGCTCAACGTCCCCGACGTGCGGTGCACCAGCCACCGGTCGCTGCGGACCGGCCCGTGCACCACCAGTCGGTCGGCGTCCAGGTCCTCGCGGCGCCAGGTCTGCTCGCCGATCTGGACCTCGGTCAGCGCGGGCAGCGCGAGCAGCAGGTCAGGCGCCTGGTCGGTGAACTCGTCCAGCAGCGCGGCCACGTCGACGTCCGGGCGCAGCGGCAACCGCACCTCGGTGTCGAAACCCGCCGGGGGCGCACCGGCCACCGACCACGGCAGCCGCAGCACCGGCAACTCGCCGGACCGCTTGGCCAGCTCCTCGGCCGGGCCGGGCAGCTGCGCCACCACCTCGCGGGTCCGCGCGGCGGAGAACGCGACCCCGCCGGTCGTGGACACCACGCTCGGCTCGTCGGAGACGGCCAGCACCGCGGCGAACCCGACGCCGAACCGGCCGACCGAGCCGCCCTCGCGCTTGGCCGACGCACGCAGCGAGGCCAGGCCCGCCACGCCTTCGGCGGTCAGCGGCGCACCGGTGTTGGCGACGCGCAGCTCACCGTCGCTGAGCTGGACGCGCAGCACGCCACCCGAGCCCGCGGCGTCAGCGGCGTTCTGCGCCAGCTCGACCAGCAGGCGGTCGCGGTAACCGCCGAGCCGGAGGTCCTCCTCGGCGTTCGCGTCCTCCCGGAACCGGGTCCGCGAAGCCTCCCAGGACTGCAGCACGGCCTGCCGGAGCTCGGCCGCGCCGAACACGTCGGGGTCGTTCACCCGCGCTCCGAGCTGCGCGGCTCGTAGTCGAGGGTGGCGTCGTCGTAGACGACCTCGGCCACCGGCACCGTCGACGAGGTGTCCACCTCGACCTCGGAGTGCGCCCCGCACCCGAACTCGACGCTGACCACCCGGCCGTCGGCGGGCGCGAACTCGTTGGCGCACACACCGAACGCGCCACCCATCGAACCAGCCAGCTTCAGGAAGAAACCGCAGGTCCCGCAGGCTGCCGGCGCCGAACGGGCCAGGTCGGCGCGCGGCCCGAAGTCACCGCCCTGCCAGCGCTCCGCGGCCTCCAGCCGCCCCTCGTGGCTGAGCACCCGCTTGCGGCCCAGGCCGACCTCGTGGGCGACGTCCTCCACCGCCGGGTCGTCGCTGGCCAGGTAGCCGGGCGCCAGCCGCGGGTCGTCCGCGCGGGTCGGCAGCAGGTCGCCGGGGCCCAGGTCGCCCGGGCGCACCCGCTCGGCCCACGGCACCCAGTCGGGCGCGGTCAGCGCGTCCGGACCGGGCAGCAGCACGACCTCGCTGACGGTGACCGGTTCGCCCGGTCCGACGCTGGCGACGGTGACCGCCCAGCGCCACCCCACGTAGCCGGGGTAGTTCGACTCGAAGTAGTGCGTCGCCGCGTGCGGGCCCTCCGGCTCCACGCCGACGTGCGCCCCCACCGGGGCGGCTGCCTCGGCGTCGACGGTCAGCACGGGCGAGCCGATCGGGTCCGCACCCGGCTTGGCCTCGTCCTCCGCTGCAGCTCGCGCAACGTCCTCCGCCGCGGCGAGCTCCGGGTTCACGGGCTCCGGCTCGGCAAGCCCGGCGTCCTCGAACGGGGCATCCGCGCCTGGGCTGGTCATCGGAGCAGGCATAGGCGTCACATGCTCGATTGTGCCGTACGCGGTCGTCGGTGCAGTCGCCCGTGTCAAGCTTTCGTGGTGCGACTGCTCCTGGCTCGACGTGTTCTCTGCGGCGTGGTGCTCACCTTCGGGGTGGTTGCGTGCGCGCCGTCGGTACCAGCGCAGCACAACGGCCAGCACGAGGGCGAGCAGACCGATCAGGGCGTTGGGCACGCGGGAAGCCTGCCACACCTTCGAGCTGAGGTGATCCGCGTGCTCCCGCACGACCGCTCCTCGTTCACTCAGGGCCTGGAGGTTGCCGACGGCACCCTCTACGAAGGCACCGGGCTGAAGGGCGCGTCGCTGCTGCGCGCCACCGACCTCGTCACCGGCGAGGTGCGCCGCGAAGCCCCGCTCCCAGCCGATCTCTTCGGTGAGGGCATCACCGTCACGGGTGACCGTATCTGGCAGTTGACCTGGCAGGAAGGGGTCGCGCTGGAGCGGGATCGGGAAACCCTGGCCGAGTTGCGCCGAGTGGAGTACTCCGGCGAGGGCTGGGGGCTGTGCTTCGACGGCTCGCGGCTGGTGATGAGCGACGGCAGCGACCGGCTGACCTTCCGCGACCCGGTGACCTTCGCGCCCACCGGCTCGGTGGACGTGGTGGCGGCCGGGTCCCCGGTCGAGGAGCTCAACGAGCTGGAGTGCGTCGACGGCCAGGTGTGGGCCAACATCTGGGGCAGCGAGCAGATCGTGCGCATCGACCCGGCGAACGGGCAGGTCACGGCCGTGGTCGACGCCTCGGGGCTGCTCAGCCCGGAGCAGCGGCCGGGCACCGACGTGCTCAACGGCATCGCCGCCGTGCCGGGCACCGATGAGTTCCTGATCACCGGGAAGTACTGGCCCGCTCTTTTCCGAGTTCGCTTCGTCCCGGCTTGATCATGGGTACGGTTCCTGCGCATGGATGATCAACAGAGTTCCGTGCAGCCCCTGCACGTGCTGTGCGTGCTCGGCTCCGGGATGGACCTGGACGGCGTGGAGGCGGCCGTCCGCGCGGTCGGCGGGCCGTTCTTCTGGCTGGACCGCGACGAATCGAGCACCGAGCACGATCCCCGCATGCCCAAGGCGTTCGAGGCGTGCCTGGCCGAGCTGACCTTCACCGACGCCGACTGGGAGGCCGTGGCCGAGCACGACTCGGTCGCGTACGTGCTGGCCCAGGGCGGTCAGGACGACGCAGTGCACATCTCGGAGCGGATGCTGGCGGTGACCGCGGAGCTCTTCGATCGCTGGGGCGCGACGGCGGTCAAGTCCGAGAGCAGCGCACTCGCGCACAGCCGCGATGCCTGGCTGGCGCTGGCCGCGGACGCCGACGCCCCGCAGTCCCTCCGCCAGGCGTGGGTCAAGCGGCCGATCCTCGACGACGACGTCCTCTTCACCTGCGGCATGCACCTGCTGGGCGCCCCCGACGTGGAGCTGCAGGCCGACGGCCTGACCGACATGAACCGCCAGGGCGAGTGGGTCGAGCTGATCGACGGCCTGACGGGCTACCTGCACACCGAGGCCCGCGCGGCGCACATCCGCGACGGCGAGGGCTTCCGCCTGGCCGAGGACGCCCAGCGCTGGATCCTCAACCAGCAACCCTGCGACCGGTACCCGGACGACGACATCTTCTTCAACCCCTACGGCTACTGGCGCCTCACCCCCGCCTGAGGCCCTGCGGCCAGAAGTCCGGGGTTCGGGGCCTGGGGCTCCGGGCTGGGGTTCCGCACCGACGGGAACGGTGCCTCGCGCCCGTAACCTGGGGATTCCGTCTGTCTCCAGGTCTGGGGTCGATTGCGTTCGCACCGTCGGTGGGCTTCGGCGGTCACGCAATTTCAATGCGGTGATCTCGCCGGACCCGCACCGGCGAGTCGCCGGATGATTCACAGTTTCAACTGAAACTGTAACCACCGGTGTGTCGGGCACCCGACACGCCGGTGATGCGTCGGGGCACTTCCACTGAGATCACCTCAATGGAAACCGGACGTCTGATTTCCATTGGAATCGCGGCGGAGCAGGAGACCGGCGAGGTGCCCGGCACCATGCGGGCGAAGTTCCGGGAGACCGAATTCCGGACGGGGCTGGTTCCGGAAGGTCGATCGGATCGGACACGGGCCGTAGATCACCCAGGCGGTGGGGATCTTGGCCGCGAATATCACTAGATCGAGTTACAGGTGTATCTGACGGGCCGATTCGCGCCTCTTTATCCGTGGAGGCGGCCGAAAAGCCGCGGAGACCGATTGAGGTGGGAGCGGGGTGAGGCAGGATGACGAGCATGGGTTTGCGACGCCATGACCAGCGCTCGGACTCCCCGCGCCCAGGGTGGGGCGCCGGGCAGCGCGGCAAGCGCGGCGCCTACGCCGAAGGCGGGGGCGCGGCGCGCTCAGGCGCACCCGTGGACGGCGCCGGGGAACCCGCGGAGCGCGAGCACGCGGAGGCGCGCGAGCACGCGAAGCGCGGCGAGCGCAGGCGGACGGGGCGTGGGCGCGCGGAGCACGGCGAGCAGGCGGAGCCGCGCGGACGGTCGGAGCGGCGGGAGCGCGCGGAGCGCGGCGACCGGCCGGAGCGCGGGCGCGAGCGTGCGGAGCACGGCGAGCGGGAGCGTGCGGAGCACGGCGAGCGGGAGCGTGCGGAGCACCGGTTCGAGGGCGCGAGCGGCGCTGAGCGCCCCGGTAGGGGCGGGAGGCGGTACCCGTGGGAGGCGGACCCGGACTACGAGCAGCCGCGGAGCCGCTACCGGCGGTTGCCTCCGCTGCCGGAGGACCACTCGTCGCGCGAGCAGGACGAGGCACCCGGGGCTGAGCGGCCTCGCGGGACGGCGCCGCCGAAGAAGCTGACCGTCACGCGGGTGGCGGCTTGGCGCAGTCGGGACCTCACGCAGCGGGCGATGCGGATGTTCTTCTCGCTCGCGCACGCCGACGGCGCCGACCGGTCCGGGCTCGCGAAGTTCACCTACGCCGTGATGGGCAACTACGCGGTGGACGCCGCGATGGCGGTCGCGCTGGCCAACACGCTGTTCTTCTCCGCCGCGACCGGTGAGAGCAAGGACAAGGTCGCGCTCTACCTGCTGATCACGGTCGCGCCGTTCGCGGTGATCGCGCCGGTCATCGGTCCCGCGCTGGACCGGTTGCAGCAGGGGCGGCGGTACGCGCTGGCGGCCTCGTTCGCGGTGCGGGTGGTGCTCGCCGCCGTGATGGCGTTGAACTTCGACAGCTGGTTGCTGTACCCGGCGGCGCTGGGCTGCATGGTGCTGTCGAAGTCCTTCGGGGTGCTCAAGGCGGCGATGACGCCGCGTGTGCTGCCCTCGCAGATCACCCTGACCAAGGCCAACTCCCGGCTGACCGCGTTCGGCATGGCGGCGGGCGGCATCTTCGGCGCGATCGCCTCGGGCTTCGCGTGGCTGCTCGGCTCCGAGGGCGCGTTGTGGTTCATGGCCGCGATGGCCGTCGGCGGGGTGTGGCTGTGCCTGCGGATCCCGGGCTGGGTGGAGAGCACCGAGGGTGAGGTGCCGACGTCGATCGGTGGCCGCCCGCAAGCGAAGAAGGTGCCGCTGAGCGGGCACGTCGTGGTCGCCCTGTGGGGCAACGGCGGCATCCGGGTGCTGACCGGGTTCCTGACGCTGTTCGCCGCGTTCGTCATCAAGCAGAGCACCCAACACGAGCCGTTCATGCAGCTGGTGCAGCTCGGGCTGGTCGGCGGGGCGGCCGGGGTCGGCAGCTTCCTCGGCAACGCGCTGGGCTCGAAGATGCACTTCGGCAAGCCGGACCGGTTGATCACCGCCTGCTTGGGCAGCGCGCTGGTCGTGGCGGTCTGCGCCGCCCTGCTGGCCGGGCTGCCGCTGGCCGTGGTGGTCGGCCTGGTCGGGGCGACGGCGAGCGCGCTGGCCAAGGTCTGTCTGGACGCGGTTATCCAGCACGACATGCCGGAGGCGTCGCGGGCCTCGGCGTTCGGCCGCTCGGAGACGATCTTGCAGCTCAGCTGGGTCTTCGGCGGCGCGCTGGGCGTCCTGCTGCCACCGGTCTACTGGATCGGCTTCGCGGTGGTGGCCGCGCTGCTGGCACTCGCGCTGGCGCAAACCATCATCGCTGGCCGGGGCGGCACCCTGGTCCCCCGCATCCGACGCCGAGCGGCACCAGCCGCGGAGCAGGCGACAGCCAAGTCCTAGGGCTGCTAGCCGCTCGCCGCGCACGAGGCGCCCGGGGACGGGCTTGTAGGCTCGAACCGTGCATCGTGGACTGAAACCGCTGCTGGCGGTGGCGGGCGTGGCGCTCGCCACCGGCTGTGCCGCGCCGAGCGAACCGCAGGTCACCTTCTACTCCCACGGGAGGTCGGTGGGGGTCGCACCCGCCCAGCACTGCGACCCGACCGGGGAGAAGTGCGCGGCGTCGCCGGACGCGATCGGCCAGCTGCGGGTCCCGGCGGGTGCGCCGCTGCAGATCTCGGTGCCTGGCGAGGTGGCGGAAACACCGTGGCAGGTGGTGTTCCTCTACCGCGGGGCCAACGGCGAGGAGCTGGACGGGCGCAGCCCGGTCTTCGCGCCGAACGAGCGCCACGCCTACACCCTCCAGCTGCCGCCGGACGGCAAGCAGCTGGAGCACGTCGAAGTCCAGCAGTTCTCCGCGGTACTGACCCCCGGCAGCGACGGCGGTGTCGACTTCGGCATCGGCGGCAGCTGGGTGCTCGACGCCCAGGAGAAGTGACCGCCGCTCAGCCCCCGACCAGCCCCGCCTCGTAGGCGGTGATCGCGGCTTGGACCCGGTTGTTCGCGCCCAAGCGCTGCAAGATCGTCCTGACGTGTGCCTTGACCGTGCCTTCGGCCAGGAACAGCCGCCCGGCGATGTCCTGGTTCGACAGCCCGGCACCGACCAGACCCAGCACCTCGCGCTCGCGCGGGGTCAGCGCCGCCACGCGTTCCCGCGCGGCAGCCCGGCGGCTCAGGGCACCGCCGCTCATCTCGGTGATCACCCGGTGCGCGATCCGCGGTGACAGGTACGCCGCGCCGTCGGCGACCGCGCGGACCCCGATGATCAGCTCACGCGGGTCGGCGGCCTTGAGCAGGAACCCGCGGGCGCCGTCGCCGAGCGCCCGCGCCACGAACTCGTCCTCGTCGAAGGTCGTGAGCACCACGACCTTCACCTCGGGCTGCACCCGCGCCAGCTCCGCGGCGGCGGCCAGCCCGTCGAGCACCGGCATACGGATGTCCAGCAGCGCCACGTCCGGCTCGTGCCGGGCCGCGAGCTCGACGGCCTCGCGCCCGTCCCCGGCTTCGGCGACCACCTCGATGCCGGGGTCGGTGGCCAGAATCGAGCGGACTCCGGCGCGGATCATCGCCTCGTCGTCGGCCAGCAGCACGCGGATCACTGTTCGCGCCTCTCCGCGGTCCACAGTGGTGGTCGCTCGTCTTGTGCTTCGAGGGCTGGGGGCGTCACGGCCCTCGAGGTTGCGGTTGGCACGGAGTCAATCACAGCGCCCCTGCCGTTCCGGCCTCGATGGGCAGCCGTGCGGTCACCGTGAACCCCTCCCCCGCCCCGGCGTGGAACGTGCCGCCGAGCAACCCGACGCGTTCGGCCAGAGCCAGCAGTCCGCTGCCGCTCCCGGTGACCATCGGCGCGGCGTCGACGGCCGTGTTGTGCACGACGACCTCGACCGCGCCCGGCAGCTGGTCGATCCGGACGGTGACCTGCGCGCCCCGCGCGTACCGGGCCGCGTTGGTCAACGCCTCCTGCACCACGCGGTGCACCGCTCGGTCCACTGTGGGTGGAACTTCCAGCGATCCGCCGCTGCGCCGCAGCACCACGTCCATCCCCGCGCTGCGCGCCCGGTCCACCAGGGCTTCCACCGGTTCGTTGGGCGGTTCCAGGGGCTGCGAGGTCTTCTCGCGCAGCATGCCGATGGTGTGCCGGAGGCGGTCTGTCGCCTGCACCGCCGTGGCGCGGAGCTCGGCCGCCGCCTGCCGGTTCGGCCCGGTCATGTCGGTGGCGAGCTCCAGAGATCCGGCGCGCAGCGCGATCAGCGCCAGGTCGTTGCCCAGCGAGTCGTGCATGTCCGCCGCGATCCGGGCGCGCTCGCGCAGCCGGGCGCGCTCGGCGATGAACTCCTGCTCCCGCTCCAGCTGAGCCACGCGCTCCCTGCCGGACTCGACCAGCGCGGCCTGCTGGCGGCGGAACCGCCCAGCCAGCCACGGCAACCCCACGAACACCGCCAGCAGCGCGAGCAGCCCGACCGCGCGCCCCGGGTAGATGGCCAGGTCGAGCGCGGCCGGCACGGCACCGAGCGCGAACACCGCCCAGCCGTGCCGCACTGGGAGGTGCCGACCGTGCAGGTACCCCGCCACGGCCAGCACCACGAACAACACCTGCCGCCACAGCGGGACCACGTCGATGTCGAAGGAGTTGGCCATGCACGCCCCGACGATGGCCAGCAGCGCAGCAGTGTTCCTCACCAGGCCGACATTAGAGCTCATCTGCGACCCGCTGCCGGTCGCCCGGAACGGGTGCGAACCCCCGCGGAACCGCACCGCCGCCCGCCCCGGCGCGCAACCGCACCAACCGGAACACCACCGTGCTCACCCCGGCCAGCGCTGCGAGCAGCAACGTGACGGTCAACGGCAGCGGGAAGTACGTGAGCTGCGCCCAGGTGACCGTCCGACCGTTGCTGAGGAAGGAGATCCCGCTCGGATACGCGACGAACACGGCGAGCGGCACCAGCACTGGCACCAGGCGCAAGCCGATCCACCACGCGGGCGATCCAGCGCGCTTGGCCGCCCACCGACGGGACCGCACCGCCCCGAGCACGCCCAACCCCACTGCCACCAGCGAGATCCCGCCGAGCACGAGCTCGAAGGTCTGCCGACCGCCGCTGAACTCATCGGGCGTCCGCCCCTGGCTCAACGCGACCAGCCCGTTGAGGATCTCGTAGCTGCTGTCGTGCAGCGAAGCGCCGTTGGTCATGACGGCGAAGCCGTACCCGGTCTCCGGCACGATCGCCTGCACCGCGTTGTAGGTGAACAGGTTGCCCGAGTGCACCAACACCTCCGGGCCGCCCTCGGGCTGCTCGACTCCCCACCCCATGCCGTAGTCGTCCACCGCCGACGGGCTGTGCATGGTCCGGAGGCTGTCCGGGGACACGAGCTGCGGCCCCACGCCGTTCTGCGAGACCAGCCAGCGCCCCATGTCCGCCGCGGTCGTGATGACCCCACCGCCCCCGCTGTTGTCCAGAAACCCCGGCAGCTCCGGGCGGCTGATCCACGCCCCGAACAGCGAGACGTACCCGTCGGCCGGGCGCACCTGCTCGTCGCTGACCGCGCTGGTGCGCATGCCCAACGGCTCGAAGACGTGCTGCCGCAGGTAGTCGCCGAAGGGCTGCCCGCTCGCGACCTCGACCAGGCGAGCAGCGACGTCGTAGTTGACGTTGCAGTACTCCCAGTGCGTCCCCGGGGCGGCGGCCAACGCAGCGGTGCTCAGCCGGGCCGTGTACTCGGCCAGCGAGCCCGCGTCCTCCAGCGCGTTGATGTCGATGGTGGTGTCGGAGAACCCCGAGGTCTGGTTCAGCAGGTGGCGGACGGTGACCTGCGCCGCGCGCGGATCGGCCATCGAGAACCCCGGCAGCTGCTCGGCAACCGGCTGGTCCAGCGCGATCTTCCCGGCGTCGACCAGGGTCATGACCGCCATCGCGGTGAACGACTTGCTGAGCGAGGCGACCCGCATCGGGGTGTCCGCGGTCATCGGCCGACCGGTGGAGTCGTGCCCGTAACCCGCGGCGTGCACCACCTCGTCACCCCTGGTGACCACGACGGAGAACCCCGGCACCCCGGTCGACTCCAGCGCGCTGGCCAGGTAGTCATCGATGCTGGGAGCGGCCTGCGCGGGCGGTGCCGCAGCCAGCCCGATGGCCGCTGCGAGCGCGATGATCATCGCTTTCATGCCCTGGAACGCTAGGGACCTGGACCCCCTCCGCGGATCTGCCGAGCGACCACAACCACCCCTGCCAAAAGGCATAGGAAAGCCACCACTGGCCGAGGTTCGGCGATCGATCAGGCCTCGTCGGGTGCATCGAAGTCGAGGTGACCGATGCGCTCCTCGACGGTGATGGCATTGCGCAGCACCTCGCGAGTGCCGGTGAGCAGGTCCCGCCAGGAAGCCGCCTGCTGGTCGAGCAGCGCCCGCGACAGGGCATTGCCGACCTCGATCTCGTCCAAGGCCTGGCACAGGTCGTGTTCGATCCGTGTCAGCTCCGTCAGCATCCGGGCCTGCTCGGCCTCGGTCATCAGCAGGCTGCGATCACGCCCTTCCGGATCCGGGACCTCAGGGTGCTGACCGCCACCCGCTGACGACACAAGAACTCCCGTCTACTTCGAAAGATTCGCCAGCACCAACGGCGCGGCCTGCTCAGCCAACCGGCACCCGGCCTCGACGTCCCCGCCAATGTTTCCATCGGCGCTCACAGACTCCGTGGGCGACACTGCGATCGCTACCGTGCAAATGTCAGCCGTCGCGCCACGAACGATCTTGGCCTTCTTGCCCGCGACCTCGGTGTCCTGGACATCGCCGCCACTGAAGTTCAGCTCGTCGAGCGCTCGGTCTGGGCTGGCCGAGACTGCTAGCTGCCCAGGCCCATCCCCAGCGACCCGAAACCGGCAGGACAAAGTCTTCGAAATATCTCGCCGTTGCCCGGGAGCTTCCAAACCGAGCTCACGTGCTTCGCCGTCAGTGAGCAACTGACAGGGATCAACACCGGCCAACACACTTGCTGGTTCTTCAGAGGTCGCAGTCGAGCTGTCCACCGGCTCCGATGGCTCCGCTGTTTGTCCAGGTCCACCACACGCCGACACCGCCAGAACCAGGGCGACCCCAACGCCACCCATCAACGACTTACGCACCTTCAACCTCGCTCCTCAAACCCGTCCACCGAAGCCAGCGTTGCCCTCGTCAACTTCCTGGTAGAGCTGGATGCCCTTCTTGATCGCCTCGATCACCTGCGGCACTTGCTCCTGGAACTTCTTCAACATCTCCTCGTACGACCGGCCATCACCGCCGACCGCGACCTGCTCGTTGAAGTCAGCGATCGCTTATCCAGCCGGACTATCCCCAAGTTGCGTGCGTTGGGCCAGAATGCCCATATCGCTGATCATGGCATCCAGCTCGTCCTGGAAGTCTCCGAAGGTCCTGATCAGGTCGTTGCCCGCGTCCGGCGTGACCCGGAACTCTCCTCGGTTCGACGAGTCGATGATGCCCTGCATCGCGTTGCCGGTCGCGGCCAAGCCCGCGCCGAAGCTCTGTGGCGTGGTCATGCTCCCCCTCGCTTGCACAAGATCGCCCTGCTGGCGACCCTAGCCAGGGGCGAATCGGCGCCACAACGGAATCGGGAAAGTAGCTCGCGATGGCCCAGTCGAAGCACCCGATCAGCGCAAACGCCGCACGAACGCCCGCCAGGCGGTGTGGCTGACCTCGATGTGCCCCGCCTCCGGCGCCTTCGAGTCGCGCACCGCGACGGCGCTGCTGGTTAATCGCACCTCGACGCAAGCGTCGCTGGCTGCTGCACTTCGACTGCTCTTGAACCAACCCGTGTCGTAAGCCATCACTCAAGCTCCTTCAGCTTGTCGATCAGCAGAGCGCGAGACGCGTCGTGCCCCAACGCGAGTTCCCGCGCCCGCCGGTAAGCACGGAACATGGGCACAGTGTCTGCTTCTTGATCGTGGTATGTCGATGGCCCGTAGGAGACGGGAACAAAAGCGATCTGCGGTGCTGCCGCACCGAAGTCCAGGGTGATGAGCCCGCAGCCGATGAGCGGGTTGTTTAGCACTGACCTGGGCAGCACTTGGACCGTGACGTTCGGCCGCTCACCGAGCTGGAGCAGGTGCAGGAGTTGTCCACGCAGCACAGAGACACTACCGATGACCTCGTCAAGCACACGCTCGGCCACGACGAACGAGATGTCCTTCGGCTCAACCGCATCCAGCACACGGCGTTGGAGTTCTGCTCGGAAGCCAACGCGCCTCTCGACCTCGTCCTGTGATGGCTCCCACCAGACGCCGTCACCTGCGTTGATCACAGCACGCATGTAGTCGGCCGACTGGGCTAGGCCAGGCACGATGCTCGACTCGTAGAACCCGATCGCCTTCGCATCTGCTTGCAGGTCGGCCAAGCGCTCGAAGGCGAGGGGCAACTGATCCGTGTAGCCGCGACCGCGTTGGCGCTTCCGCGCCCGTGCACCGAGCTCGAGCGCTGTCCGACGTTCGGCTTCGTCAACGCCGTAGAAGTCCAGCAGGGTACTCAGTTCTTCAGGGTTGAAGGAGCCCTTGGCCGTTTCGACCTGGCTGACTCGAGCGGTGTCCCGCCCGATCGCTTGCGCTGCCTGCTGTTGCGTCTTGCCCGCCCGATCACGAAAGCGACGCAGCATCAGGCCGAGCTGACGGCGTTCCACCGTTTGACGTCCGGCTGGCACACGACCCCCTTCGTCCGACGATCACCCAGATCGGGCAATGCCAAAGCTCCCCAAGAATCCTTATCCTCACAACAAGGCTCAACAAGAAGCCTTAGCGGTTTCCTCAACTGAACTGTATCGAGTTCGGGCGGCATGCCCGGAGGGGAGTCAGTCGTGCACCGAGGGCAAGGGGTCGAGACGGCCACGCTGGTCGGAATCTCGGAGCTGGTGGACGTGACGCACGAGTACGACGAGTGCTCCGACGAGATGAGCCTGATCTTCCGAGGCAACGGTGAGCTCGTGCTCAGCTGCACCCGGCGCGGTTTCGACGTGCTGCGCGAAGCCGTCGCCGACGCCAACCGAGATCTGATCACCCGATCCGCATGAGGCGAGGGGCGCGTTGACCAGCCAAGTCGGTTGAGGGCGCCCTGCCCCTCGAAAGCAGGAGGCCGGGCGCTCCGCGCGGTGCGCCCGGCCCCCGGTGGTCCTGATCAGCTGCCCGGGTCCAGCTCGCGGGCGACCGCGCGCACGACCTCGCCAATGCGCTTGGCGGTCTTGCGGTCCGGGTAGCGGCCGCGGCGCAGGTCGGGTTGGACCTTCAGCTCCAGCAGCTTGATCATGTCCTCGACCATGCCGTGCAGCTCGTCGGCGGGACGGCGGCGCGCCTCGGCCACCGAGGGCAGCGGGTCCAGCAGCTTCACCTTCAGCGCCTGCGGGCCGCGGCGCCCCTGGGCCATGTCGAAGTCGACGCGCTGGCCGGTCTTCAGGGCCTCCACGCCGGAGGGCAGCGCGGAGGCGCGCACGTAGACGTCCTCCCCGCCGTCCTGGGTCAGGAAGCCGAAGCCCTTGTCCGCGTCGAACCACTTGACCCTGCCGGTCGGCACTGTCCTCACCGTTCCCTGTCGATGCACATGGCCCGGTTGCTGGGCCTCCGTCGTCCTTACGTCCCGGTCCGCCGCGCGGGGCCGAACTGCCCCGGCACGACGAAAGCGCCCCGACTACGCTTCGCAGTTGCGCGCGCCGGGACGCGTCATTCAAGCGTACCGCGTGCCGGGCTGGGAAGACCCGGCCTTGTCGAGCAAGGGTCGCTGCGGCACCTGGCGCAGTGCGTGAATACGCTGCTGGGCATGGCAACATCCGCGCGCAGGTCCGCAATCCTCCCGGTCTCGGTGGCCATGTTCGCCCTGGGCCTGGTGGCCATCATCGCGATCTTCACGCTGTTCGCCGTCGGTTACCAGGACTTGCCCGTGTGGCTGAACCTGGCGACCTTGCTGTGCCCGGTCGGGCTGGTCGTCGGCGTCATCGCGACCGTCCTGCGCAACCGGCGCCGCTGATCAGACCTGCTGGGCGAGCCAGTCCGGGAACTCGGTGAGGTCGCGCAGCACGACGTCGGCCCCGGCCTCGGCGAGCTGGTCAGCGCCGTAGGGCCCGGTGGCCACCGCGACGGCGGTCGCGCCCGCGGCCCGCGCACCGGTGATGTCGCCGAGGTGGTCGCCGACGTAGCTGGCCGCGCCCTCCTCCCGCAGCACATCGCCCTTCGCCGCGGCGAAGACGTCCCCTGCCAGCCGGTCGACTTCCCAGCCGAGGGCATTGAGGTGCAGCTCGGCGTTCGGCTGGTACTTGCCGGTGATCACCAGCGTCCGCCCGCCCAGCTCGCGGACCGCCGCGAGCGCCTCAGCCGCGCCTGGCAACGCGGTCGTCGCGCCGATCGCCACCTGCGGGTAGACCGCGCGGAAGTGGTGGACCAGCCGCTGCGCCATGGCGTCGTCGAAGCCGTAGCCGCGCATCGAGTCGTACAGCGGCGGGCCGAGGTTCGACGCGAAGTGCTCGCCGTCGAGGGTCAGGCCGAACTCGCGGTTGAGCTCCTCGATCATGCGGACCATGCCGGGGCGCGGGTCGATCAGGGTCATGTCCAGGTCGAAGCCAACGGTCGGACCGGTGCGCTCTGCTGCCACGCGGACCACCCTACGGAGCGACAGCAGCGCCCTTGACGCGGAACTCGTTAGTATCGAAAATCATTTCGTAATACTTCTCACATCCGGCGAGCTGGAGTCGTTCAATGACGAGCACGACCGCGCACCCCGCCCATCGCGAAGGCTTCCACTCCCTGCGGGCCAGCGGCCTGAACTGGGACTCCCTGCCGTTGCGGCTGTTCACCAAGGGCAACGCCAAGTTCTGGAACCCCGCCGACATCGACTTCAGCCAGGACGCCGAGGACTGGAAGCAGCTCGACGAGCACGAGCAGCGCAGCGTGGCCGGGCTGTGCGCGCAGTTCATCGCCGGCGAGGAAGCCGTCACCCAAGACCTGCAACCGTTCATGGCCGCGATGGCCGCGGAAGGCCGCTTCGGCGACGAGATGTACCTGACCCAGTTCGTCTTCGAGGAGGCCAAGCACACCCAGGTCTTCCGGCTGTGGATGGACGCCGTCGGCCTCACCGACGACCTGCACTGGTACGTCGAGGACAACCCCGGCTACCGGGAGATCTTCTACAAGCTGCTGCCCGAGTCGCTGCACGCGCTGCACGCCGACCCCAGCCCGGAGAACCAGGTCCGCGCCTCGGTCACCTACAACCACGTCGTCGAGGGCACCCTCGCGCTGACCGGCTACTTCGCCTGGCACAAGATCTGCGTCCGCCGCGGCATCCTGCCCGGCATGCAGCAGGTGATCCGGCACATCGGCGACGACGAGCGCCGCCACATGGCCTGGGGCACCTTCACCTGCCGCCGCCACGTCGCCGCCGACGAGCGCAACTGGGAGGTGGTGGAGGACCAGATGAACCGGGTCCTCCCGCACGCCGTCGCCCAGGTCCAGTGGCGCCCAGACGACGCACCGGAGGTCCTGCCGTTCGAGCTGGACAAGGAGGAGCTCACGGCCTACGCCACCGACCGCGCGACCCGCCGCCTCGGCGCGATCTCCAGCGCCCGCGGCATGCCGCTCCAGCAGATCGACGTCGACGCCGCCCCGGAGAAGCTGGAGGAGCAGTTCGGCGCCGAGGACGCAGCCGAACTGGCCAAGCTCCGCTGATCTCGAACCAGTGGTTTCACAGTTTCAACTGAAACTGTGGTTCCACGTCCTCCGTGCCGGTGATCCTCCGGCATGTCGTCCGCACGACACGCCGGAGGATCCCGCCGAGGCATTTGACCTGAGGCCAAGTTGCCGCGATTTCCATGGAGATCAGACCTCCCTTGAAATCGCGTCAACCCGGGCGGAGCCGCGCGGGGGGGTGTCAGCTGAGGTCGAGGAGGTCCTTGGCGATCTCCCGCATCTCGACCTTGCGGATCTTGCCAGTGACCGTCATCGGGAACTCGCCCACCACGTGCACGTAGCGCGGGATCTTGTAGTGCGCCAACTTCCCGGTGCAGAACTCCCGCAGCGCCTCGGCCGTCAACTCCTCCGCCCCGTCGCGCAGCCGCACCCAGGCCATCAGCTCCTCGCCGTAGCGCTCGTCAGGAACCCCGATGACCTGCGCGTCCACCACGTCGGGGTGGGTGTGGAGGAACTCCTCGATCTCGCGCGGGTAGATGTTCTCGCCGCCGCGGATCACCATGTCCTTGATCCGCCCGGTGATGCTCACGTAGCCGTCGTCGTCCATCACCGCCAGGTCACCGGTGTGCATCCAGCGGGCCGCGTCGATGACCTCGGCCGTGCGGTCCGGCTGCTCCCAGTAGCCCAGCATCACCGAGTACCCGCGGGTGCACAGCTCGCCCGGGGTGCCGCGCGGCACGGTCAGCCCGGTCACCGGGTCGACGATCTTGATCTCCAGGTGCGGGCCGACCCGCCCCACGGTGGACACCCGGCGCTCCAGCGAGTCGTCCGCGCGGGTCTGCGTGGACACCGGCGAGGTCTCGGTCATGCCGTAGCAGATCGACACCTCCCGCATCCCCATCCGGTCGATGACCTGCTTCATCACCTCCACCGGGCACGGCGAACCGGCCATGATCCCAGTGCGCAGCGAGGACAGGTCGAAGCTGGCGAACTCCGGGTGCTCCAGCTCGGCGATGAACATGGTCGGCACCCCGTACAGCGAAGTGCAGCGCTCGGCGGCCACCGCGGACAGCGCCGCGACCGGGTCGAAGCCCTCCGCCGGGATCACCATCGCCGCCCCGTGGCTGGTGCAGGCCAGGTTGCCCATCACCATGCCGAAGCAGTGGTAGAACGGCGGCACGATCGCCACCCGGTCGACCTCGCGGTAGCCGCACAGCTCACCGACGAAGAACCCGTTGTTCAGGATGTTGTGGTGCGACAGCGTCGCGCCCTTGGGGAACCCGGTGGTGCCCGAGGTGTACTGGATGTTGATCGGCTCGTCGGCGGAGAGCTCCACCGCGGCCAGCCGCTGCGGATCCGCGGTCGCCCCGGCCAGCCGCTCCCACTCGGGATCGCCGAGGAACACCACCTGCTCCAGGTCGGCGCACTTCGGCCGCACCTGCGCGACGAGCTCGACGTAGTCGGAGGACTTGAACGACTTCGCTGACACCAGCATCCGGATCCCGGCCTGGTTGAGCACGTACTCCAGCTCGTGCGCCCGGTAGGCGGGGTTGATGTTGACCAGGATCGCGCCGATCTTCGCGGTCGCGTACTGGATCAGCGTCCACTCGGCGCGGTTCGGCGACCAGATCCCGACCCGGTCGCCCTTGCCGATCCCGGCGTCCAGCAGGCCGACCGCCAGCGCGTCGACGTCGGCGACGAACTCCCGGTAGGTCCAGCGGCGGCCGGTCGCGCACTCCACCAGGGCGTCCCGCTCCGGGAACCGGGCGGCGAGCCGATCGAGGTTCGCCCCGATCGTCTCCCCCAGCAACGGCACGTCCGAGACACCCGAGTCGTAGCTGAGCTGGACGGCATCCACGGTGACTACCTCCCCGACGAACACGTGAGACGGATCACCCATCTTGTCCCGTCCCCCACCCGCGGACCACCCCCGAACGCGGGTACGGACCACCCGCAGGTCGCAGACGGCGGGTGGGTGGCGCGACGGCGAGTCCTCGTAGGGTTCTGGGGTGCGTGCCTTCGTCGTGGATGCCTTCACCGACACCGCCTTCGCCGGGAACCCCGCCGGGGTCGTGCTGCTGGACTCCTCCGCCGATCCGGCGTGGATGCAGTCGGTGGCCACCGAGCTGCGGCACTCCGAGACCGCGTTCGTCGAGGTCGGCGGCCCGGCGGGCGAGCCGAAGCCGTTGCGCTGGTTCACCCCGACCACCGAGGTCCCGCTGTGCGGGCACGCGACCCTGGCGACCGCGCACGTGCTCGGCGGCGACCAGCGCTTCGACACCCGCAGCGGCATCCTGACCTGCACTGCGCTGTCCGACGGCTGGATCGGGATGGACTTCCCCGCCGACCGGGCCGAGCTGGTGGAGCAGCCGGAGGCGATCGCCGCCGGCCTCCCCGGCATCACCGTCGAGGCGACCGCTCAAGCCACCACGAAGATCCTCGTGCAAGCCGCGTCGGCGGACGAGGTCCGCGCGGTGCGCCCGGACTTCGCGGCGCTGGCCACCGTCCCGTCCCGCGGCGTGATCATCACGGCTCCCGGCGACCGGCCGGGCATCGACTTCGTCAGCCGGGTGTTCTCCCCGCAGGTCGGCATCCAGGAGGACCCGGTGACCGGCTCCGCGCACTGCACCCTGGCGACCTGGTGGGCGGAGCGGCTCCACCGCGACCCGCGGGACGCGGACTTCGTCGGCGAACAGGCCTCCGCCCGCGGCGGCACGGTCCGCATGGCCCTGCGCGGCGACCGCGTCGACCTCCGCGGCCAAGCCGTCACCATCCTCACCGGCAACCTCCAAGCCTGACCCCGCACCCCCAACCACGACCTCCAACCCCCAAACCCCGCAGCACCAACCGCAACCACCGCCTCCGACGGCCGGGCCGTGTAGCACCAACAACAACGGCAGTCCGCCACGACCGACCGCAGTTTCAGTTGAAACTGCGGTCATCCACGCGTGCGCTTCGCAGTTTCAATTGAAACTGCGCCTCCACGACCGGAACCACACCCCCACGACGGCACCGACCGGCCGCCTCGGCCGGAGCTGTGGTCACCAGCGGCCGAGGTCCGCAGTTTCAATTGAAACTGCGGGGGACCGTGGGCGGGGATCGCAGTTTCAATTGAAACTGCGGACGTCAGAGGGGCGAGGCGGAGGGTTCGGGGGGACTCCGGGGTTCCCCTGATCCGCTCCGCACCTAGGACTGGCACCGTGGGGGCATGCGCTTGTTGCTGAACGTCATCTGGCTGGTGTTCGGAGGGCTGTGGATGGCCCTCGGGTACGCGTTCGCCGGGATCCTGCTGGCCATCACGATCATCGGCATCCCGTTCGCGATCGCCTCGTTCCGGATGGCGAACTTCGCGCTCTGGCCCTTCGGTCGGCGCCTGGTGGGCGAGCCGACCGCGGGCGTGATGTCGGGGATCGGCAACATCCTGTGGCTGGTGCTAGCCGGCTGGTGGCTGGCGCTCGGCCACATCGTCACGGGCTTCCTGCAGTGCGTCACGATCATCGGCATCCCGCTGGGCATCGCCAACTTCAAGCTGATCCCGGTCTCGCTGATGCCGCTGGGCAAGCGGATCGTCGACGCCGACGACCCGTACGCGTTCATGCGGAGGTGACGTTCGGCACAACGGCGTACGAGGGACCGCTCCGAACGCCTCTCTCCTACGTCAGCCCACACGCCGAACTGGGGGTGCCGGTGATCACCGAACTCGAGCTGGAGCGAGTCGCAGCAGCCATCGACCGGGCCTTCCGGCACCCCGAGGCGGCGGACTGGGCCGCGGTCGAGCGGCTGCGCCTGCACGCGGACCTGCTCGACCGGCTGGCCGCCGCCCAGCGCCACTGGTCCAGCTCGCTGAGCCGCCGCGCCGAGCTGGTGCGCGACGCGGCCGAGCGGATGGCCGACGAGCTCAACCACGTCACCAACGCCATCGCCGTCGACCTCCCGCACCAGACCGCCACCCGGTGAGTGCGCAGGCTGGCTGCGCACCCACCGCGGGCGTCAGCTGAACGGGTCCAGGACGTTGTCGACGAGCTCGGCGACGGAGCTGACCACCTTCGTCGGCCGGTATGGGAACAGCTCGGCGGTGCTCTCGTTGGAGATCCCGGACAGCACCAGGATCGTCTGCAGCCCCGACTCCAGGCCGGACCGCACGTCGGTGTCCATCCGGTCGCCGATCATCAGCGTGTTCTCCGAGTGCACCCGCAGGTGCCGCAGCGCGGAGCGCATCATCAGGGGGTTCGGCTTGCCCACGTAGTACGGTGCGCGCCCGGTGACCCGTTCGATCAGCGCGGCGACCGCGCCGGTGGCCGGGAGCGTGCCCTCACGGCTCGGGCCCTTCTCGTCCGGGTTCGTGGCGATGAACCGCGCACCGCCCTCGACCAGCCGGATCGCCTTGGTGATCGCCTCGAAGCTGTAGGTGCGGGTCTCGCCGAGGATGACGTAGTCCGGGTCGCGGTCGGTGAGCACGTAGCCGATGTTGTGCAGCGCCGTGGTCAGCCCGGATTCGCCGACCACGTAGGCCGAGCCGCCCGGCCGCTGGTTCTCCAGGAACTGCGCGGTGGCCAGCGCGGAGGTCCAGATCGCCTCCTCCGGGACGTCCAGCCCGGTGCGCAGCAGTCGGGCCCGCAGATCGCGCGGGGTGTAGATCGAGTTGTTGGTGAAAACCAGGAACGGGACGTCGTTCTCCCGCAGCGCCGCCAGCAGGGCGTCCGCTCCGGGCACCATGTGCTCCTCGTGCACGAGCACGCCGTCCATGTCCATCAGGTACGTCCAGGGGGATGGCTCAGTCACGCCCCGAATGATCCTCCGGACAGCGGGTGGATTGCTACCTCAGCGGCCTTGACTGCGAACCACACCTCGTCGTCGCTGGTCAGCCGCAGGTCGGCGACGGCTGCCGGGGTGATGTCCGCGGCCAGCGAGCAGTCCCGCACCACCCCGCGCACCCGCACAACGTCGCCGCGCGGCTCAAGCCCGGCCAAGCGCACCGGCAGCGCGTTGCGCGGGCTGCCGCCCGGCGGCTCGCGGTGCACCGCCACCGCGGCGGGCGCGAACACCGCCGCCGCTGGTTCGCCCTGGTCGACGTCCTCCGCGACCCGGCCGCTGAGCACGGTGCCACCGAACTCGACCCCGCCGTCACGCGCCACCCCGGGCACCAGGTTGAGCCCGGCGACCCGCGCGGTGAACGGTTCCTTCGGCCGGGAGAGCACTTCACGGGTCGGCCCCTGCTCGACGATGCAGCCGTCGAGCAGCACCACGAGCCGGTCGGCCAGCACGACCGCGTCCAGCACGTCGTGGGTGACCAGCACGGTCGGTTTCTCCTGGCGCCGGAGCACCTGGTGCAGCAGGCCGCGCATCGCCGGGGCGGCGTCGACGTCGAGCGCGGCCAGCGGCTCGTCGAGCAGCAGCAGCTCCGGGTCTGCCGCCAGGGCGCGCGCCAGCGCGACCCGCTGGGCCTGGCCACCGGAGAGCTGCCCGGGCCGCCGCCCGGCGAGCTCGGCGACATCCACTTCGGACAGCCAGCGCGCGGCGACCTCCCGCGCTCCCGCCTTGCTGAGCCCGGCCGCGCGCGGGCCGAAGGCCACGTTCTCCAGCGCCGTGAGGTTCGGGAACAGCAGCGGGTCCTGGGCGAGCAGCCCGACACCCCGTCGGTGTGTCGGCACCGCGATCCCGCGCTCGGTGTCCAGCCACGGCACGCCGTCGAGCTCGACCCGCCCCCGGTCCGGCACCAGCTGCCCGGCCAGCACCGACAGCAGGGTCGACTTGCCGGCCCCGTTCGGGCCGAGCACCGCCAGCACCTCGCCGGGGGCGACCGCCAGCTCGGCGCGCAGCGCGAACTCCGACCGCCGCAGCTCGACGTCGGTCCACAACCCGCTCACAGCCGCCCCTCCACTGCTCTGGGTCGGGCCACCACGATCACCACCAGGGCCACCACCACCAGCAACAACGACATCGCCACCGCTGCGTCCACATCGGACTGAGCGGTGGTGTAGATGGCCAGCGGGAGGGTGCGGGTGGTGCCCTGCAAGCTCCCGGCGAAGGTGATCGTCGCGCCGAACTCGCCCAACGCGCGCGCGAAGGTCAGCACCAGGCTCGACCCGAGCGCGGGCAGCAGCAGCGGCACGGTCACCCGCCGGAAGGCCAACCACGGCCCGGCACCCAGCGTGGCGGCTACCTGCTCGTACCTCCCGCCTGCCGTGCGCAGGGCCCCCTCGAGGCCGACCACCAGGAACGGCATGGCGACGAACGTCTGGGCCAGCACCACGGCTGTCGTGGTGTACGGCAGGCGGAGGCCCACGACGTCGAGGAGCTGCCCGAGCGGCCCGGTGCGGCCGAGCAGGTAGAGCAGGGCCAGCCCGCCGACGACCGGCGGCAGCACCAGTGGCAGCAGCACGAAGGCGCGCACCACGCGCAGTCCGCGCATCCGGGACCTCGCCAGGACCACCGCGAGCGGACCGCCGAGCAGCAGTGACAGCCCGGTGGAGATGAGTCCGGTGACGACGGAGAGCCGCAGCGCGTCGAGGGCGGCCGGGCTGAGCAGCAGCCCCGGCAGCTCGGCCGGATCCACCCTGGTCAGCAGCCCGAAGACCGGTAGGACCACCAGTGCGAGCGCGAGCACCGCAGGTGTCCAGAGCACCACCGGGACCTGGGTGGTGTGCGACCTCGGTGGAGGTCGGACGTCTGATCTCCACCGAGATCGCGTCTGCACGGGACGGGGTGGGGTCATGGGGTGCCGAAGCCGTGGTGGGCGAGGACCTCGCGACCGACCGGTCCCCGCACGAACTCGACGAACTGGGCCGCCAGCTCGGGGTCGGGCGCGCCGTTGACGGTCGCGACCGGGTAGGAGTTGACCGCCTGCTGCGACTCCGGGAAGTCGATCACCTGGACCTTCTCCCCCGCCGCCTTGGCGTCGGTGACGTACACCAGCCCGGCGTCGGCCTCGCCCGCGACGACCTTCTGCAGCACCGACTTGACGTCGTTCTCCTCGCTGACCGGCTTGACCCGCACCCCGGCCGCCCGCGTCACCTGCTGCGCCGCCGAACCGCACGGCACCTGCGGCGCGCACACCACCACGGCGTGGTCGCCGGACAGGTCGGCCAACGAGCCGATCCCCGCCGGGTTGCCGGGCGGGACCACGATCGTCAGCTGGTTGGTCGCGAAGGTCTGCGGGGCGCCGACGAGGTCGCGCACCTTGGCCATGTTCTCCTCGTCCGCCGAGGCGAAGACGTCCGCCGGCCGCCCCTGCTCGATCTGCTCGGCCAGCGTCGACGAGCCCTGGTAGTCGAACTGCACCCGCACGTCCGGGTGCTCGGCGGTGAACCGCGCGCCCAGCTCGTCGAAGGACTCGGTCAGCGACGCCGCGGCCAGCACGGTCAGCGTGCGCTGCTGCTCGGACCCGGCCTGCCCGCACCCGGCGAACAGCACCAGCGCCAGCAGCGCTCCGGTGATCAGCTTGAGCTTCGCCATCACGACTCTCCCGGCGTCTCCACCACGACGTTGGTCGACTTGACCACCGCCACCGCCAACACCCCCGGCCGCAGGCCGAGCTCGTGGACCGCCTCGGTGCTCATCAGCGACACCACCCGGTGCGGCCCGCACTGCATCTCCACCTGGGACATCACCCGGTCCGAGATCACCTCGGTGACCAGTCCGACCAGGCGGTTGCGGGCCGACCGCCCGACCCCGGAGGGGTCAGGCGTGGAACGCGCCTGGTCGCGGGCGAACCCGGCGAGCTCGGCGCCGTCCACGACGAGTCGACCGGAGGCGTCCCGCTGCGCGTGCAGCTGCCCGCCGTCGACCCACCGGCGCACCGTGTCGTCGCTGACGCCGAGCAGCCCGGCGGCTTCGGCGATCCGATATTGCGGCACGCAGAGGACAATACTTCCGCAGCTGCGGTCGGATCCAGGGCACGGCACCCGTGAATCCGGATCGCCGACCGGCTTCGTACTTTCCTCCCACCTGAGGTCCCGCAGTCCAGGATGCGGTCGGTGTTCCGCACGAACTGCCTTCCGCGATCGAAATTCGTCGGTGCGGGGGGTTAGGGTCGAGGGGTGACCTCGGTGGACCTGGGAATCCCGTTCGTGCGCAACACGATCGACACGTCCGCACGGCCGGATACCCCGCAGCTGGTGGACCGCTTCGGTCGGGTCGCCACCGACCTGCGCGTGTCCCTCATCGACAAGTGCAACCTGCGCTGCACCTACTGCATGCCCGCCGAGGGCCTGCCCTGGCTCAAACGCGCCGAGCTGCTCGACACCGCGGAGATGAACCGGCTGATCCGCATCGCCGTCGAGGAGCTCGGGGTGACCTCGGTCCGCTTCACCGGCGGCGAACCGCTGCTGCGGCAGGACCTGGTGGACATCATCGGCGCCACCTCCGCGCTGCCCGGCAGCCCGAAGACCTCGCTGACCACCAACGGGATCAACCTCGGCGACTACGCCGAGCCGCTGGTGCGGGCCGGTCTGAACCGGGTCAACGTCTCGCTGGACACCCTCGACCCCGCCGTCTTCAAGCAGCTGACCAGGCGTGATCGGCTGGACGACGTGCTCGCCGGGCTGGCCGCGGCCAAGCGGATGCAGCTGGAGCCGGTCAAGGTCAACGCGGTGCTGATGCGCGGGATCAACGACCACGAGGCCCCCGAGCTGCTGCGCTACTGCATCGAGCACGGCTACCAGCTGCGGTTCATCGAGCAGATGCCGCTGGACGCGCAGCACGAGTGGGACCGCGCGCAGATGATCACCGCCGACGAGATCCTGGACCTCCTCAGCGCCGAGTTCAGCCTCAGCCCGGACGTCGCCGAGCGCGGTTCCGCACCGGCCGAGCGCTGGCTGGTCGACGGCGGGCCCGCCACCGTGGGCGTGATCGCCTCGGTCACCCGGCCGTTCTGCGCGGCGTGCGACCGCACCCGGCTCACCGCCGACGGCCAGCTCCGCTCCTGCCTGTTCTCCACCGCGGAGACGGACCTGCGGGGGCCGATGCGAGCCGGCGCCGACGACGCGGAACTGATTCGGCTCTGGCAGGGCACGATGTGGGCGAAGGCCGCCGGGCACGGCATGGACTCGGGTGAGTTCGCGCAGCCGTCCCGGCCGATGAGCGCTATCGGAGGGTGAGCCGATGACGGCGGTGCCGGAGCAGGTCGGCACGGTTTCGGTGCAGGTGCGGTACTTCGCGGGCGCGCGCGCCGCTGCCGGGGTCCCGGAGGAGGCGGTGCGCCTGGCGGCGCCGGTGACCGTTTCCGACGTCCTCGCGGCGGTGCTGGAGCTGCACGACGAGGGGCTGGCGAAGGTGCTTCCCGCCTGCAGTTTCCTGCTCGACGGGGTCGCCGTCCGGGACCGCGGGACCGGGGTGCCCGCCCAGGCCACGCTGGACGTCCTGCCGCCGTTCGCGGGCGGCTGAACCACCGGGATCCGTCACCTTATTACTGCGCACGCGTGCGGGCGCGCGCGTGCGCGAATACAACATTCCCCGGCGTGTCGTACATTCCCTTTCAGGTGACATTTGGGTCTCGGCACAGGCCATGTCGATCTTGACTGCGGAGCCTGGTCCTTCGACAGCCTTAAGGGCTCCTGATCCGGCGATACAGATCACTACCCTCCGCATCGATGCGAACCTTTCTCGTGATCGGGTTCGCACGGTCGCGCACGCCAGCGGAGGCGTGAGACCACCCCTCCGGGCGGCGCGAACGCCTGCGGCGCGGGATGCACCAGGCGAGCAATGTGGTGACCCACGCCTCACCGACGGTGATCGATCTCAGCCAGGAAACGACTTGATAACAACGCTCTGATCAGCGAAAACGTCTCGGATCGACGCACCCGTTCCACTTGTTACGTGACCAGCGTCACAGGGACGAAGATTTGGGATCTCCTCGTTGGTTACGTAGTGTCGCTCCTCGGTCGGCCCCGAACCGATCAGCGAAGAACGGGAAGCCCGCAGCGCCGAACCCTGTCCGGCGGGCTTCCGACCCCCGAAACAGGAACACCGGACAGGGGCGGGGGACCCAACCACCGGGCTCCCCGAAGCCCTAGGGGTGAAGCCGGTTCCCCCGAGCCGGCCGGGCTGCCTCTCAGCCCGAACCCGACAGCTCACCTCGCAGGCGCGGCAGGAGAGAGGATCATGGCTCGCTACAAGGGCAAGCACCGCAAGCCTTCCAATACCAGCCGCACCGTTGCCCGCGTCGCCGTCGCCGGCGCGGTGGTCGCGTCCCCGATCGCGATCGCCCCGATGGCCAACGCCGCCGACTGGGACACCCTCGCGCAGTGCGAGAGCAGCGGTAACTGGAGCATCAACACCGGCAACGGCTACTACGGCGGACTGCAGTTCAGCCAGTCCACCTGGGCCGCCTTCGGCGGCACCCAGTACGCCAGCAGCGCCCACCAGGCCACCCGCGAGCAGCAGATCGCGGTCGCCGAGAAGGTCCTCGCTGCGCAGGGCCCCAACGCCTGGCCGGGCTGCACGTCCAAGACCAACTGGGCCAGCGGCTCCACCAAGACGAGCACCAAGGTGACCCAGAAGAAGGTCACCAGCAAGACCCAGACCAAGGTCCAGACCAAGCAGACCACCCAGAAACCGCAGGTCAAGACCGGCGGCGGGGACTACACGGTCCAGCTGGGCGACACGCTGAGCAAGATCGGCGAGAAGTTCGGCGTCAGCTACCAGCAGATCGCCGAGCGCAACTCGGACATCATCAGCGACCCGAACCTGATCTTCCCGGGCCAGCAGCTCGACATCAAGTGATCTGGTCGACCGGCTGAGCCGGTCGGCGAGGAGTACGTGTCGTACCCCCGACACGGCACGTGCTCCGCTCCTGTTGGGACCCCCCACCGCACGCCCCCAGCGGTGGGGGGTCCCTTCTTCTCCTGCGGCCGTCTTGCGAGCGGCGCGGGGAGCGGAACCGCGACCCAGGTGTACGCCTGGGTGCGGTCGACTCGTGCCAGGCATGACCGGGTCCGGGGGTTACTGAGCCCGCCTGCTGAGGTGTTCTGACTTGGCCAGGTCATTGATGAGGTCTTGGTTCATGGCTTGGACCATGTCGTAGGCCGCGCTGCCGAGGATTAGGCGCTTCGGGGGTTCCGGGGTGGTCACGAGTTCCATGACCACTTCGGCCGCCTTCTCCGGGTCGTAGTCCTCCGACTCCGACCAGAGGGTTCGCAGCCACTCGCGCAGGGGGGCGTACGCCTCGTGCTCGTCGGTCGTGGTCAGGCCTCGGGTGAACAGGTCGGTGCGGTAGCCGCCCGGGCCGAGGATCGTGACCTTGATGCCGAAGCGCTCCACCTCCATCGCCAACGCTTCGCTCATCGAGTCCAGTGCCGCCTTGCCTGCCGCGTAGAGCCCGACCCCCGCGAAGCCGCCGAACGGGCCCATCGACGAGACCGCGAGGATGTGGCCGGAGCCCTGCGCCCGCAGGTGGGGCACCACCGCTTGGCTCACCCACAGCGCACCGAAGAAGTTGGTGTCCAGGTGCGTCCGCGCCTGCTCCTCGGTGACCTCCTCGAGCATGCCGAGGAAGGCGCCGCCCGCGTTGTTGACCACGACGTCCAGCCGCCCGAACGCGGCCACCGCCCGCTCGACGCCCGCGAAGACCGCGGCGCGGTCGGAGACGTCCAGCGGGAAGGCGACCAGGCGGCCGCCGCTGGTCGCGACCAGCTCGTCCAGGGGCGCGACGTCCCGGGCGATGCCGACGACCTGATCGCCCGCCGCCAGCGCCGCTTCGGTGAACGCCCGGCCGAGTCCGCGGGCGGCACCGGTGATGAACCAGGTGCGGGGCTCGCCGTTTCGCATGCAGTGCCTCTTCTCATCGAGACGAGACGGTTCGTCTCGTTCTGCGGCACAGCATGCGCCGCGTTCCGAGCCTTTGTCAAGACGAAACGTCTCGTTTCGGGATAGGCTGGTCGGGTGCCCCAGGAGAAGCGCCCCAACACCACCCGCCGCAGCGAGCGGTCCAGGGTGGCGATCCTGACCGCAGCACGCGAGCTGGTGAGCGAGGTCGGCTACGCCAAGCTCACGATCGAGGCGATCGCGGCCCGAGCCGGGGTCGGCAAGCAGACGATCTACCGCTGGTGGCCCTCGAAGGGCGCGGTCGTCTTCGACTCGATCCTCGTCCTCAGCGAGGGCGACGACGGCATCGCGCTGCCCGACACCGGCGACCTCGAAGCCGACCTCAAGACCGTGCTGCGCGCGACCGCGGCCGAATTCGCCGATGCCGGGTTCGAGGCGCCGATCCGGGCGCTGCACGCCGAGATCATCACCGATCCGGACCTCGCCGCCCTCTACCGGGAGAAGATGGAAGCGCCGATGCGCGAGGCGAAGAAGCAACGCCTGCGCAGCGCGCAGCGAGCGGGTCAGCTCGACCCCGACGCGGACCTGGACCTCGTCCTGGACTTCCTCTACGCGCCGCTGACCCAGCGCTGGCTGGAACGCTCGCACCCGCTCGACGACACCTTCGCCGACGCCCTGGTCGAGGCCACGCTCCGCGCCTTCCGCCCAGCGCAGGGGTCGTGAGTGCGTAACAGTGTTCGAACACTGTTACGCACTCACGACCCTCAGGGGCAGTTCACCCACTCCTCGGC
>NZ_JBEPDU010000061.1:0-42248 GCF_040300525.1 Saccharopolyspora sp. NPDC000359 | reverse complement strand
CCGCACCAACCACGAAAGGAACTCACCGGTGCACCACAACTCCGCACGGCACAATCCCCACCCAGTCCCGGCCACCTCGCCGCCGGGGGCCGAGTCGAGAAACCGGGTCCGTCCCACACCGGGTCATCCCCGTGACATGAAGCCAAACAGGGGCTGGGGCCCGGATGTCAAGCCTGAAACCCCGCAGTGACGGCCGCCAGGCCGGGCTTGACATCCGGGACCCAGCCCCCACAACCCCGGAAAACCACGGGGATGACCACCCCGCACGACACAACCGGCAACAAGCCCCAAGCACCTTGAAAACTCAACAGCGACCAACCCAGAACCAACCCCGAACCCCGGACGACCACAGGGCCAAAACCGGGGACAGGAGCAACACCTCAGGGAGCGACAGGACAAACCGGCCCATGCCGCCGAACCTGAGCCCGGTGAAAAGACTCAGGCCCAAGCTCAGAAATCCGATAACCCCCCGGATAGGTCAACGGATCCGGCACAGCAGGCCGAGAATCCGACCGCACGGGCCCAACCCGGATCAACTGAGCCCGCAGCCTGAGACCGAGTTCAGCAGCCTTGCGCCCGAACCGGGAGACCTGCGGGAACCCGAAAGCGCCCAACAGGTGGGGATCCATCAGGAACCGAGCAGCCCGAACCACGGCCGGCGACAACATCGATGGATACCAGCTGCCGAACAGCTCCAACGTGGCATCGGCGACGCGGCGGCCCCCGACGTCGAATCCGAAGCGCTCACGCTCGTAGTCGTCGAAGAGGCGTGCGAACTCGTCGTAGGTATCCGGAACCCCGGAGATCTTCATCCCCTCGCCCATGCGACGCATGGTGTTGGTCAGCGCCTTGATCTCGTGCGGGTGCAACCGCCGCCAGCCGAACTGCTCGATCCAGCGCACCGGGGTCACCACGAAGGTCGACAGGGTGTACAGGTAGTCGTCGTTGCTGATCCGGTACCGCCCGTGGATGGCGTTGAGCTGCTCCAGCGCCGCCCGGCCCCGGTCGCTCCCGGTGCCCCAGTGGAAGATCTCGTACAAGATCATCAGCGTGTCGTCGTAGCGCTTCTGCGGGCACCGGGCGAACTCGCCGGTGCGGTCCAGCAGCCGACCGATGCTCGGCACCGCGTAGGTCCGGAACAGCGCGAACTCCAGGGCCTTGGTGATGTCCCAGGGGAACTCGTACTCGGAGAGCAGCCGGTAGATCTCCTCGCAGTCTCGATCGGCGTCGAGGTCGAGGATCCGCTCCATCCGGTCGAAACGCCTCATTCGTGCGCGCACCTCGTCTTGAGCTGGGGCGAGTGCGCCGAAAGTAGCGACTGGTGGGACGAGCGGTCAATTCCTGCCCCACCAGTCGCGAAGCGCAGGCTACTGCGCAGGTCCGTCCAGCTGTTCGATCGTCGCGATCGACGGGCTTTCGGTGCGTTGCAGGTCTCGCGCCACCGCCTCCGCGTCCTTGAGCACGCGGACCGCGTTGTGCCAGGTCAGCTTCGCCAGGTCCGTCTCCGACCAGCCCCGGTCGAGCAGCTCCGCGATCAGGTTCGGGTAGCCCGCGACGTCCTCCAGGCCCTCCGGGTTGGCGGGGACGCCGTCGTAGTCCCCGCCGATGCCGATGTGGTCGACCCCCGCCACCTCGCGCATGTGGTCCAGGTGGTCCGCCACCGTCGCCACCGTGGCGGTCGGCTTCGGGTTGGCCTCCTCGTAGGCCCGCAGCACCGCCTCCACCTCCGAGGATTTGGACCGCGGGTCGAGGCCGCGCTCGCGGACCGCCTCAGTGGCCGCCTTCGCCCAGTCCGCCGCCTCCTGCAGGACGAATTGCGGTACGAACGTCGCCATCGCCACGCCACCGTTGGCGGGCAGCGCCGCCAACACGTCGTCCGGGATGTTGCGCGGGTGGTCGCAGACCGCCCGCGACGACGAGTGGGAGAAGATCACCGGGGCTCGGGTGGCACCCAGCGCGTCGCGCATCGTGCTCGGGGCCACGTGCGAGAGGTCCACCAGCATGCCCATCCGGTTCATCTCGCGCACCACCTCGACACCGAAGGCCGTCAGGCCGTTCGCCGCGGGCTCGTCGGTCGCCGAATCGGCCCACGGCACGTTGTCGTTGTGCGTGAGCGTCATGTACCGGACACCCAGCTGGTGCAGCGCGCGCAGGGTAGCCAGCGAGCAGTTGATCGAGTGACCGCCCTCCGCTCCCATCAGCGAGGCGATCCGGCCACTCGCCCAGGCCGCCGCCACCTCGTCGGCGGTGCGCGCGAGCTGCAGCTCGTCCGGGTAACGCGCGAGCAGGTTGCGCACGCAGTCGATCTGCTCGAGGGTGGCGCTGACCGCCTTGTCCCCCTGGTAGGCGGCCGTGACGTACACCGACCAGAACTGGCCACCGACCCCACCGGCGCGCAGCCTCGCCAGGTCGGTGTGCAACCGGGCGGACTGGTCCTGGGCGATGTCGCAGCGCTCCAGGTCGTAGCCGACCTGCTCGCGCAGTGACCACGGCAGGTCGTTGTGCCCGTCCAGCACCGGGTTCTCGGCGAGCAGCGCGCGGGCCCGCTCCACTGCGGCCACGTCGGTCATCAGAACACCTCAATTCGCGAGCGAGATCAACACCCTGGGGAAGATATCCGGCCCGCCCGGAGCACCGAGATCGAATCGACGAATCCCGCCACCGGCCGCACCATCGAAGAATGGACGAAATCCCCAGGCAGCAGGTCGGCACCGACCTGCCCAGCGTGCTCGCCGAGTACGGCCACCTGGCGGCTCAGCTGCCGGGCGCCTCCCGACGGGGCGCCGAGGCGCTGCGCGCACGCCTGGCCGAACTGGACGAGCTGATCGACGAGCACATCGCCCGGCTGTCCGGTCCGAGGGAAACCGACCCCGTCAGCGGGACGTGAACCCAGCGCGCGGCCCGTCCAGGGCCTTCGCGGTGGCCGAAATCACCTGACCGAGAGCGGCGTTGAGCCGCTCCAGATCAGCCACGTCCATGCCCAGCAGCTCGACCACCCGGTACGGGATCTTCTCGGCCTCCGCGCGCAGCTCCCGCCCCGCGTCGGTCAGCTCCACGGCCAGCTGGCGCTCGTCGCTCCGGCTGCGCGGCCGCACCACGTAGCCAACCGCCTCCAGGCGCTTGAGCAGCGGTGACAGCGTTGCCGCCTCGGCGTGCAGCGCCTCGCACAGGTCCTTCACCGACCGCGGCGAGCGCTCCCACAGGGCGAGCATCACCAGGTACTGGGGGTGGGTCAGCCCCATCGGCGCGAGCAGTGGCCGGTACAGCGCGATGACGTTGCGCGACGCCACCGACAGCGCGAAGCACACCTGGCGCTCGAGGGCGAGCGGGTCCTCCCCCAGGTCCACCGGCTTCATCCGGGCCACCTTCCGCCTCGACTCCGTCATGCGTTAATAATTAGCGTACTAATCGACTGCGAGGGAGGTTGCTGTGACCGGCACCAAGCCACCGCGCCCCAATCCGCTGCAGTGGATCTGGTACGCGATGGGCGGCCGCCTTCCCCAGCGGTACCGCGAGTGGGTGCTGCACGACATCACGTGCCCGACGTGGATGCTGCGGCACGTCAGCCGCACCCTGGTGCAGCTCTCCCCCGGCCTGCTGTTCCTGCTGCTGCCCGGGCCGCTGTGGATCCGCGGCATGGCGGTGCTCGGCGGGTACATCCTGGGCGTCTGGTACTCGCTCTCCTACATGGAGCACACCACCGAGTACCGGCTCTACAAGCACGGCTACCCGCTCGGCGCGGGCAGGGCCACGCGGGAGGAGGCCAAGGCGGAGCAGCGCGCCGCCAAGGCCTCCCGCTACGCGGAGATCTACCGCAGGCCACCCGAGGAGGCCTGAGCGACCGCTGCGGTGTGCACCGCGCGGACCAGGCGCGCGTTCTCCGGGGCAGCGCCGCCGGGGAACGCGAAGCGGCGGCGGTTGTAGCCGTAGGCGAGGCCGCTGCGCGGGTCGGCGAACGCCTGGGAACCGGCGGCGCCGCTGTGCCCGAACGCGCCCTGCCCCAGGAACGGGTAGGTCTCGGACACCGCCGAGAAGCCGAGTCCGAACGCTTTGTCCTGGCGGGAGACGAGGTCGTAACCCACCGAGTGCAGCTGCGCGAAGACCGCCGCGGTGTCCGGCTTGAGCAGAGGCGCGCGGCCGTCGAGCTCGCTGATCGCTGCCGCGTACATCCCGGCCAGACCGCGCGCCGAGGCCACGCCCCCGGCGGAGGCCTGGCCCTGGGCCCGCACGACGCGGGAGTTGGGGAACTCCGCGAGGTCGAACGCGTCCGGGTGGTGGTGGTTGAAGGCGATGCCGCGGAGGCTCTCCGGGCCGCTCGCGTCGGCCGCCAGCTCTGCTTGCTGCGCCGGGGTCGGCAGCATCGGCAACGTCGTTAGGAACCGGTCCTCGTGGGCTTCCGGCAGGCCGAGGTAGAAGTCGAGGTCGTAGGGCGCCCGGACGCGGGTCTCGAACACCTCCTGCAGGGTGCGCCCGGTGACGCGGCGGACGACCTCACCGGTCAACGCCCCGATCACCAGCGCGTGGTAGCCGAACGCGGTGCCCGGCCGCCAGTACGGGCGCTGCCCGGCGAGCCGCTCGGCGATCGCGCGGTCGTCGGCCAGCTCCTCCAGCGAGAACCCGGTGTCAGCGCCGACCACCCCGGCGCGGTGGGCGAGCAGGTCGCGCAGCGTGATGTCCTGCTTGCCCTCGACGCCGAACTCCGGCCAGTAGTGGCTGACCCGCTGGTCCAGGTCGAGCACGCCGTCCTGCACCAGCAGCGCCACCACCAGGTGCGCCGCCCCCTTGGTGGAGGAGAACACGCCGGTCAGCGCAGAGCCGGTGAAGTCCGGGCCGACCCACAGGTCCACCACGCGCTGCGCCCCCACGTAGGCGACGAGCTGCGCCGCGTAGTCACCGCCTTCGGCGGCGGCGACGGCGGCGAACTCGTCCCGCACCGCCTCGAATCCTGTCGCGACAGTGCCCTGGGGGGTGGCTTCGGTCGGCATCGGCGCTCCTCAACGTCGCTCGGTCAGGCAGCTGTTGATCATCAAGCCGCGATGTCGCCGGAAAATTCCCACACCGCCGCCTAGAGGACCACGACCTGCCGAACGGCGCTCCCGTCGTGCAGCCGGTCGAAGCCCTCGTTGACCTCATCCAGCTCGATGCGGTGCGACAGCAGCTGGTCGACTGGGAGCACGCCGGAGCGGTACATCTCGATGAACCGGGGCACGTCGCGGCGGGGCACGCAGGAGCCCAGGTAGCTGCCGCGCAGCGTCCGCTCCTCGGCGACCAGGCCCAGCGCGGGCAGTGTGAGCTGGGCCTGCGGGTCGGGCAGGCCGACGGTGACGGTCGTGCCGCCGCTGCGGGTCGCGTCGTAGGCCTGGCGCAGCACCGGTGCCACGCCGGTGGTGTCGATGACCTTCTCCGCTCCGCCGCCGGTGAGCTCGCGGATCTGCTCGACGGCACCGCTGCCGCCCACCACGGAGTGCGTCGCGCCCAGCTGGGTGGCCAGTTCCAGCTTGTGCGGCACGACGTCGACGGCGACCACGGTGGCCGCCCCAGCGGCCTTGGCCATGAGCAGCGCGGCCAGCCCGACACCGCCGAGGCCGAGCACGGCGACGCTCTCCCTCGGCTGGACCTGGGCGGAGTAGCGGGCGGCCCCGGCGCCGGTGAGGACCGCGCAGCCGAACAGCGCGGCGATCTCGAAGGGGATGTCGGGGTCGATCCGCACCGCCGAACGGGCCGACACCACGATGTGCTCGGCGAACGCGGACACCCCGAGGTGGTGGTAGGGCTGCGTGCCGTCGTCGGCGCGGAACCGCATGCCACCACCGAGCAGGGTGCCCCGGGCGTTGGCCGCTGCCCCCGGTCCGCACAGCGCGGGGCGCCCGGCCACGCACCGCTCGCAGTCGCCGCAGGACGGCACGAAGGCCAGCACCACGTGATCGCCGGGTGCGAACCCGCTGCCTTCCGCCGCTTCCACCACCTCACCGGCGGCTTCGTGCCCGAGGGCCATCGGCAGCGGGCGCGGGCGCGACCCGTTGACCACGGACAGGTCCGAGTGGCACAGCCCGGCGGCGCGGACCCGCACCAGCAGCTCGCCGGGGCCGGGCGGGTCGAGGTGCAGCTCGGTGACCTCGATGGGGCGCGAGTCGGCGTAGGGCTGCGGCCCACCGGACTCCCGCAGGACGGCAGCGCGGACCCGCATCACGCCTCCGCCCCGCGCCCCGCGTCGACCGGGACGCAGCGGGTGACCTGCCGGTCGGCCAGCAGCGGCACCACCTGGCCGAGCACGATCCGCTGGAAGTGCTCGGTCTCGCAGTGCCGGGTGAAGTCGGCCGCGCCGTGGTACTCCTCGACGAGCACCACGACGTCGTCCTCGACGCCGGTGTGCACGTCGTAGCGGCGGCAGCCGGGTTCGGCCCGCGACGCGGTCACCACGGGTTCGAGCAGATCCAGCACCCGGTCACGCTCACCTGGTCGGGCGAGGTAGCGGGCCACGACGACGTAACTCATGGTTCTCCCAACTCCATCGGCTGTTCAGCCCCGCAGCTGGTCCCGGCGCAGGGACCAGAGTGCGGGGTCGGAGGTGGCGGCCGCCACCGCGCCCAGCGCCAGCGAGTGCGCGACACCGGCGGCGTCCATCACGAATCCCGCCGCCACGAACGGCGAGAGCACCCGACGCGCCTCGTCCGGCATCCACGGGATGATCGGCGCGGGCATCACCTCGACCAGGTCGGGGCTGCTGCGCCCGACGCCTTCCAGGCTCCGGTTGAGGTTGGACCGGTCGGTGACGAACACCTTCTGCATGGTCAGCATGTCCAGCGCCCGGGCCCGGTCGATGAGGGCGGCCCGGGTGCTGACCACGCCTTGGGCGCCGATCCCGGTGAGGAAGTCGATGGCGCCCCGGTCCTGGGCCAGGCCGGGGCACGCGTCGATGTTGACGAACACGGTCTTGCCGAGGTGCACCAGGACGCGCACCGCGTTCGCCAGATCGCCCACCGGGATCGAGGCCAGCACGCAGACCTGCGACGACGCCGAGGCGAAGTCCTTGATCCGAGCCGTGCCCACCACGGACGCGCAGACCGGGATGTCCTGGAACGCCGCGGCCAGCTGCGGCTTGACCGGTCGGGGCTGGGGTGTGGCGCGTTCGCTCATGACAGGACCTTCCCCCTCGTCGGCGCGCTCAGTCCAGCGGGCCGGTCCCGAAGGGGCTGGGCAGGCCCAGCTTGCCGGGGTTGAGCACCCCGCGCGGGTCGAGCGCGTTCTTGACGGTCTCGAACACCCCGAAACCGCTGCCCAGCGAGTCGGCCAGGTACGGGCCGCGCAGCAGGCCGGACCCGTGGTGGTGGCTCAGCGCCGCGCCGTGTCGGATCAGCACCTGGTTGGCCGCGTCCCACGCCGCCCGGTACCACTCGCGCCGCTGCTCGGGTTCGACGTCGCCGCGCAGCGAGAAGTACAGGCAGGCACCGTCGGTGTAGGCGTGCGACTGGTGTGCGGAGGCGGCCAGGGTGCCGGGCACGCTGTTGATCGCGGCGCACACGTCGTCGTAGATGGCGGGCAGCGCGGCCCACGGCCCGGCCATCTCCAGGGTGTCGGCGACGAACCCGGGGCCGGGGGTGAACCCGTCGGCGGACTTGCCGACCAGCATCCGCTCGTCCAACCAGCGGTCGAAGATCGCCTGGCCGTCGAGTTCGGTGCCGGTGGCGGCGCACACCTCGGCGCTGATCGCCATGCTGGCCCGCACCGCGAGCGGGTCGCCCTCGTCGGCGATGAGCAACAGGTTGGTGCCCGGGTGGCCGAAGTGGGTGCCGCTCTCCAGCTGGTCGTAGAGCCGCAGGACGGCGGGGGTGCCGCCGCGCTGCATGATCTCCCGGCAGGCGTCCAGGCCGTCGGCGAAGGTGGCGAAGCCGTAGGCGGTGGCCTGGGCGTGCTCGGGCAGCCGGTGGGTGCGCAGCCGCACCGAGGTGATGATGCCGAGCGTGCCCTCCGAGCCGACGAACAGCTGCCGCAGGTCGGGCCCGGTGGCCGCGCGCGGGTGGTCGCCGAAGCTGGCCAGGGTGCCGTCGGCGAGGACCACGTCGAGCCCGACGACCATGTCCTCGATCTTGCCGTAGCGGGTGGACAGCTGCCCGGCGCCGCGGCAGGCGACCCAGCCGCCCACGGTGGAGATGGCGAACGCCGAGGGCCAGTGCCCGGTGGTGGCGCCGTGGGACTCCTGCAGCTCCTGCTCGAAGAGGTCGCCGAACGTCCCGGCCCGCACCTCGACGATCTGCGATTCGGCGTCGAAGGAGGTGATGCCGGTCAGCCCGCACAGGTCGAGCACGACGCCGCCGAACACCGGCAGCGCGGCGCCGGTGACGTTGCTGCGCCCGGCCGAGGCGGTGAGCGGGATGGTGTTGCGGTGGCAGAGCGCGGCCACCGCCTGGACCTGCTCGACGGTGCTGACCTCGACGACCACCGCGTCCGGGGTGGCCGGGCGGTTGGCGGTCTCGCCGATCATCGAGCCGGCCCACCAGTCGCGGGTGCGCAGCACGACCTCGTCGTGGTCGGTGTGCACGGCGTCGGCGGTGGTGCGGAGTTCGGCGAGCACGGCCGCCGGCACCTCCACTGCCGCGGTCTGCAGCGACGCCGGGCCTTGGCCGATCCCGGTGCGCGCCGCGTAGCGGGGTGGGGTCGGGGCGCCGACGACGTAGTTGCCCCGGTTGAAGGGGTGGGTGATGGTCTGACGGCTGATCATGCCTGGTCTCCTGACAGGATCGACTTCTCGCGGGCGATTTCGGTCTGGTAGCTGCGCACCTGCTCGGCGACCTGCGCCGCGTCGAGGCCGAGTTCGGCGCCGAGCAGTTCGCCGACGACGGGGGCTGCGGCGGCGGAGGCGTCGCGGGCGAACAGGCGCAGGCGGGTGCGGCGGGAGAGCACGTCGTCGACCGAGCGCGCCATCTCGCAGCGGGCCGCGTAGACGACTTCGGCCTTCAGATGCGGGTGCCCGGGCAGCAGCGGTTCGCCGAGCTCGGGGTCCTCGTCGATGAGCGCGCTGACGAAGCGGGCTTCGGTCCCGTAGCGGCCGCCGAGGTGAGCGGCGGTGCCACCGGAGGCGCCGACGGCTTCGGCGTCGTAGCCCGCGCCGCCCAGCAGGGGCAGGTGGGTGGTGCGGCTGCGGGTCTTGCGGCCGAGCAGCCCGGCGACCTCGTCCACCACGAGTTCGCCCATGTGCCGGCTGGTGGTGAGCTTGCCGCCGGTGACGGTGACCATGCCGCCGGTGCCGACCTCGATGTGGTGGTCGCGGCGCATGTCGAGGGTGGCGCCCTCCTTGCCACCGACCAGCGGTCGCAGGCCGCCGTAGCTGCCGAGCACGTCGTCGGGGCCGAGTTCGACGTCGAAGGCGACGTTGGCGCCGTCGAGCAGGAACTGCATCTCCTCGCGGGTGCAGTGCACGTCGTCGACGGAGCCGGTGTAGTCGGTGTCGGTGGTGCCGAGCACGACCACGTCACCCCAGCGGGTGCAGGTGGCGCGGCGGGCTCGGCCGGGGATCGGCACGGTGACGGTGCAGTCGTTGCGGATCTTCGACCACGGCACCACGATGTGCACGCCCTTGGCGGGGCGGACCTGGGGCCGGTGCGCGTCGTCGGCCAGCGCGTCGACGTCGTCGGTCCACACGCCGGTCGCGTTCACCACGACGCGGGCCCGCACGTCGATCTGCTCGCCGTCGGCGTGGACCCGGGCACCGCGCACCCGACCGCCGCTCTTGAGTAGCCGTTCGACCTTGGCGCCGTTGGCCACGACCGCACCGAGGTGGGCGGCGGTGCGCACCACGGTGAGGGTCAGCCGGGCGTCGTCGGCGCGGCTGTCGTAGTACATGAAGCCGCCCCTGAGGTGGTCGGCGCGCAGTGTCGGCGCGTGCGAGAGCACCTCGTTGGGGGTGAGCCGCTGGTGCAGCCGACCGATGCGCCAGCCGCCCACCAGGTCGTAGGTCCACAGCAGACCTTCGAAGGCCTTGGCGATGCGGGCGTCGAAGACGCCTTCCTGCTCCAGGATCGGGAACAGGAACGGCAGCCGCTGCACCAGGTGCGGGGCGTTGCGGCGGAACCGGTGGCGCTCCAGCAACGAGTGCCGGACCAGGTTGACGTTGCCCTGCTCGATGTAGCGCAGCCCGCCGTGCACCATCTTCGACGACTTCGACGAGGTGCCGGAGGCGAAGTCGTCGCGTTCCACCAGCGCGGTGGACAGGCCGCGGGAGACCGCGTCCAGCGCGGTGTAGGCGCCGGTGATGCCGCCGCCGATCACCAGGACGTCGAACTCGGCGTCGCCGAGCCGACGCAGCGACCGCTGCCGGTCCAGGGTCACCGGCGCACCGGGAGTGGCCTTGGCGGCGGCCGAGTTCGGCCGCCGGCCGGGGAGTTTCAGCATGGTGTTCCTTCTCCTGGCAGTGACTTGCGGAGCACGCGTCCCCATTGCGCGCGCAGCTCCTGCCGTTCGTCCTCGCCGATCGCGGGTTCGAAAGCACGACCGGTCGGGAGTGCGTGGCGGGCCTCGTCGAGCGAGGCCCACAGGCCGAGGCGGGCCCCGGCGAGGTAGGCGACGCCGCGCAGGCTCGCGGTGGCCGAGTCGGCGGCCCGTTCGATGGCGACGCCGGACAGGTCGGCTTGGCTCTGCAGCAGCGCGTCGCTGGCTGCGAGCCCGCCGCCGACGCGCAACCGGGTCAGCTCGCGCTCGGACGGCATCGCCGCGCGCACCCCGTCGACGGTGTCGCACACCGAGTGCGCGATGCCCTCGAGGACGGCGCGGGCGATCCCGGCTCGGGTGGTGGCCAGGTTCAGCCCGGTGAGGCTGGCCCGCGCGGCGGGCTCCGCGACGGGGGTGCGGAGCCCGGCCAGGGTGGGTACGAACCAGGTCCCGCGGTCGCGCGGGTGCTCCTCGGCGAGTGCGCTGATCTGTTCGGCGGAGGCGTACAGCTGGAGGTCCTCCACCAGCCAGCGCAGCGCCGACCCGGTCGTGGAGGTGTAGGCCTCGAGGCTGAAGCGGGTGCGCCCGCCGGAACGCCAGCCGGGCAGGGCGAGCACCCCGGCCGCGGCGCTGGCCGCGTCGGCGGGCTCGTCGCCGGTCAGCGCACCGACGAAGGTGCCGGTGCCGTGCACGCACATGCCCTGCCCGGCTTCGAGCGCGCCCAACGCGATCAGCGATGCGTGCTGGTCCCCCATCGCCGCCGCGATTGGCACCCGCAGGCCCAGCACGTCGGGGTCGGTCCAGCCGAAGTCGCCGTCGTCGTCGACCACGGGTGGGGCCAGCTCGGCCGGGAAGCCGCAGGCGGCGAGCCATTCGGCGTCCCAGCGGTGCTCGCGCAGCAGGTAGCCGCCGAGCGCGGCGGCGTTGGAGGTGGCCACGCGGTGCCGGGAGCCGCCGTTGAGGTTCCAGCTCAGCCAGGTGTCGACCGGGCCGAACAGCAGCCGTCCGGCTGCTGCTGCGGCGGCGACCTGCGGGTTCTGCTCGATTTGCCGCGCCGCCCAGTAGAACGGCGAGCGGGTGCCGACCGGGCGGCCGGTGCGGGACAGCAGGACCGGGTCCCACTCGGCCGCCAGCGCGTCGAGTTCGGCTGCGTGGCGGCGGTCCTGCCACACCACGGCCGGGGCCAGCGGGCGACCGGTCTCGCGGTCCCACAGCACCGCGGTGGCGCGTTGGGTGCACAGGGCGACCCCGCTGATCTCGACGGCGTTGTCGCCCGCCCACCGCACCGCCTGCTGCGCCACGTCCAGGGTCCGCCGCCACAGCTCGTCGGCGTCCTGCTCGACGCGCAGCGGGTCGGGGTGCAGCACCGTGATCGGTTGGTAGGCGGAGGGGCCGCTGGCCGCGTCGGTGGTGACCACTGCGGCGCGGGTGCCGGTGGAGCCCTCGTCGATGGCCAGGACGCCTCGCTGCGTTGCGCGCATGTCGTGCTCCCCTCAGCGACCCGCGAGCTCGCGCGCTTCGAGGTCGATGACCTCTTCGTCCGGGTCGATGCTGGTGCGCGTCGGGTCCCACTTGATGAGCAGGCAGGTGATCAGGCCCAGCAGCGGGACCGCGGACAGCAGCGCGATGGTCGGCCCGAGTCCCAGCGACTCCTTGATCAGCGGGAAGATGTAGAGGCCGATCACGCTGCCGAAGCTGCCGAGCATGCCGGTGATTCCGGTGCCCAGGGTGCGGATGTCGCTGCGGTAGGACAGCGCGGCGATGGACTTGCCGTTGGCGCCGGGCCCGGCCGAGTGGCAGAAGATGAACAGGAACGGCACCGCGAAGGCCAGCAGCGTCGGCAGCGTGCCGAAGCCCAGCCCCAGCGTCAGCAGCAGCACGAACGCCATCGCGTACCCGGCCGCCGAGCTCATCCGCAGGCCCATCCGGCGGCCGATGTAGGCCGAGGCCGCGCCGCCGATGATGCCGGCCGCGTTGAACACCATCGACCCGGTGGTGGCCTTCTCGAACTGCTCGCCGAAGATCGCCAGGCTGATCACCGGCAGGTACCAGCCGATGGCGAAGTACTGCATGGACTGGGTCAGCGAGATCATCGTGGACAGCACGGTCCGCGCCAGGTAGGGCTTGCGGAACAGCACCCCGGTGTGCCGGAACCCGATGGCGGGCGGCTCGTCGCGGGTCTGCGCCCGCTCACCGGCGACGACGGTGAAGCCGTAGATGCGGCGCAGGCTTTCCGCGGCGTCGGCGAGCCTGCCCTGGGAGGCCAGCCAGGCGGGGCTCTCCACCAGGAACAGCAGTTGCAGGGCGAGCAGCGCGGCGGCGAACACGGCGGCCGAACCGACCGACCAGCGCCAGATGTCGGTGCCGATGCCGAGCTTGAAGAACACCAGGGTCAGCGCCAGGTTCGTGGTGGTGGCGACGTACCAGACGCACTGCCAGAGGTTGAGGCGTCCCTTGAGCTTGGCCGGGGTGTACTCGGCGAGCATCGCCATCGCGACCGCGAAGTCGATGCCGTAGGCGACGCCGACCAGTGCCCGGCCGCCCCACACGGCTTCGAAGCTGCCCGAGTACGCGGTCAGCAGGGCGCCCGCCACCGCGACGACCTTGGCCAGCAGCAGAGGTTTGACCCGGCCGGTGCGGGCGGCCAGCCAGCCGCCGATCGGGTTGAACACGATCGCGATCGCGGGTGCGGTCGCGGTGAGCAGTCCGACCTGGGTGGCGGTGAGGCCGAGCTCCCCGACCATCGGGGAGAGCCCGGCGCTCAGCGCGGCGTTGGAGTAGGCGTCGAGGAACAGCCCGCCCAGGACCAGGTACCACAGCAGGTTCGCCTTGCCGGGCAGCCGCTCCAGCGTGTTGATCAGCGCCGCCACCTGCGGGACGCTGGAGATCGTGCGCGCTGCCGGGTTCGAAGGTGAGGCCATGGATCGCCACCTCTCGGGGAGAAGGCCGCTGGCAGCGATCCGGCGGGACGAGGGCACGACGAAGACCGCTGACAGTGGCTCTTCGTCTATGCCTGTCGTTGAGGCGAGACATTAACCTCGCCGAAACCCGCCCGTCAACCCGGTCTAGCGCGCTTTCAGCTCGACGACGCGAACGCCGTACGCGGGCAGCACCACCTCCGCGAGCTCCTCCCCGGTACCGAGTTCGTGGACCGAGCGGCCGGGGGCGGTGGGCACCACCGAGACCTCCTGGTCGTGCTGGCTGACCAGCCAGGCGAAGACCCGTCCGTCGCGGTGCACCAGCGCGTCGGCGAGCACCCGCGGGTCCTCGACCGCGACCAGCCGGTCGATCCGGGCGATGCGGGCCAGCGCCGAGTAGAGCCGGTGGGTGTCCTCCGGGTTGACGCGCGAGTTGCACGCGGCGAAGTGCTCGACCGGGTAGGTGCACAGCACCGCTTCCCCGCTGCCGGTCGGGTGCCGCAGCAGGGCCGGGCGCCCGTGCGCGTCGGTGGCCACGACCTTGGCGCCGCGTGGCCGCACCGGCAGGTAGGCGCGGCTGTGCTCGTTGCCGCCGACGCGGAAGCGCAGCACCTCCCCGGCGGTGATGTCGCCGAAGTCCTCGACGAAGGTCATCTCCACGACCTCGTCGTCCACCTCGTCGACGACGCCGTAGGTGATCTGCTTCTCCACCCCGAAGGTCTCGTCGAGGTACGGGATCCACGGCTGCCGGTGGTGTCCCACCTCGCCCGCGGTGTAGGACAGGTACAGCAGCGCCCCGTCGGCGACGCGGTCCCGCAGCCGCTGCCAGGTGGGGCCCTGGACCTGCTTGGCGCAGGGCAGCAGGTACAGCGAGCAGTCCGGGTCGATGCCGTCGCGTTCCCGGGTGAAGCCCACCGGCAGGTCCGCCTCCCGCGCCGCCACGTGCGCCTGCTGCAGCGAGGTGAAGATGAGCGGCCGGTCGTCGTCCTGGCTGAACGGGTAGCCGCGCTCCAGGTACTCGGTCACCACCAGGGCGGCACGGGCGTCGGGCCGCTCGCACCCGGCGAAGTCCACTTCGGACAGGATGTGGGCGAACTCGGCGAGCTCGTGCAGCGGTGGCTTGGGTTTCCCGGTGTGGTCGGTGATCCCGAAGTGCATCTCGAACGGGTGGTGCGAGTACGGGCCCTGCTCGACGAGGTCGTCGTAGTCGGTGTTGTTCCAGGCGATCCACCCGGTGGCCCCGGCCAGCAGCGAGTTGTGCAGGACCTGCCGGTAGTAGTGCCCGGCGCCGTCGGCCGAGACCTGGTCGCTGGAGAGCCCGAACTCCTCCAGCACCACGGGCTTGCCGGCCACCGCGGAGAGCTCGCAGAGGAACGCCGCGTTGAGGTGCTGGCGCACCGGGTCGCTGTCGATCCGGTACACGTGCGGGCCGACGAAGTCGACCAGGGCGCCGGTGTCGCGCACCGAGAAGCCGTTGTCGGTGCCGGTGACCTCGATGCCCCAGGCGCCGTCGCCGAGCGACACCGGCTGGTGCCCGCCCCCGGCGCGCACCGCCTGCACCATCAGCTGTGCCCACGCGGTGACCTGCTCGGTCGGCGCCTTCGGCTCGTGCCGCAGCCGCCCGTAGATCGGCATCTCGTTGCTGATCAGCCAGCCCGCCACCGCCGGGTGCGCGGCGAATCGCTCGGTCATGCGCTGCACGAACCACGCCTGCCGGGACACCAGCCACACGTCGGCGTAGAGGTCGCGGCCGCCGCGCCAGGCCGGGTCCCAGTTGTCGCCGGACATGTGGCCGACGATGAAGGTCGGGATGCTGCTCATCCCGATCTCGCGGTGCGCGTCCAGGAAGTCGGCGAAGTGCTCGACCTTGGCCTCGTCGACCTCGTCCGGGGTGGGCATGAAGTCGGGCCAGTAGAAGAACGAGCGCGTCTGCCGCAGGCCGTGGTCGTGCAGCACCCGCAGCTCCTCGCGCACCACCTCCGGCGAGTAGTTCCGCCACATCAGCGGCCCACCGGTGCGGGACCAGAAGTTCGCCCCGAGCCACACCTGCGGTTGGCCGTCGACCACCAGCTTGGCCGAGTTGCGTCGCATCGATTCCCCTTTCCGGGCGGTCACTTGACCGCGCCCGCGGTGAGCCCTTGTGCCAGGTAGCGCTGCAGGAACAGGAAGCCGATGACCACCGGGACGCTGACCACCAGCGAGGCGGCCATGACCTCGTTCCAGTACACCGAGGACTGCGTGGAGTACTCCCGCAACCCGACGGCGAGGGTGCGCGACCCGGAGTCGGTCATGATCGAGGCGAACAGCGTCTCGCCCCAGGCGGTCATGAACGAGTAGATGCCCACTGCGGCGATGCCCGGCCGGGCGGCGGGCAGCACCACCCGCAGCAGCGCGCCGACCGGGCTCGCCCCGTCGATCAGCGCGGCCTCGTCGAGGTCGCGCGGGATGGAGTCGAAGTAGCCGACCAGCATCCAGGTGGAGAACGGCAGCGAGAACGTCAGGTAGGTGATGACCAACCCGAGGTGGCTGCCGTGCAGGGCGATGCCGGTCACCTGCCCGATGGTGGCGTAGATCAGGTAGAGCGGCAGCAGGAACAGGATGCCGGGGAACATCTGGGTGGACAGCACGACGATGCGGAAGGTGTCGCGCCCGCGGAACCGGTAGCGGCTGATCGCGTAGGCGGCGAGGACCGCGATCGCCACCGACAGCACCGCCGCGCCCAGCGACACCACCGCGCTGTTGCGGAAGTAGGTGGCCAGCGGGACCGTCGACCACATGTCCACGAACGGCTGGAGGGTGATCTCGCTGGGGAACCACTCGAAGCGGTCCTGGACCCGGGACAGCGGTTTGACCGCCGAGGTGATCATCACGTAGAGCGGGACCAGCACGAACAGCGCGAGGCCGGTCAGCCCCACCACCCGCAGGACGCGGAACCAGCGCGGCTCAGACATCCTTCACCCTCCGGGACGTGAACGCGAGGTACCCCGCGGTGACCACCAGCAGGAACAGCAGCAGCAGTGCGGACATCGCCGAGCCGAGCCCGAAGTTCCAGGTGAGGAACGAGTTGTTGTAGATGTGGATGGACAGCAGGTTCGCCGAGCCCGGCACGGACTTGTCGAACAGCAGGTAGGCGACGTTGAAGTCGTTGAAGGTCCACAGGAACAGCACCAGCACCAGCACCTGGTTCACCGGCCGCAGCATCGGCAGGGTGATCGAGCGGAACTGCTGCCACGGCCCGGCGCCGTCGACGGTGGCCGATTCGTGCACGTCGGCCGGGATGGACTGCATCCCGGCCATCAGCGCCAGGAACGCGAACGGCCACAGCCGCCACACCGCGGTGACCACCAGGCTCAGGAACGCGTTGTCGCCCAGCAGCCAGAACGTGCCACCGCCGAGCCCGAGGTCGGACAGCACGGTGTTCACCATGCCGTCGCTGCGGTCGAGCATGAACTTCCAGATCAGCACCGCGGTGTAGACCGGCAGCGCGTAGGGCACCAGGAACAGCGCGCGCAGCACGGCGCGGCCGGGAAAGGACCGCTGCAGCAACGTCGCGGCGAACATGCCCAGTGCCCAGGAGATCGCGACGGTCAGCACCGTGAAGGCACAGGTGATCAGGAAGGAGCGCAACAGTTCGGCTCCGACGGCCCCGTTGACGTCGATGGCGAACCGGTAGTTGTCCAGCCCGGCGAACGGTGCCTGCAGCCAGTTGCGCACGTGGAACTGGGTCAGCTCCAGCAGGCTCATCCACAGCCCGCCGAGCATCGGCACCAGGTGCACCAGCAGTTCGAAGCACAGCGCGGGGGCCAGCAACAGGTAGGGCAGCGCGCGGTTGAGCGTCCACTTGCGACGTTCGGCGCGCACGGGTGTCGTGGTCGTCATCCGCCGCTCCCCCGCATCTTCTGCTCGGCATCGGCCAGTGCGTCGCGCACCTCCGCCGTCCCGACCCGGCGTCCGGTGGCGATCTCGGCGAACAGGTCGCGCATCGCGGCTCCGACGGTGGTCTCGAAGTGCGCTTCGTTCGGGATCATCGGCACGGTCTCCGACCCGGTGGCCAGCACGTCGCGGAACACCTGGTTCTTCGGCGTCTGGAAGGCCGGGTGGTCGTAGGCGTCCTCGACGACGGGCAGCGTGCCGTACTTGTCGTTGAGGATCGCCTGCTCCTCGGCGCTGGTCAGGAACTCCACCAGCTCCAGGGCCTGCTCGCGGCGCGGGCTGTCGGCGAAGACCGCGACGTTGGACCCGGCGACGTGGCTGCGCACCGCTTTCCCGCCGGGTGGCAGCGGGTCGGGCACCGGCAGCGGCACGACGCCGTAGGCGTCCTCGGGCATGCCGTTCTCCTGCAGCGTGGGGATGACGCTGTTCTGCGCGACGAGCATGGCGGCCTTGCCGTTGGTGAAGTCCGATGCCGCGCCCGAGGAGTTGCCCTCCTCGGCGTCGTCCGGGCTCACCACGCCGTGCGCGCCCATCAGGTCGATGTACTGCTGCACCGCGGCCACCGCTTCCGGCGAGGTGAAGGTGGCGGTGCCATGCTCGTCGATGAGGTGGGTGCCGTGCTGGCGGCCGAACATGAACGCGAAGTGCGCGTTCTCGGTGTAGCTGGCGCCAGCGATGGTCAGCCCCCAGCGGTCGCGCGCCGGGTCGGTCAACCGCTTGGCGGCGGCGAGGAACTCCGACCAGTCGCGCGGTGGGTCGATGCCCGCTTCGGCGAAGCGGGCCTTGTCGTAGAACAGGCCGTAGGACAGCCCGTACAGCGGCAGCGACGACGGCGCCCGTCCGGGCATGCCGGCCGAGCTCATGCTGCTGTCCAGGAAGCGGTCCCGACCGCCGAAGCGGTCCATCAGCGCGTCGTCGAAGGGCACGAACGCGCCGGTCGCCTGCAGCGAGGCGGCCCAGGTGTTGCCGAGGTTGACCACGTCCGGGGCGACTCCCGAGGTGGCCGCGCCGAGGATCCGGTTGAGCAGGTCGGACCAGCCGATGACCTCGACGTCGACCTCGATCCCGGTGCGGTCGGTGAACTTGGCCAGTTCCTCGCCGAGGATCCGCAGGTCCTGCTCGGAGCTCTTGCCCTGGTTGCTGGCCCAGTAGGTGATGCGGTGGGGGTCCTCGGCCGGTGGTGCGCAGCCGGTGAGCATGGCGGTGAGCAGCGCCGCGATCAACGACACCGCCGCGAGCGAGCGTTTGTCCACGAAACGACTCCTCGTGCTTGTCGGGCCCGTCGTTGGACCCGCCGATCAAGCTAGGGACTTAACCGGTTAATCAGAAGAGTCGTGAATCGCCGTTATCGTGTCGTTAACTTCAGCGGGCGGCCGTGCTGGCTCGCGGGACGAGCCGCCGGGAGGAGAGCTCGCCGTCCTCGACGGCACCCGTCTCGACCAGCTCCAGCAGCATCCGCGCCGCGGTCGCGGCATCCTGCGCGACCCCGTGCGCGAACGCGGTGACCGCGGGCCGCACCACCCGGCACAGCATGGAGTCGTCCCAGGCCAGCACCGCGAGGTCGGCCGGTACGGCGATCCCGAGGTCGTCCGCGGCGGCCACCACCGCCACCGCCATCACGTCGTTGTCGTAGACGACCGCGGTCGGCCGGTCCCGAGCGGCGAGCAGCCGCCGGGTGGCCCGCACCCCGCCCTCCTCGGTGTAGTCCCCGGCCGCCCGGCTGACCACGACGTCGACATCCCGCGCGGCGGCGCGCAACGCCTGCTCGCGGCGCACGCTGTGCTGCAGGTCGCGCGGCCCCTGCACGTGCCCGATGCGCCGGTGGCCGAGCTCGACCAGGTGCGCGAGCGCCGCCCGCGCGACGTCGTTCTCGTTGACGCGCAACGCCGAGCTGCCCGGCATCGGCTCCGCGGTGCCGAAGAAGACCGTCGGGGTGCCCAGCTCGCGCAGCAGCTGCGGGCGCGGGTCCGACACCCGCAGGTCGGTCACCACCACGCCGTCCACCCGCCGCTCGGCCCACCACCGCTGGTAGGTGGCCAGTTCCGTGGCGGTGTCGGTGGCCAGCGCGAGCTGGAGCGACACCCCGTGCTCGGACAGGGTCTGCTCCAGCCCGGCGACCATCTGCATGAAGAACGGTTCGGTGTGCAGCACCTCGGGCGGGCGGGCCAGCACGATGCCCACGCAGGCCGCCCGGTCGCTGGAGAGCGCACGGGCGGCGCTGCTGGCCCGCCAGCCGAGTTCGGCGGCGACTTCGAGGATGCGCTCCCGGGTCCGCGCGGAGACCCCGCCGCGGCCGTTGAGCGCGTAGGAGACGGCGGCCTTGGACACCCCGACCTCGCGGGCGATGTCGATGATGGTTGGCCGCTTCACGCCGGTCTCCTCCCCGACCACCCCCTCAGCGGCGCAACGCCTTGCGGGACAACCAGTTGCCGAGGTACTGGGCGGCCTGCACCAGTGCGATGATGATAACCACCGCGATCACCGTGACGCTCCAGTCGAACCGCTGGTAGCCGTAGCTGATGGCGAAGTCGCCGAGCCCGCCACCGCCGACCGCACCGGCCACCGCGGTCATGTCCACCACCGCGACGAAGACGAAGGTGTAGCCCAGGATCAGCGGCCCCAGCGCCTCCGGCACCAGCAGGGTGGTGATGATGCGCAGCGGGCTGGCCCCCATCGCGCGGGCCGCCTCGATGACGCCCGGGTCGATGGTGACCAGGTTCTGCTCCACGATCCGGGAGATGCCGAAGGTGGCGGCCACGACCAGCGCGAAGGTGGCCGCGCCGGTGCCCAGCGTGGTGCCGACGACCTTGATGGTCAGCGGCCCGATGGCGGTGATGAAGATGATGAACGGGATCGGCCGGATGATGTTCACCAGCACGTTGAGCACCGTGAACACCAGGCGGTTGGCCAGGATCCCGCCCGCCCTGGTGGTGTAGAGCGCGATGCCGAGCAGCAGGCCCAGCAGCCCGCCGACCAGCATGGTGGCCAGCACCATCCACACGGTCTGGCCGATCGAGGTGAGCAGCACCGGCCCGATGGTCTGCCAGTCGATGTTCACGCGGTCAGCTCCTCGATCTCGGTGGTGCCGCGCAGCTCGGTGATCAGCTCGTCCACATCGGACTCCTCGCCGAGCAGCTCCAGGGTGAGCCGCCCCAGCTGCACGCCGCCGAGCTCCTTGAGCCCGCCGTCGACGATCTCGAAGCGCACCCGGTGGCGGCTCACCGCCTCCGAGAGCACCGCGCCGATGCGCCGGTCGTCGCGCAGGTGCGCGGTGATCAGCCGTCCGCTGTGCCGGGCCCGCAGCCGGTCCAGGTGCTCGCCGCCGGGCCGGTCCGGCAGCACGGTCTCCACGAACCGGCGGGTGGTCCCGGTCGCGGGGGTGGCGAAGACGTCCAGCACGGTGCCCTGCTCGACGACGCGGCCGGAGTCCAGCACCGCGACCCGGTCGGCGATCTCCCGCACCACCTCCATCTCGTGGGTGATCACCACGATGGTCACGCCGAGCTCGGTGTTGACGCGCTTGAGCAGCCGCAGCACCTCGGCGGTGGTCTCCGGGTCGAGGGCGCTGGTGGACTCGTCGGCGAGCAGGATCTTCGGGTTGGTGGCCAGCGCGCGGGCGATGCCCACCCGTTGCTTCTGCCCGCCGGAGAGCTGGTCGGGGTAGTTCCACGCCTTGTCGGCGATGCCGACGAAGTGCAGCAGTTCGGCCACTCGCCGCTCTCGGCTGGCCTTGTCCCAGCCCGCGACCTTCAGCGGATAGGCGACGTTACCGAACACTGTCCGGGAGCGCAGCAGGTTGAACTGCTGGAAGATCATGCCGATGTCGCGCCGGAGCTCGCGCAGTCGCCGCTCCGGGAGCCGGGTGATGTCCACCCCGTCGACCAGCAGCCGCCCGGAGGTCACCGGCTCCAGCGCGTTGATCAGCCGGACCAGCGTGCTCTTGCCCGCACCGGAGTAGCCGATGACGGCGAACACGTCGCCCGCCTCGATGGTCAGGTCGATGTCGGCCAGCGCGGTCACCGCCCGGCCACCGCTGCCGTAGGTCTTGCCGACCTGCTGGAACTCGACGACCGGGCTCACTTCGCACCCCGCACGGTCTCGGTCAGCTCGGCCAGGACCGCCTCCAGCTCGGCCCGCGGGCGGTCGACGCTGACCGAGGTGCCCTTGGAGTCGGCGACGACCTGGTCGGTGATGCGCTCGTCCCGGTAGATCTCGACGACCTCGCGGTAGACCGGGTTGTCCTTGTCCTCGGCGCGGGCGGCGAAGACGTTGATGTAGGGCGCGGCGTCGGGGCTGTTGGGGTCGTCACCGAACAGCGCCGCGCTCGGGTCCAGGTCTGCGTCGAGGGCGAAGTTGTTGTTCACGACCGCCCCGTCCACCGACGGCAGCGAGGCCACGGTCTGCGCGGCGTCGACCGGGACGACGTGCACCTTCGAGGCGGCGGTGTCGATGTCGGCCGGGGTGGAAAGCACGGTGCCGCCGCCCTTGAGCGCGATCAGCCCGGCCTGCTGGAGCACCAGCAGGGCGCGTGCCTGGTTGGTCTTGTCGTTCGGGATGGCCACGGTGCCGCCCGGCGGGATGTCGGCCACGGCGGTGTGCTTCTGCGAGTACAGGCTCAGCGGCACGACGTAGGTGGAGCCGATGGGCGTGAGCGTGTCGTTGTTGGCCACGTCGTAGTTGGCCAGGAACAGCACGTGCTGGAAGAGGTTGAGGTCGATCTGCCGCTGCGACAGGGCCGGGTTGGCCTGGTGGTAGTCGCTGAAGTTGACCGTCTCGATGTCGATGCCCCGCTCGGCGGCGAGCTGCTTGAAGGTCTTCCAGTACTCCTTGCTGGCGTCGGTGACCCCGATGCGCACCTTGGTCCGCCCGCTGGCGGTGTCGTCGGACCCGGTGCCGACCGCGTGGAGCACGGCGGCGACCACGGCGACCAGGACGACGGCGACCACCGCCAGCAGCGCGCCCCCGCGCCGACGCGGTCTCTCCGGCAGTCCCAGGTCGGCGGGGGTGGGGTCGTTGTCGGACATGTGCTGGCCCTTCCAGGTGTCGATCACTTCGCGGACACCTTGCAGCACCGGGTCGGCCAGCCTGAAATCGTTTCAGCATCTGGGTCCGAACGCCGGGATTTGCCGTCCTGAGCCCGGTTGTGCTAGCGCGGTGATCAACCATCCGGCGGATTGTTCAGACCACTCGACGCGATGTTGGGTTGTCCCCACGATCGCGACCGGTGTGTCCGCTTCGACGGTCTCGCCCGCGACGCCCCGACCCAGGAGGAGGAGAGTTGATCCGCTCCGTTCTCGGCCTCGCCGGTGCCGCGCTGCTGGCGGCTGGCGTGGCCACCCCGGCCACCGCCGACGCGGATGCCCCGCTGCCCCAGGTCACCCCGCAGCCGCAGCAGGTCGCGCAGCTCGGCGACGACGTGCCGGTCCCCGAGCGGGTGTCGGTGGTGGCCGACCCCGAGGTGGACCAACCGACCCGCGACCTGCTCGTCGCGGTGCTGCGCGGCGCGGGTGCGGAGGACGTCGACGTCGTCGACGCCGGTCAGCAGCCGGATGCCCCGCTGGTGGTGCGGGTCGGCGGGCTCGGCACCGACGACATCGCGCGCGGGCTGCGGGACGCCGGTGTCGAGGTGCCGCCCGAGCTGCCCGCCGAGGGGTACGCGCTGGCCGCCAAGGACGAAGCCGTGGTGCTCGGCGGTGTCGACTCCGACGGCATCTACTACTCCGCGCAGACGCTGCGGCAGCTGGTGCGCGCGCACGGGATCGCCGGGGCCGGGATCGTCGACCACCCGCTGATGCCGCTGCGCGGTGCGATCGAGGGCTTCTACGGCAGCCCGTGGACCCACCAGGAGCGCCTGGACCAGCTGGCCTTCTACGGCGACGTCAAGCTGAACACCTACATCTACGCGCCGAAGGACGACCCCTACCACCGGGAGGAGTGGCGCGAGCCGTACCCGGCGGACAAGCTCGCCGAACTGGCCGAGCTGATCGCGCAGAGCGACGCGCACCACGTGCGGTTCACCTTCGCGCTCTCCCCGGGGCTGTCCATCTGCTACTCCAGCGAGCAGGACTGGCAGGCGCTGGTGGCCAAGCTGCAGGCGATGTACGACCTGGGGGTGCGGGCGTTCTCGCTGCCGCTGGACGACATCGACTACGCGAAGTGGAACTGCGCCGAGGACGAGGCGGCGTACGGCGCGCCGTCGCCGCAGTCGGCGGGGCAGGCGCAGGTGGACCTGCTCAACCGGGTGCAGCGCGAGTTCGTCGCCACCCACGAGGGCGCGCAGCCGTTGCAGACCGTGCCCACCGAGTACTCCGACACCGAGGACAGCCCGTACAAGCGCACCATCCGGGAGCAGCTGGACCCGGCGGTGGAGGTGATGTGGACCGGGGTTGGCGTGGTGCCGCCGGAGATCACCGTGCCGCAGGCCGAGGAGGCCGCCGCGGTGTGGGGCCGCAAGGTGTTCGTGTGGGACAACTATCCGGTCAACGACTTCAACGCGACCGCCGGGCGGCTGCTGCTCGCGCCTTACGCCGAGCGGGAGGCCGGGCTGCACGACCAGCTGTCCGGCATCGTGCTCAACCCGATGAACCAGGCCTCGGCGAGCAAGGTCGCCGAGTTCGGCGCGGCCGACTTCACCTGGAACGACACCGGGTACGACGCCGACCGCGCCTGGCGGGAAGCCGCCCGCTACCTGGCGGGTGGCGACCCGGCGGTGGCCGAGGCGCTGCTGGCGTTCTTCGACCTGGAGCACCTCTCCCCGACCTTGGAGGGCGAGAACTGGCAGCCGCAGGCACCGGAGCTGGCGCGCCGGATCGAGGAGTTCCACGCGAAGTGGGCCGAGGACGGGGACGCGGCGGTGCGGGCCCTGCGGCCCTACGCGGAGCTGGTCGCCGCGGCCCCGCAGCGGATCCGCGACGGCGTGGTCGATCCGGGCTTCACCGCCGACGCCGCACCGTGGCTGGAGGCCACCGACCTGTGGGGCCGTGCGCTGCTGGCCAGCCTCGACGGCCTGCAGTCCCGGGTGGGCGGTGACGAGGACACCGCGCAGAAGGCCTTCGCCACAGCCGCCGACCTGGCACGCCAGGCGGGCGAGATCCACACCATCCCGGGCGAGACGCGCCCGGAGGGGCCGGTGCGGGTCGGCGACGGCGTCCTGGACACCTTCGTCACCGAAGCACCCGACCTGCGCTGAGCATCAGCGGCCGAGCAGGTCGGTGACCAGCTGGCCGACCTGCTCGGCCTCGATCAGGAACCCGTCGTGGCCGTGCGGTGAGGTGATCGTGGCGAACTCGGCACCGAAGATCGCCGAGGCGAGCTCCCGCTGCTGCTCCAGCGGGAACAGCCGGTCGCTGTCGACTCCCGCGACGCGGGTGCGGGCGGTGATGCGGCGCAGCGCCGCGGGCGCCCCGCCGCGGCCGCGCCCGACGTCGTGGCCGGACATGGCCTGCGCGAGCAGGACGTAGCTCGCCGCGTCGAACCGGCGCGCCAGCTTGTCGGCGTGGTGGTCCAAGTAGGACTCGACGGCGTACCTGCCGCCGCGCCAGGGGTGTTCGCCGTCCTGGTGCTCGGTGCCGAACCGCTGCTCCAGCTCCTGCGGGCTGCGGTAGGTGATGTGCGCGATCCGCCGCGCCACCCCCAGGCCCGCGTGCGGGCCGCGGCCGTCCGGCAGGTCGTGGTAGTGCCCGCCGAGCCAGTCCGGGTCGCTGCGGATGGCCTGGACCTGCGCCGCCGACCAGGCGATCTGCTCGGCGGTGGCCACCGCGCAGCAGCTCAGCAGCAGGGCGGCGGAGACCCGCTCCGGGTGTCCCGCCGCCCATTCCAGCGCCCGCATCCCGCCGAAGGAACCGCCCAGCACCGCCGCCCACCGCTGGATGCCCAGCGCATCGGCGAGCTGCACCTCGGCCTGCACCGCGTCCCGCACCGTGACCGCCGGGAACCGCCCGCCCCACGGCCGCCCGTCAGGCGCGGTGGTCGCCGGGCCGGTGCTGCCCTGGCAGCCGCCGAGGACGTTCGGCGCGACCACGAACCAGCGGTCGGTGTCCAGCGCCCGCCCCGGACCGACCAGCGCGTCCCACCAGCCGGGGCTGGGGTGCCCCGGACCGGCCGGGCCCGCCACGTGGCTGTCCCCGGTCAGGGCGTGCAGGACGAGCACGGCGTTGGAGCCGTCGGCGTCGAGCTCGCCCCAGGTCTCGTAGGCGAGGTCGACCTGCGGGAGCACGCCGCCCGCCTCCAGCACCAGCGGTTCGGGCAGCCGGAACCAGCGGCGGCGACCGACCGGGTCCCCCGCCCGCCACGCGCCGGTGGCGGGCGGGGAACCGTGCGTCCGGGTCATCGTTCCAGCTCGGCCTTTGCCGCGCGGAAACCGGCTTCCAGGTCGGCCTCGAGGTCCTCCACCGCCTCGATGCCCACCGACAGCCGCACCAGGCCCGGGGTCACCCCGGCCAGCGCCTGGTCGTGCTCGCTGAGCTGGCTGTGCGTGGTGCTGGCCGGGTGCGCGATGAGGCTGCGCACGTCACCGATGTTCACCAGGTGGCTGAACAGCTCCACGCCGTCGACGAACGCGCGCCCGGCCTCGACTCCGCCGCGCAGCTCGAAGGAGACGATCGCGCCCGCACCGCCCGGCAGGTACTTCTGCCCGAGCTCGTACCACCGGCTGCCGGGAAGCCCCGCGTAGTGCACGGATTCGACCTCGTCGCGGGAGTTCAACCACTCGGCGAGCTGCTGGGCGTTGCGGACGTGCCGCTCGATGCGCAGCGACAGCGTCTCCAGGCCCTGCAGCAGCAGGAAGGCGTTGAACGGCGAGATGGCCGGGCCGATGTCGCGCAGGCCCTGCACCCGCAGCTTCGCGGCGAACGCGCCGTGGCCCAGGGCCGGCCAGTACTGCAGGCCGTGGTAGCTGGGGTCCGGCTCGACGAAGCCGGGGAACCGCTCGCTGTGCGCGCCGAAGTCGAAGGTCCCGCCGTCCACCACGATGCCGCCGACCGCGGCACCGTGCCCGCCGAGGTACTTCGTCGCCGAGTGCACCACGATGTCCGCGCCGTGCTCGATCGGCCGCAGCAGGTACGGGGTCGTCACCGTGTTGTCCACGACCAGCGGCACGCCGACCTCGTGCGCGACGTCGGCCACCGCCCGCACGTCCAGCACGTTCGAGCGCGGGTTGCCCAGCGACTCGCCGAAGAACAGCTTGGTGTTGGGCCGCGCGGCCGCCCGCCACGCCTCGACGTCGTCGGGGTCCTCGACGAAGCTGACCTCGATGCCCAGCTTCGGCAGCGTGTGCCGGAACAGGTTGTGCGTGCCGCCGTACAGCGAGGAGCTGGACACCACGTGGTCACCGGCCTGCGCCAGGGTGAGCACGGTCAGCGTTTCGGCGGCCTGCCCGGAAGCCAGCGCCACCGCCGCCACACCGCCCTCCAGCGCGGCCACCCGGTTCTCCAGGACTTCCTGGGTGGGGTTGTTGATCCGGGTGTAGATGTTGCCGGTTTCGCTGAGGTTGAACAGGTTCGCCGCGTGCTCGGTGTCGCGGAAGACGTAGGAGGTGGTCTGGTAGATCGGCACCGCGCGGGCCCCGGTGGTGGGGTCGGGCACTGCCCCGGCGTGCACCTGGAGGGTGTCGAAGGACCAAGCGGAACGGTCGTCAGCGCTCACGGGTGTTTCTCCTGGAGTGGGTGTGGATGTGCGCGGGCACGCCTGCGGTGCGGCACCGGAGGCGTGCGGGGACGGGCGGTGGGACCGCCGTGTGGCGGGGGCAGCGCTTATCGAGCGCAGCGGGGGATCAACACGCGGCGGCGGTCACGCGCACGAGGTCGACGTGCCGACGGGCAACCAAGCGGATCACGCCTCGCAGCGTATCGGGCGGCGCTGCCCGCGCAAGCCAGTCCACAATCCGGGAACACGGGGTGGGAAAACCCGTTCGGAGCAACAGAGTTCCGCGGCGGCGGCCACGGCGGTGCGCTGGCCCAACCTGCCGGTGGTGAGCAGCCCGACGGCACCGACGAGCGCACCGCAGCCCACCGTGATCCACCACGCGAGGTGGCTGGCGTGGCTGAACCCGGTGCTCATCGGCCCCTGGAGCTGGGTGGTCACCACGGTGGGCAGGACGGCGGCGCCGAGCGAGGCGCCGACCTGGCGGCAGGTGGAGGCGACCGCGGCGGCGACGCCCGCCTGGTCCGCGGGCAGGCCCGCGACCGCGGTGGCGGTGACCGGTGCGTTGAGCATGCCGAACCCGAGCCCGAACAACGCGCATCCCGCGATCAGCACGGGCAGCGGGGTGTCGTCGGCGAGCTGGGTGAACACCAGACCGCTCAGCACGAAACCCGCACCACTGACCAGCAACGGGATCCGCGGACCTCGCCCGCCGACCACCCGCCCGGCCAGGGGCGCGCACAGGACGGCCACCCACCGCCATCGGCAGGGTCAGCAGCCCGGCCTGCAGCGCTGGGAACCCACGCACCTGCTGGAGGTAGAGGGAGGTGAGGAACAGGAAGCCGGACAGCGCGGCGAACCCGCTGACCGCGGTGATCGCCGGCCACCACGAACCGCAACCGACCACACGCCAGGCCGGACCCGACCAGCTCGGCCATCCCCGGCTCCCGGAGCGTCTCCTGCCCCCGGGACAGCGCCTCCACCTTCGCCGCGTCGACGTCCGCGCACACCACCCGGTGGCCCGCCGAGGCCAGGCAGGCCGCCGTCGTCAGCCCGACGTACCCCGCGCCGATCACTGCGATCTTGATTCCACCCACCACGATCATCCCCTTCGCTCCCACGAGATCCGCGCCACCGGGCCGCCCTGCCCGGTGGCGCGGAGGTGAACTGCTGAACGACCTCCCCCGGCCCCCTTCGGCGCTACGCCCCGTGCGGGATCGCCCGGATCCCCGGGTACGGCGTCTCCTGCTCCAGGTAGTCCACGGCCTCGAACAGTCCGACCGCGTCCATCGGGAAGCGGGCCCCGGCCTCGGCGGCGAACAGGCACGGCAGCACCCGCTTGCGCTCGGCGGCACCAACCTCGCCGCTCTTGCGGATGTGCTTGTGGGTGTGGATGAGGATCGGCATGAACCCGCCGCCGAGGAAGCTGCCCTGCTGCAGGATCGCGCCACCGACGCAGTCGATCACCAACCCCTTGCCGAGGATGGAGTCGCGGCCCTGGTAGTAGTAGGACGGGTCGGACATGGTGCCGTGCTCGACGTGGAAGACACCGGCGGCCAGCCCGATGATCGACCGGCCGCTGATCCGCAGCACCGCGCGGTAGAAGTCGACCAGCACCGGGCGCACCTCGGCGTCGGGCAGCTTGAACTCCGGGCACAGCAGCGCGATGCGCATCAGCTCGGCCAGCGTCAGGTCCCCACCCGCCGTGTTGGGGAACTCCTGGTCCCAGGGCACCAGGTAGTCCGAGGGGGCGACCAGGTCGGTGCCGACGTCCTCGGCGATCAACCGCTCGGCCCCCGTTCCCGGGGCCGCCACCGGCTCGCCGAGGACGCGGGCGGCGACCAGGTACCGGCCCTCCAGCGCCTTCAGCTCGCTGGCGGTGCGCAGAAGGTCGATCCGCTCCCGCGGGCGGTCCGCGGTCCCGGCCAGGTCCGCGTAGAGCTGGCATGGATTGCGGCGCCCGGAGGTCCTTCTTCCTCCATCCCAGCCCGGTTGCGCCAGCGGCAGAAGTGCGAGGGCACACCGACCGGCGGCCGGTTCCAGCGATGTCACCACAATTCTGGGAATTCACCACCGCGCGAGCCCCCGTGAACCCCGCTTTCCGCAGGACTTTACCCAGCAGGTCCCGGGCGCCGCACCAGTTCGATCAAGATGCGGACGAACGGCCCCGGCGGGAGCGACCGAATGATGTACCCACCACGAATCCAGCAACGGGGATCCCCGGAAGTCTTCCGAATTCACCCCGCCTGGACGGGATCCGGGCTCAACCCCGTTCGCCGAGGGAGCGCCAGCGCAGCTTCTCCTGCTCCCGCTTGGGCAGGCCGGCGACCACCAGGTCGTAGGAGTCCTCGATCATGTCCCGGACCAGCTGGTCGGGCACCGACCCGTCGAGCGCGACGGTGTTCCAGTGCCGCTTGTTCAGGTGGTAGCCGGGGGTGATGGCCGGGTGGGTCAGGCGCAGCTGCACGGCCAGCTCCGGCTCGCACTTCAACGACACCCGCAGCGGTTCGGCGTCCAACCTGCTGAGCGCGAACATCTTGCCCGCCACCTTGAACACGCTGGTGGACTCGTCGAACGGGAACTCCTCCCGGGCGCCGGTCATCGCCAGGCAAGCGGCCTTGAGCTCCTGCGGTGTCATGCCGGGAACCTAACCCGCACCCCCGACACCGACGACCGGATCCCCCGCGCGCTGCCGGGTGTAGCCTGGCCCGGCTGGCCGCGCGCCGAGGCACCTCCCCCCAGTGGCCGAGGCACGCGGCCAGCTCGTCCCCCATCGTGATCACGCAGCGTGCCCACGGAACCCAGCACTGATCTCTTCGGGTGATCGGTGGGCGCGTTCAGCCCGACTTCGTTGGGCCGAACGGGTCAAGGTCGAGTGGTTGCCCGTCACCAGCCCCGCACGGGGCAGTCCCATTTGGCGGAGGTGGGAGGATGTTCCAACCCGAGCACCACTGGCAACCGGCGGCGCAACGCTGCCACGCGATCGCGGGGACGCTGCCCGCCGGGCCGCACCGCACCGGCGAGCGGCTCACGACGCTGTGCGCGCGGCACGTCACCGCCGCCGAGCCAACCGCGCTGAACTGGCTGTGGCCGACGTGCGAGGAGTGCCTGCGCGCGGCGGGCCGGGTGCCGGGGGCCGAGCCGTGACCCGCACCGTGGCCGTCCGGTACGCCTTCGGGATCGTCGGGGAGGCCAGCCGCGAGGCGCACCTGGCGACCGCGCCGGGGACCGGGGTCCCGGCCGCGTGGCGGACCTTCTGCGGCGTGGAGATCCCGGCGCACGAGGCGGAGGTGTCCGACCGGCCGGCTGGCATGCCCTGCGTCTGCTGCCTGACCAACCTCACCCGCTCGATCACGTGGTGAAGGGCGCCGCGCGACCTCGTCGCGCAGCGCCCTCCGGTCCGGGCCTCAGCTCGCGAAGATCACCGAGCGGACCAGCACCGCGCGGGGTGCGGTCTGACCCGGCTGCAGGACGAAGTAGGTGTCGGTGGCGCAGTCGGCGTCCAGGAAGACCACGGCCGTCGCGTCCGTCCCGTTGTGCACCCGGTACGCCGGGCTGCTCTCCGGTACCGGGAGCCGGTGGCAGGTGCGGTCGGCCGGGTCGCTGATGGTGCTGGTGTACTCCCGTCCCTGGTACTGGGCCGCGTAGTAGAACTCGCCCTCCGCGGCGAGTGCGGAACCCGGCAGCGACAGCAGCATCCCAGCAGCACCGAGAGCGGCGGCGGCAGTCGCACGAAGGCGCATCGGTTCGTCCTTTCCTGGCGGATTGCGGAATCGCAGGGGCAATCCTGCGCCACGGCGCGCCCACCGCCATTCCGATCACCCGCCCGTGAGGTGATCCGCCCAGGGATGTTCACCCGGTCCGTTGGGCCCGCTCAGCGCGCCACCGCCAGCGACAGGGCGAAGTCGCCCGCGTCGTCGAGCCACCACTGCCGCAGCTCGAACCCGGCGGCGGTGAGCTCGTCACGGACCCGGTTCTGACGGAACTTCGCCGAGATCTCGGTGCGGATCTCCTCGCCCGCGGCGAAGTCCGCGGTCAGCACCAGGTCGGCGAGCTCGACCCGCATCGGCCGCTCGGCCCGCAACCGCATCTCGATCCACTCCTGCTCGGCGTTCCACAGCGCGACGTGCTGGAACTGCTCGGGTGCGAAGTCGGCGCGCAGCTCGCGGTTGAGAACCCGCAGCACGTTGCGGTTGAACTCCGCGGTCACGCCGCTGGCGTCGTCGTAGGCGCGGACCAACCGGTCCGGGTCCTTCACCAGGTCGGTGCCCAGCAGCAACCACTCCCCCGGCTGCAGCGCGGCGCGGACCGAGGCGAAGAAGTCGGCGCGCTCGGCCGGGAGCAGGTTGCCGATGGTGCCGCCCAGGAACGCCACCAGCCGGTCGGTTCCGGCGTCCAGGGCGGTGAGCCCGCTGGTGAAGTCGTCGACCACCCCGCGCACCTGCAGCTCCGGGTAGTCCACCGCGATGGCGTCCACCGCGGCGCGCAGCGCGGCTTCGGAGACGTCCAGCGGCACGAACCGGCGCAGCGTGCCCTGCTTGCGCAGTGCGTCGAGCAGCAGCCGGGTCTTCTCCGACGACCCCGACCCGAGCTCCACCAGCGTGCCCGCCCCGGTGAGCTCGGCGATGTCCAGCGCGGTGCGCTGCAGGATCTGCTGCTCCGCGCGGAACTGGTAGTACTCGGGCAACTCGGTGATCCGCTCGAACAGCTCGCTGCCCGCTGCGTCGTAGAACCACTTGGGCGACAACCACTTCGGGTCCTCGGCCAGTCCGGCCCGCACGTCGGCGCGCAGCTCGCGGGCCGCGTCCTCGGCGGTGAACCGCACGATCAGCTCCGGTTCGCTCATCACTCCCCCATCCCGGCCAGCGGCCGCACCTGGACATCGTGGACGTCGGCGACGACCAAGCTCCGGTCCGGAACTTCGCGCCACCCCGCCCGCGGGCCGAACGGTTCGGACGCGACGGTCACCGCTGCGGGCTCCCGGCGCACCCACAGCGAGTGCGTCCAGGTGGTGGCCACCAGCCGGTCGCCGTCGCTGAACAGCAGGTTGAGCCGCGAGTCCGGGGCTGCGGCGACCACTTCGCCCACCAGCTCCGACAGCGCCTCCGCGGGCTCGGCCCCGTCGAGCACCCGCTGCCGCAGGACCGCCCACAGCAGCGCCGAATCGGTGGCGGCCTGCAACGTCAGCAGGTCGACCACGTCCAGCCGCGCGGCCAGCTTGGCCACCGAATCCGGCCAGCCGGTGACCCGTCCGTTGTGGCTGAACAGCCGGGTGCCGTCGGTGAACGGCGCGCACGCGGCGGGCACCACCGGCATCCCGACGGTGGCCGAACGCACCGCGGCGACCACCGCGCCGCTGCGCACCTCGCGGGCCACCTCCCGGAAGGACTGGTCGGTCCACATCGGAACCGCCGCCCGGTAGCTGCCGGTGGACCCGTCCGCGCGGTACCAGCCCACGCCGAACCCGTCGGCGTTGATGGTGCCGCCGCCGCGCATGTCGGCGGGCGCCCAGGTCTGCTCCAGCAGCGAGTGCTCGGGTTCCAGCAGCAGCTCGTCCAGCGCGACCGGCGGGCCCAGGTACCCCACGTGGCGGCACATCAGCGCTCCTCCGCCCGCGGGGAGCGGGCGCAGCGGAACCCGGCGAAGATCTGCCGGCGGATCGGGTAGTCCCAGTTGCGGAAGGTGCCCCGGCAGGCGGCCCGGTCGGTGCCGAACGAGCCGCCGCGCAGCACCTTGTACTCCGGCCCGAAGAACACCTCCGAGTACTCGCGGTACGGGAACGCCGCGAACCCCGGGTAGGGCAGGAAGTCGGAGGCCGTCCACTCCCACACGTCACCGATGAGCTGGCGCGCCCCGCAGGGCGCGGCACCGGCCCGGTAGGCCCCGGCGGGTGCCGGTCGCAGGTGCCGCTGGCCGAGGTTGGCGTGCTCGGGGCGCGGGTCGTCGTCACCCCACGGGTACCGGCGCGACCGGCCGCTGCCGGGGTCGAACCGGGCGGCCTTCTCCCACTCCGGCTCGGTGGGCAGCCGCTTGCCCGCCCACGCGGCGTAGGCCTCGGCCTCGTGGAAGCTGACGTGCACCACCGGTTCGTCCGCGGGCACCGGTTCGAGGTGGCCGAAGCGGCGGCGCAGCCACCGGTCCCCGTCGCGCTTCCAGAACAGCGGTGCCCGCAGGTCGGCGCGCTGGCGGTGCGCCCAGCCCGCCTCGCTCCACCACCGCGGGTCGTCGTAGCCACCGGCGTCCATGAAGGCCAGGTACTGGCCGTTGGTGACCGGGGTGGTGTCCAGGTAGAAGTCGTCCACGTGCACCTCGTGCGCGGGCCGTTCGTTGTCCAGCGCCCACGGTTCGGTGGAGGTGCCCATGGTGAAGCTCCCGCCGGGCACGAGCACCTCGGGCGGCAGGACGTCCACATCGGACGGTGGCGGGGCGGCGCTCAGCGCGGGCGGTCCCTTGCGCAGCTGGTGGGTGGCCAGCATCGTCTCGTCGTGCTGCTGCTCGTGCTGCACGATCATGCCGAAGGCGAAGGCCCGGTCGACCAGCCGCCGCCCCTCCAGCGGGGTGCGCTCCAGCAGGTCGAAGACCTTCTCGCGCACCGTGCCGACGTAGTCTCGGGCCTCGGCCGGGCCCAGCAGCGGCAGCTGCGGGCGGTCGGCGCGCGGGTGCTGGAAGGCGTCGTAGAGGTCGTCGATGTCCGGGCGGACCGCCTCCCGGCCGCCGACGTCGCGCACCAGCCACAACTCCTCCTGGCTGCCCACGTGCGCCAGGTCCCACACCAGCGGGGACATCAGCGGCGAGTGCTGCCGGACGAGGTCCTCGTCGTCGACCGCGTCGGTCAGCTCGGCGCTGCGCTGCCGGGTGCGGGCCAGCTCGGCCGCCACGTGCGCGCGCAGGTCGTCGTCGCTCAGCTCTACCAGGTTCACCGGTACCTCCGGGAGAAGATCAGCGATCACCGGCCGCGGCGAGGCGCCGCGCCACGAAATCGGCCAGCCGACCGGACATCCCCGCTGGGACGTCCGGCCCCTCGAGCAGTCGGCAGGCCAGCTCGAAGACCTCCGCGGCGACGTGCGCCAGGGGCTGGTCGCGCAGGCCGTGCCGCGCCGCGTGCACCCAGCGGCCCACCGCCGGGGCGGTCAGCGCCAGCACCTCGTCCACGGTGGCCTCTTCGCGGAAGAGGGCGATCAGGGCAGCGGCCGGGAGCATCCAGCCGTCGCCGGGTTGCGCGTCCAGGTAGCGGACCTCCAGGTATCCGCGCGGCCGGACGGGCGGGAACACCGTGGTCAGGTGGTAGTCGAGGTCGTCGCGGGTGGGCGGGCCGGGCAGGGCGCCGTGGATCCACTCCGCGAAGCTGATCCCGTTGGGCGCGGTCCAGTCGTCACCGTCGCGGCGCAGGCAGACCACCGAGGTGTCGAGCATGCGCTTGGCCCAGCTGCCCGCCGGGTCGGCGGTGATGGTGGCCGGTCGGGTGCGCGGCGGGTCGGTGCGCAGCAGCGCGCGGGTGCGGGTCGACACCCAGCCGGTGCGCTCACCGAACAGCTGCGGCGAGTTGGCGAAGGTCGCCATCATCACCGGTCCGAGGGCGTGCAGCGCGCTCCAGCGGGCGGCCACCCGGTCGGGTTCGCCCGCGTCGAGGCACACCTGCACCCCGGCGGTGCTGCACATCATCAACCGACCGTCCAGGCCGATGCGGTCGAAGGCCGTCTCCATCGCCGCGTAGCGCGGCACCCGCAGGATCCGCCGGGGGTGCCGCCACGGGTCGGTGCCCTGGTCGCCGAGCACCAGCCCGGCGCGGCCCAACCGGCGCGCCACGTGCGCGGCGTCGGCGGCGACGACGGTGAACAGCGAGCGCATGGACGTGGTGGGGCGGCTGGAGACCTCGACCTGGCCGCCGGGTTCGACGGTGAGCACCGAGCCGTTCGGCAGCGGGCGGTGCGGGCTGTCCGGGACCAGGGAGCGGGGCGCGTGGGCGCCGAGCGCGGCGATGAGCGTCGCGGGGTCGAGCGGTCGAGCTGGGTCTTCCTCGTGGTGCACGGTCCATTCGAGTTCGATGCCCATCAGCCGCGGGGGGCCGTGCTTGAAGCAGACCGAGGCCACGTAGGCCTCGGCCTCCGCTCGGGTCCGCACCCGGGAGGTCGGGAAATCAGCGGCTGCAGGATCGGTCGACACCGGAGACATGATCACCGCCCGTGATTGGCCGGTTACCGACGCTACCGCGCACCCCCGGTGGTCGCGACCCTTGTTCTCGGACCCGCCAACTGCTAACGGTGTTCGGGGGTTGCCGCGCGCGACCACCTGATCGGACGCTCGCCCGGCAGGTGGGACGTTCCCAGCAAAACGTACGTACGGATTGCAATTCGCGGGGGCGACCTGGGACGATCAGGATATGCCTCGGGTCAGCCAGGACCACCTCGACGCCCGGCGCCGTCAGATCCTCGACGGCTCCCGGTCGTGCTTCGCGCGCTTCGGCTACGAAGGCGCCACCGTGCGCCGCCTGGAGGAGGCGACCCAGCTCTCCCGCGGCGCGATCTTCCACCACTTCAAGGACAAGGAGTCGCTGTTCCTCGCCCTCGCCGAGGACGACGCGACCCGGATGGCCGACGTGGTCGCCGAGCAGGGCCTGGTGCAGGTGATGCGCAACCTGCTCGACGCCTCCAACGGCTCGCCCGCCCTGGGCGCGGACTGGCTGGGCACCCGGCTGGAGGTGTCCCGTCGGCTGCGCACCGACCAGGAGTTCCGGGAGCGCTGGGCGCAGCGCTCGGAGCAGCTCACCGCCGCCACCCGGGCCCGCCTGCAGTGGCAGAAGGACGCGGGCAACCTGCGCGACGACGTCGACATCGACGTCCTGACGGCCTACCTCGAACTGGTCCTGGAGGGCCTGCTCTCCCACCTGGCCATGGGCCTGCCCGCGCAGCACCTGAGCCCGGTGCTGGACCTGGTCGAGGAGAGCGTCCGCCGCCACCGCACCCACTGAGGCGCGCTCCCCCCCCCCAGCGCCCGCCTGGCCGCCACCACCGAGCGCCGAACCGGCGTAACCTCGCAAGCCCGATCAGCTGAGCGCGAAGGAGCCCGCGGCGCAATGTGGAGCGAGTGGTGGAATCGCTTCCTCGCCTCGGACCCGGCCATGCGCAGGCTGCGCACCGCGACGCGGGTGGTGCTCGCGGTCGCGCTCACCACCGCCGCGGTGCTGCCGGTGCTGGCCTGGTGGGGCCAGCCGCTGCCGCTGGCGATGATCGGCGCGGTGGTGGCGATCAACTCCTCGCTCGGGGTCAACGACCCGGAGCGGCGCCAGCAGCAGGTCACCACCCTGTTGATGCCGCTGCCGGTGACCGCCGCGCTGCTGCTGGCGATGCTGACCGCAGCCTGGCCGCTGGTGCACACCCTGCTGTTCCTGGTGGTGATCTTCGCCGCGGTCTACGTCCGGCGCTTCGGCCCGCGCTACTTCCCGCTGGGCATGGTCGCGTTCATGGGCTACTTCTTCGCGATGTTCCTGCGACCGCAGCTGCCCCAGCTGCCCGCGCTGTTCGCGGCCTCGGTCGCCGGGGCGCTGGCCGCGTTCGCGCTGCGGTTCCTGGTGCTGCGCGACGATCCCGAAGGGGTGCTCGAACGCGGCCACCGGACGCTGCGCGCGCAGGTGCACGGCCTGCTGCACGCGGTGCGCGACGTCGCCGAGCACCCCGGGTCAGTGGCCCGGCGGCGCGAGCTGAACAACCGGTCGGTCCGGCTCAACGAGACCGCGCTGATGCTCGAAGGTGCCGTCGGCCAGCTCGACTCGCTCGACGAGACCGGCCGCGAGCGGCTGCGCCAGCGCGTCCTCGACGTGGAGCTGGCCGCCGAGAACCTGCTCACCCCGCTGCTGCGGCTGGTCGACCACCCCAGCGGCGGCGACACCGTGCCGCACGCGGTCGGCGCGCTGCTGGCGGTGCTGCGCGCCGACCCGCGGGAGCTGCGGGAAGCCAGCCGGCTGGTCGCCGAGCGAATCGAGCAGGAGGGGTCGGTGGCGGTCGCGATGGCCGTGCGGCGGCTGGGCACCTGCCTGACCGACCTGGCCACCGCCACCGGCGAGCTCGAGGACCAGCGCGCCGAGGTGGGCGAACCGGCACCTGCCGAGGAGCCCGGCACCACCGAGCCGGGCGAGACCGGTCTGCAGCGGCCGGAAGTGCGGATGGCAGTCCAGGTGACCTGCGCGGCCGCGCTGGCCATCGTGCTCGGCGAGCTGGTCTCGCCGAACCGGTGGTACTGGGCGGTGATCACCGCGTTCGTGGTGTTCATCAGCACCAACAGCCGCGGCGAGCTGCTGGTCCGGGCGTGGCAGCGCACCGCGGGCACGGTGCTGGGGGTGCTGGCGGGCAGCCTGCTCGCCGCGCAGATCTCCGGGCACCTGGCCGCCGAGATCGCCACGATCCTGGTCTGCGTGTTCCTCGGCTTCTACTTCGCCGGGTTCTCCTACGCGGTGATGACCTTCTTCATCACCACCCTGCTGGGCGCCCTCTACGGCATGCTCGGCACCTTCGACGCCACCGTGCTGGAGACCCGGCTGTGGGAGACCGCGGTCGGGGCGACCGCCGGGGTGCTGGCCGCGGTGTTCGTGCTGCCCACCCGCACCCGGTCGCTGGTGCGCACCAACACCGAGGACTTCCTGCTGGTGCTGCGGGACTTCCTGCGCAGCACCGGGACCGAGCTCAGCGAGCGCGGCGAGGTCACCGGCATGCAGGAGTCGATGCGCGAGCTCGACGACGGCCTGCAGCGCGTGGTCCGCAGCGCCCGGCCACTGACCTCCTACCGGCTGCGGTCGCGCCGCAGCCAGGTGCAGCGGAGCGTGACGGTGCTCAGCGGCTGCGCCTACTACGTGCGCAACCTGGCGGTCGCGCTGTCGGCCGCGGCGGGCATGGTCGACGCCGACACCCGCGACCGGCTCGCCGAGCTGCTGTGGGCGCTGGCCGACGCGGTGGAGTCGATGACCGGCGAGGCGCAGGTGGGCTTCGAGGCGGCGATGGACTCCGCGCACCGCACGGCCGACTCGCTGCACGACATCGCCGAGTCGCTGACCGACGGCCCGACCTCACTGCACCGCGCGGTCCGCTGGCTGGATCGCACCAGCCAGATCATCGAGGACCTGGCCCGCGAGCTCGGCGTCGCCACCGAGCAGCGCGCCTGACCGACGGCGAGGCTCCCGGGTTGCCGGGCGCTGATCGAATACTCTCCGGATCTGTCCGACCCCGCTCGGTGAGGAGAACTCGTTGAAGCGCTCGTTCGCACTCGGCCTGGCCGGCGCCGTGGTGCTCGCCAGCACCGCGGTCGCCGGGATGACCGCGCAGGCCGCCCCCGGCCTGCAGTTCGGGCCGTGCCCAGAGGACGTCAGCACGCCCTACCCGCAGTTGCAGTGCGCCGAGTTGCAGGTGCCGCTGGACCACCGCGACCCCGGCGGCGAGCAGCTGACCCTACTGGTGTCCAAGCAGCCCGCCCGCAAGCCCGAGGCCCGGCGCGGGGTGCTGCTGATCAACCCCGGTGGCCCCGGTGGGCCGGGCGTCGGGTTCGCCGGAGCGCTGGCCCCGATGCTGCCCGGTCCGGTGCTCGACAGCTACGACCTGATCGGCCTGGACACCCGCAACACCGCGCACAGCACGCCGATCACCTGCGTGGACCCGGCGACCTACTGGAAGACGCCGTTGCCCGACCCGGACTCGCCGCAGGCCCGCGAGCAGAACTGGCAGCGCGCCCAGCAGTACGCCGACGGCTGCCAGCAGCGCGCCGGGAAGTACCTGCCGCACCTGACCACGCCGAACAACGCCCGGGACATCGACCGGGTGCGGGAGGCGCTCGGCGAGGAGAAGATCAGCTACCTCGGCTACTCCTACGGCAGCTACCTGGGCGCGGTGTACGGGCAGCTGTTCCCCGAGCGGGTGGACCGGATGCTGCTGGACAGCGTGGTCAACCCGGACACCTCGGAGGTCTGGTACCGCAACAACCTCAACCAGGACATCGCCGCCCAGGAGCGGCTCGGGCAGTACTTCGACTGGATCGCCCAGCACGACCAGGCCTTCCACCTGGGCACCGAGCGCGCCCAGGTGCAGGCGGCGTGGGAGGGCGTGCAGGCCGAGCTGCGCCGGGCCCCGCGCGGCAACCTGGGTCCTGCGGAGTTCATCGACATCACCTTCAACGCGCTCTACGGCGAGAGCACGTGGCAGGAGCTGGCCGAGGGGCTGGCCGACTTCCACCTGCGCCACGACGACGGCAAGCTCGTCGGCCAGGTCGAGCCCAAGGACGAGGTCGCCGAGAACGGCAACGCCATCTACAACGCGGTGGAGTGCGTGGACGCGCCGTGGCCGACCCGGCGCGCGGAGTGGGAGCGCGACGCCGAACGGCTGGCCGCCGACCACCCGCTGGCCGCCTGGTACAACAGCTGGACCGTGGCGCCCTGCCGGTCCTGGCACGCGCCCGCGCAGCAGCCGCTGGCGATCACCGGCGAGGACCTGCCGCCGATCCTGCTGATCAACTCCGAGCACGACGTGGCCACCCCGTTGCGCGGCGCGCAGGAGATGCACCGCTCGCTGCCGTCCTCGGTCCTGGTCACCGAGCGGGACGCGGGCAAACACGGGGTGTGGGCCGTGGCGGGCAACGCCGAGGTCGACCGCATCGGCTCCGACTACCTGGTCAACGGGGTGCTGCCGCCGGAGGACGTGGTCGTGCCCGGCCACCCCGAGCCGGACCCCGCGGCACCGCAGGCCGCGCCGAAGACGCTCGACCTGCGCTGAGCACGGTGGCGGCCGGGCCCGCACCGGACCCGGCCGCCGCTCGACCAGCTCAGAGCACGCCGTGCATCTTGCGCTTGATGCCCTTGGCGAAGACCAGGAGCAGCACGGCGCAACCGATGGTGGCCAGGCCGACGATGGCGAAGTAGACCTGCTGGTTGTCCACCGAGTAGAGCTTCACCACCTGGGCGCCCAGGCCCTGCCCCATCGCCGGGGCCAAAAAGTACAGGCCCATGGTCTGGGAGGCGAAGACCTTCGGCGCCAGTTTGGTGCTGGCCGACAGGCCCACCGGCGAGAGCAGCAGCTCACCGACGGTCATGATCACGAACACCAGCGCCAGCATCAGCGGCAGGTGCTTGTCGCCGCCCACGACGACCTTCGACAGCACGACCCACAGGAAGGCGACACCGACGAAGAACACACCGCCGACGAACTTCTGCGGGGTGCTCGGCTGCCGGTCGCCCAGCTTCAGCCACAGCGCGGCCATCACCGGGGCGAGGATGATGATCGTCGCCGAGTTGATGGACTGGAACCACGAGGCCGGGACCTCGAAGCCGAACACCTGCAGGACGGTGTCGGCCTCGGCCAGGTTGGCCAGGGTGTTCGGCTGCTGCTCGAACAGCAGGAAGAACAGCGCGGTGGCCAGGAACAGCGGGATGTAGGCGACCAGCCGGTCCCGCTCGACGCTGGTGATCTGCTTGCTGGACAGCATCACCGCGAAGTACACGACCGGCAGCACCGCGGAGATGATGCTGACCACGTTGACCAGGCCGTCCAGGCCCAGCGCCCCGGACACCGACAGGCCGCCGAGCACCACCACGAACAGCGCGGCGATGCCGACGACGCGGCCCAGGACGCGGCCCTTGTGCTCCGCGGGCAGCGGGTTGACCGGCTTGGCCCCGGCCGAGCCGAGGTTCTTGCGCCCCATCGAGTACTGGACCAGGCCGATCGCCATGCCCACGGCAGCGGCGCCGAAGCCCCAGTGCCAGCCGACCCGCTCCCCGAGCGTCCCGGCGACCAGCGGCGCGAGCAGGCCACCCAGGTTGATGCCCATGTAGTAGATCGAGAAGCCCGCGTCGCGCCGGGTGTCGTCGTCGCTGTAGAGACCACCGACCAGCCCGGACACGTTCGGCTTGAGCAGGCCGGTGCCGATGACCAGCAGCACCAGGCCGAGCACCACGGTGGGGACACCACCGGGCAGCGCCAGGCAGATGTGCCCGAACATGATCACGACGCCGCCGTAGAACACCGCGGCCTGCGCGCCCATGACCCGGTCGGCCAGCCAACCACCGACGACGCCGGTCATGTACACCGAGGCACCGTAGATGCCCACCACCGACAGCGCGGTGGATTCCGGGATGCCCAGGCCGCCGTCAGCGACCGCGGCGTACAGGTAGTACGCCAGGATCGCCCGCATGCCGTAGTAGGAGAAGCGCTCCCACATCTCGGTGAAGAACAGCGTCGACAGGCCGCGGGGGTGTCCGAAGAACCCCTTCTGCGGTGCGTCCGCAACCGTGGGTGAACTCACGATCACGTCCTCTCGTTGGCCAGGCGGCGATGACCGCCTCCGGTTGTGCCGCGCGATTGGTTACTCGCACGTAAGAAACTGCTCGGCAGGTTACGACTCCCCGGAGTGGCCCAGACCACCGGGGCGTAAAACCGCCTCCCGCACGCGCGACACAGCGCTGCACCGCAGTCACACTGGGAGCCCACTAGCTGCGGATCCGCGCACCCCGGCGGCCGCCGCGTGACCGGATTCACACCAGCACCCAGGAGGAATCGTGCAGTTGTTGGCGGCTCACCGCACAGCGATGGCGGAGTTCGACACCCGCGTTCAGCAGATCGAGGCGTCGCAGTGGGACAACCCCACCCCGTGCACCGAGTGGAACGTCCGCGACCTGCTCAACCACTTGGTCAGCGAGCAGCTGTGGGCACCGTGGCTGCTGGACGGGGCCACCCTCGACGAGGTGGGCGACCGCTTTGACGGCGACGTGCTGGGCAGCGACCCGGTCGGCGCCTGGGACGAGGCCGCCGCCGCGGCGCGGCGGGCCTGGGACGCACCGGGGGCGACCGAGGGAGAAGTGCACGTCACCGGCGGGGTCATCCCGGCCGTCGACTACGGCTGGCAGATGACCACCGACCTCGCGGTGCACGCCTGGGACCTGGCCCGCGGCATCGGCGCGGACGAGCGGCTGGACCCCGAGCTGGTGGCCGAGCTGCACACCGTGCTGGCCCCGCAGGTGCCTGCCTGGCAGGGCATGGGGATCTTCGCCGCGCCGCGCGAGGTGCCCCCGGGCGCCGACGAGCAGACCAGGCTGTTGGCGCTGCTCGGCCGCTCGTGACGGCGTTGTTCCCGTTGGCGCGCAACCGATCACGGTACAATCGGCGGACGAGTTTTCGTCTTTTTCCGAGGAGTGACGGTTTCGGTGCCTGCGGCACAGTCGGCTGAGGGTGGTAGTACCGGGCCGGGGTGTGGTCCCGGCGTTGGTGTGGTGGTGTGTGGTTGCCGGTGGGGTGGCCGGTGATGGGTGTGGTGTGGGCTGTGTTGGGTGTGGTGTTCGTGGGTGTGTTGACGGTGGGGACGGGG
>NZ_JBEPDU010000060.1:0-43166 GCF_040300525.1 Saccharopolyspora sp. NPDC000359 | reverse complement strand
GCTCCCGGCCGCGACCACACCCACACCCGTACCCGGGGCAGGGGTCGCGTCCACGAACGTGGCCATCAGCGGTGTCATGACACCATTCTCCCAAGACTCGAACAAGAATTCGAGCACATCACCATCCCACAATCAGGTGATCAACACGCGAAAACTCTTGCATATATGGGGAAACCAGAAACAACCTCAAGGGGGCCGTGCGCAAGCCAAGACAGTCCACACGAGAGCAGAGAACGGTTCGTAGACGCGGGAACTGCTATTACCTGTGCGAAGTTGAGGCTGGGTAGAAGACGTCAGCGTCACCCCGAGCCAGTGGATCCACGTTCGGCGGTGCACCGGAGACGGAGCCGGGGAACGTCACGCCAGAACACGCCGCCAGGCGACCGCTACCCACAACCAAAATCCGAGCAACACCCCGAAACCCCACAGCTAGCCCGCAACCAGAAAACGAGCCACCCCTGAACCCACCGGTTCCACCCCGCACGACACAACCCCCCCCACCAGTCCCGGCCACCTCGTCACCGGGGGCCGAGTCGAGAAGCCGGGTCCGTCCCACACCGGGTCATCCCCGTGACATGAAGCCGAACCAGCCCCACAACCCCCAAACCGCGGGGATGGCCACCCCGCACGACACAACCGACAACAAGCCCCAACCACCCACCCCAACAGCAACCTCGAAGCAGCAACGAACATCAACCAGCAACCCACCCCCAACCGAGCTATGTTCGCCAACATGGTCGGAAGGACGAGAACCGGAGGAGCGAGATCCCAAACCCTCTCCAGGGGAATCAGGATCCTGGAACTCCTGTCCACCTCCGACCGACCGCGCACCATCGACGAGATAGCAGCGGAACTCGGCGTGCACCGCTCGATCGTCTACCGGATGGTCCGAACCCTGGAAGACCACCGCCTGGTAGCCCGCGACTCCGCTGGGCGCTGCGCCCCTGGCGCAGGCCTGGCCGTCCTGGCCCACGGTGTCTCCCGCGACCTGCAGAGCGTCGCCGTCCCCGAGCTGGCCTCGGTGGCGGCGGACCTGCGCATGACGTGCTTCGTGGTCGTGCACGACCACGGTGAGTGCATCACCTTGGCCAGTGTCGAGCCCCGGCGCGCGGCGGGCACTGTGGCCGAGCACCCCGGTACCCGCCACCCGCTGGAGCACGGGGCTCCGGGCATCGCGCTGTTGACGTTGCTCGGGACTGAAGGGATGGGCGCTGACGTGGCCGAGAGGGTGGCGCAGGCGCGTCGGCAGGGGTTCGCGACCAGTCATGACGAGGTGATCCCCGGGTTGTCGTCGCTGGCCGTGCCGATTCCCTCGCATGCTCCGAGCTGCGCGGCGATTGGTGTCGTCTACGTCGCCACCGATCGTGCACTGGCGGATCTGGCCGAGCGGCTGCAGATCGCGGCGAACTTCATTGGCGCGCAGACGGCGTAGGTGGCGCTGCTGCGCAGCCGGCGGTGACCGTCGCCCAGTTGCGCCTATTCTTCCAGGCATGACGGTTTTGCGGCGGGTGCCCGGTACCGCGGTCGACGTGGCCTTGGCGGTGCTGGTCGCTGTCGTGGTGCTGCTCTCCGTGCTGCTGAACTTCGCGGTCGAGCAGGGTGTCCTGCGGCTGTTCGACGTGCTGATGATCCTCGGCACCTGCACGGCCCTGGTGCTGCGCCGCCACTTCCCGGTTCCCGTCGCGCTGGTCGCGCTGGTGGGTTGTGCGGTCTACTACCCGCTCAGCACGGTGGACGGTCCGCTGCTGCTGGCCTTCGCGGTCGCGCTGAGCACCGTGGCTGCCGAGGGACGCACGGCCGTCGCGGTGCTGCTCGCGGTGGTGGCGATGCTGCTCGTCGGCTACGGCGAGGTCAGCGGCGGGCAGCGGCACCTGGACGACACCTCGCTGTACCTGTTCGCCGGGTGGCTGGTCGCAGCCGTCGCGATCGGCGGGCTGGTGCACAACCGGCGCGCTTACCTCAACGAAGCGGAGCAGCGGATGCTGGCGGTGGAGCGGGAGAAGGAGGAGGAAGCCCGCTCCCGGGCGAACGAGGAGCGGCTGCGCATCGCGCGGGAACTGCACGACGTGCTCGGCCACCACCTCTCGCTGATCAACGTGCAGGCCGGGGCCGCGCTGCACCGGATGGACGCCGAGCCCGCGCAGGCCGGGTCGGCGCTGACCTCGATCAAGCAGGCCAGCAAGGAGGCGCTGCGCGACCTGCGGGCCGCGCTCGGCGTGCTGCGCCAGGTCGACGAGGCGCCAGTCGGGCCGGCGCCCGGGTTGGGGCGGCTGGACGACCTGGTCGCCCAGGCCCGCGCGACGGGGTTGGCGGTGCGGGTCGAGGTCGACGGCGAGCCCCGGTCGCTACCGCCGGAGGTGGACCTGGCCGGGTACCGGATCGTGCAGGAGGCGTTGACCAACGTGACCCGACACGCCGACGCGCGCACCGCCCTCGTGCGGGTCAGCTACTCCGGTCAGGATGTGCACGTGCAGATCGACGACGACGGGACCGCTACGCCGACGCGGAACGTCCATCGGGGCAACGGGATCCGCGGCATGGAGGAACGGGCGCGGGCGTTGGGTGGGGAGCTCACCGCGGGCCCCCTGCCCACCGGTGGGTTCCAGGTGGCGGCCAGCCTGCCGTGGCGGGCCGCGCGGTGATCCGGGTGCTGCTGGCCGACGACCAGACGCTGGTGCGCGCCGGGTTCCGCTCCATCCTGGCCGGGGAGGACGACATCGAGGTGGTCGCGGAGGCCGCCGACGGTGCCGAGGCGGTGCGCCGCGCCGCCGAGCTGCAGCCCGACGTGGTGCTGATGGACATCCGGATGCCGGCGCTGGACGGGCTGGAGGCGACCCGGCGGATCTGCGCCGACCCGCAGCTGGCGGCGGTGAAGGTGCTCATCCTGACCACCTTCGACGTCGACGACCACGTCTACGGGGCGCTGCGCGCCGGGGCGAGCGGGTTCCTGGTCAAGGACACCGAACCGACCGAGCTGATCCACGCGGTGCGCGTGGTGGCCCGCGGCGACGCGCTGCTGGCCCCGGCGATCACCCGGCGGCTCATCGCGGAGTTCGCCGCGCGCAGCGACCGACCGGCACCCAGCCCGCGGTTGGGGGCGCTGACCGATCGGGAGCGGGAGGTGCTGGTGCTGGTGGCGCGTGGGCTGTCCAACGACGAGATCGCCGGTCGCCTGGTGCTCAGCCCGGCCACGGCGAAGACCCACGTCAGCCGGATCATGAGCAAGCTCGGGGTGCGCGACCGCGCGCAACTGGTGGTGCTGGCCTACGAGTCGGCGCTGGTCACCCCGGGCTGGCTGAGCTGAACCGGGCGCAACTCCGGGTGTAGGGGAGCGCCCCTAGGGGGCAACCGGCGCGGTACCCGAAGTGCCCTCCGCAGCCCGACGTCCGGCGCCCGCCGCGGCGCCAGGCTGGTGGGCATGGATCCGGAAACCCTCGACCTGGCGCGCCTGCAGTTCGCCCTGACCGCAGGCGGGCACTTCCTGTTCGTCGCGCTGACCATCGGGTTGGCGACGCTGGTGGCCTGCGTGCAGACCTGGGCGACGCTGTCGCGGAACCCGGTTCACGAGCGGATGACCCGGTTCTGGGGTCAGCTGTACGTGATCAACTACGCGGTGGGCATCGTCACCGGGCTGGTGATGGAGTTCCAGTTCGGGCTGGCCTGGAGCGGGCTGATGCACACCGCGGGCAACGTCATCGGTGCCTCGCTGGCGATGGAGGCGCTGGTCGCATTCTTCCTCGAATCGACGTTCCTGGGTTTGTGGATCTTCGGCTGGGGGCGGGTGAACCGCTGGGTGCACCTCGGGTTCATCTGGGTCGTCGTGCTCACCGCCTACGCCTCGGCGTACTGGATCATGGTGTCGAACGGGTTCCTGCACAACCCCGTGGGCTACGAGCACTCCGACGGCGTGCTGCGGCTCACTGACGCCTGGGCGGTGTTGACCAACCCCACCGCCACCACCGCCTTCTGGCACATCCTGGGCGGTTCCCTGGTGACCGCGGGCGTGTTCGTGGCGGGGATGAGCGCCCTGCACCTGTTCCGCCGGACCGCCGAGGTGGAGCTGTTCACCAAGTCGCTGCGCACCGGCCTGTTCACCGCGTTGCCCGCGCTGTTCGTGACGGTGGTGGCGGGCAGCATGCAGTTCCCCCACCTGCAGCCGATGAAGGACGCCGTCCTCTCCCAGGACGGCGACCGGGTCGTGGAGCTGCAGGCGGAGCTCGCGGGCCGCTTCGGCCCCGGGGACTACGTGCCGCCGGAGGCGTGGACCGCGACGGCCGCGATCGTGATGCTGCTGGCCTTCGCGCTGCTGCTGTACCTGCTGGTGCCGAGCGTGCTGCTGGCGTTGTTCAAACCCGTCGTGCGGCGGTTCCGGTTGTGGCACCTGGTGCTGGTGGCGGCCGTGCCGCTGCCCTTCCTGGCGATGATCTCCGGCTGGGTGTTCCGCGAGGTGGGCCGCCAGCCGTGGGTGGTCTACGGCGTGCTGCGCGTCGAGGACGCGGTCTCCGACGTGTCCGCGACGGCGATGCGGACGTCGCTGCTGCTCTTCACCGTCCTGTTCGGACTGCTGCTGGTGGTCAACTGGTGGCTGCTGGTGCGCCAGGCGCTGCGCGGCCCCGGCGCGGTGGCCCTGGGGCGCGCACCCGAACCCGAACCCCGTCCGATCTCGGCCGCGTTCTGAGGAGCGAATCGTGGAGTTGCTGGCAATCGCGGTGCTGGGCGTGTTCGCCCTCGGCTACTTCCTGCTCGGGGGTGCCGACATCGGGGTGGGCATGCTGCTGCCCGCGCTGGGGCGGGACGCGCGGCAGCGGCGGGTGGTGATCACCGGCATCGCGCCGTTCTTCCTCGGCAACGAGGTGTGGCTGGTGGCTGCCGCCGGGATTCTGGTCGGAGCCTTCCCCGAGCTGGAGGGTGAACTGCTCAGCGGCCAGTTCCCGGCCGTGGTGCTGCTGCTGGTCGGCTGGGTCGTGCGTGACATGGGCCTGTGGCTGCGGGGTCGGCTCGATGCCCGCGGGTGGTGGGCGGTGTGTGACGCGGCGATCACCGGCGGCAGCTGGGTGGTCGCGCTGAGCTGGGGCTGGATGTTCGCCGGGCTGCTCGTGGGCCAGGTCGGCGAGGTGGCCGCCGGTCCAGGGGCGCTGCTGGCGGCGGTAGCGGTCGCGACGCTGTTCGCGGTGCACGGGCTGGCGTTCGACCGGCTCCGGTTGTCCGGGTTGCCCCACCAGCGCGCAGGCGCCTTGTTCGGGCGCTTCGGGGAGTGGCGGGGGTTCGCGCTCACCTGCGCTGCGGTGGTGGCGCTGTGCCTGGCGGTCGGGTTCCGCCTGCCGCTGGCGGAGCGCACCGCCGACCCCGGCACACTCGGCCTGCTGCTGCCCGCCGTGCTGGTGCTCACGCCGTTGTTGGTCGCTGCCCAGGCCTGCGTGTGGTGGGTCTTCCGGGCTCGCGCGGAAAGGCCGCTGTACCTGTGAACAAGCGACTGCTCGGCCTGCTGCCGCGGTGGACCCGGTGCTCGGTGGCGGTGCTGGCGCTGGTGCAGGCCGGGCTGATCATCGCGCAGGCGGACCTGCTCGCCCGCGCCATCGCGCTGCTCGAAGCCACCTACCTGCCGTGGCTCGCCGGAGCCGTGGTGCTGCGCGCCTGCACCGCCTGGTGCAGCACCGCCCTCGTGCAGGGCGCCGCTGCGAATCTCAAGGCAGACCTGCGCGGCTCGCTCTTCTCGCGCGCGGCTTCGCAGCGGTCGAGCGGATCCTTCAGCACGCTGGTCACGAAGGGGATCGACGCGCTGGAACCGGCGATCACCGGAGTGGTGCCGCAGCTGGCGGTCGCGGTGCTGGTGCCGCCGATCGTGCTGCTGCGGCTGGGGCTGGCCGACTGGTCCTCGGCGTTGATCGTCGCCCTGACCCTCCCGCTGATCCCGCTGTTCGGCGCGCTGATCGGCCTGCGCACCCGCGACGTGACCGAGGACCAGTGGACGCACCTGCAGCGGCTCGGCGGGCACTTCCGCGACGTGCTGGCCGGGTTGAGCACGCTGCGGGTGTTCCGGCGGGCCGAGCATCAGCGGGCGGTGATCGGGCGGATGGCCGACGAGCACCGCTCGGCGACGATGCGCGCGCTGCGGGTGGCGTTCCTGTCTGGTTTCGCCTTGGAGTTGGTGGCGTCGCTGGCGGTTGCGCTGGTCGCGGTGCCGGTGGGCTTGCGGCTGCTGTCGGGCGGGGTGGACCTGACCACGGCCCTGGTGGTGCTCCTGCTGACACCGGAGGCGTTGCTGCCGTTGCGAGCACTGGGCACCCGGTTCCACGCTGCCGCCGAAGGCATGGCGGCGGCCGAGCAGGTCTTCGAGGTCCTGGACGCACCAACCGCGGTGCAGGGCGGCACGCGGCGCGAGGCCACTGCGGGCGAGATCCGCTTCGAGGACGTCACCGTGCACTTCCCCGGTCAGGAGACCCCGGCGTTGGACCGCGTTTCGCTCGTGGTCCGGCCGGGGGAGCGGGTGGCGCTGGTCGGACCCAGCGGTGCGGGCAAGTCCACGGTCCTGCACCTGCTGCTCGGGTTCGTCCAGCCAACCGCCGGCCGGGTGCTGGTGGACGGTGTCGACCTGCGCGAACTTGACGTGGCGGAGTGGCGCCGCCAGGTCGCCTGGGTGCCGCAGCACCCTCATCTGTTCGCCGGGACGATCGCGGACAACATCCGCCTCGGCGCCAGCGGTGCCTCCATGGCGCAGGTCCGGGAGGCCGCCCGCGCGGCGCACGCGGCGGAGTTCATCGAGCAGCTCCCGGACGGCTACCGAACCCGGCTGGGGGAGCGCGGCGCCGAGCTCTCCGCCGGTCAGCGGCAACGCGTCGCGGTCGCCCGCGCCTACCTCAAGGACGCGCCGATCGTCCTGCTCGACGAGCCGACAGCACGCCTGGACCTGCACGCCGAGGCAGCCCTGATGGCCTCGGCGACAGAAGTGCTCCACAGCCGGACCGCCATCGCGGTGGCGCACCGGCCAGCGCTGCTGAAAACCGCGGATCGGGTGATCCGCGTGGTCTGCGGCTCGGTGGAGGTGGCGGCATGAGCGGGCTCGCGGTGACGTCGCTGCTCCGCCGCACCTGGCTCCGCCTGCTGGCGGCCATCGCCGCGGGGGTGACCGCGGAGCTGTGCGCGGTGGGCCTGATGGCACTGGCGGCCTGGCTCATCACCCGTGCGGCCGAGCAGCCCGCGCTGTCCGCGCTGAGCCTGGCCATCGTCGGGGTGCGCGCCTGTGCCCTCGCCCGCGGGGCGTTCCGCTACCTGGAGCGCTTGGTGGGGCACGACGCCGCGTTGCGGGCGGTCGCGCGGCTGCGGCCGGAGGTGTTCCGCGCTCAGCTGGGGCGACCCGCGCTGCGTGACGGGGATGCCCTGTCCCGCTTGGTCTCCGACGTCGACAGCGTGCAGGAACTGCTGCTGCGCTGCCTGTCCCCGGCCGCGATCGCCCTGGTCGTCGCCACCGGCTCGGTCATCGCCTGCACCGCGGTGGTCCCGGCCGCCGGAGTGGTGCTGGCAGGTGGGCTGCTGGTCGCGGCGGTGGCGCTCCCGGCCTTCGCGGTGCTGACCCACCGGCAGGACCAGACCGCCGCCGACCGGGCCGAACTGTCCGTCGCCGCGGCCGACCTCGTGGAGGGAGCCCACGAGCTGGCCGCCTTCGGCGCAGTTCCCGTGGCGGTCGCGCGCGCCGAGCAGCACGCAGCGCGGATGCGTCGACGGGACGGCCGAGCAGCGCGCAGCACCAGTGCCTTGGTGGCGGCCGGTGTCCTGGTGGAGGGCGCAACAGCGGTGGCCGTGTCCTGGTCGGCGCTGCTCGCCGGACAGTCGCAGACCGGTGCCGCCGTGGTGGGGTTCCTGGCCCTGGCGGCGTTCGAAGCCGTCCTCCCGCTGACCGACGCCGCGCGCCGCTGGACCGAGCACCGCCCAGCGCTGCGGCGGATCACCGAACTGCTCGCCGCACCCCCGGTCGCGCTCCCGCCGGTCAACTCGGAGGGCCTCGCGCTCCACGGTGTTTCGGTGCACTACGACCGGCCAGCCCTCACCGACGTGGACCTGACCATCGACCCCGGCCGGACGGTGGCCGTCGTCGGTGCCAGCGGAGCGGGCAAGAGCACTTTGCTCGGCGTCCTCGCCGGGCTCGTCCCCGCTTCGTCGGGGCAGGTGCAACGGCCGGAAACCCGTGCGGTGACGCAGGACGCGCACGTCTTCAGCGCCACCATCCGGGACAACTTGCTGCTGGCCGCACCGGGTGCCGACCAGGCTCGGCTGGAACAGGCGGCCGAGCAGGCCGGGCTGCTGGCCTGGATCCGCCGCCAGCCAGCAGGTTTCGACACCTCCGTCGGCGAAACCGGGCAACCGCTCTCCGGCGGTCAGCGGCAGCGCCTGCTGCTGGCGCGGGCGCTGCTGTCCGAGCCGGACGTGCTGCTGCTCGACGAGCCGACCGAAGCGCTGGAACCTGAACTGGCCGACGACGTCCTGGCGCGGGTCCTGCGCACCAGGGCCGGGCGGACCACGATCGTCGTGACGCACCGGCTGGCCGGTCTGGAGCGGTTCGACGAGGTCCTGGTGCTCGACTCGGGCCGGATCGTCCAGCGCGGACCGCATCGGGAGCTGGTGGCGGCCCCAGGCCCGTTCCGGGACCTGTGGGCGGCGGAAGCGTTGACGGACTTCGCGACCTGGGCGCACGATGATTTGGAGGCCGCGCCGCGGCGCTCGGGGAGAGGAGGCGCGACCGGTGACCCAGCACACCCCCGCGGGGTACTTCCGCGACTGGACGATCACCGAGCTCGCCGACCAGCTGCGCAGCGGTGAGACCAGCGCCGTCGAGCTCGCCCGCGCCGCGCTGCGCGCCATCGACCAGTTCGACGCCGAGCTCAACGCCTTCACCGCCGTCGACCGCGGCGCAGCGGTGCGAGCCGCGGAGAAGGCCGACGCCGAACTCGCCGAAGGCCTCGACCGCGGTCCGCTGCACGGCATCCCGGTGGCGGTCAAGGACCTCGTCGAGGTGGCCGGGTCGCGCACCGAGATGGGCTCGGCACACTTCGCCGACCACGTGTCCACATCGGACGCCGACTGCGTGCGGCGGCTCCGCGCCGGTGGCGCGGTGCTGGTCGGCAGGACCACCACCCACGAGTTCGCCTTCGGCCCCACCGGTGACAGCGCGCACCGCGGCCCGGCCCGCAACCCGCACGACACCACCCGGATCACCGGCGGTTCCAGCGCGGGCAGCGGCGCCGCGGTCGCGGCCGGGATGGTGCCGCTGGCGCTGGGCACCGACACCGGGGGATCGGTGCGGGTCCCGGCCGCGCTGTGCGGGGTGGTGGGGTTCAAACCAGCGTTCGGCGCGATCTCCACCGACGGGGTGTTCCCGCTGGCGCAGTCGCTGGACCACGTCGGCGTACTCGCCCGTACCCCGCAGGACTGCCGCACCGGCTACCGCGTCCTGGCCGGGCTGCGCAGCACACCCAGCCAGGAGCGCGGGCAGGCCGCGAGCATCGGGTGGCTGGACCCGAACGCGCTGCACCCGACGGACCCGGCCATCACCCGGGCCGCCCGCGCCGCCCTCGACGTCGACGGACTGGCTGTGCGGGAGGTCGGCATCCGCGATCCGGACCTGGTGCACCGCGGCTTCCAGGGCATCCAGCACAGCGAGGCCTACGCCAACCACGCCGAGCGCGTGTCCGAGCACCCGGAGCTGTTCACCGACGACGTCCTGGAGCGGCTGCGGCAGGCGGCCCGGACTGCTGGTTGGCAGCACGTGCGCGCGCTCGCCGCGCGCGACCAGTGGCGGCGCGAGGTCCAGGAGCTGCTCTCCGAGGTCGACCTGCTCGCCATGCCCACCACCTGCGTCGTCGCCACCGAGCTCGGCCGCCGCGAGACCACCGTCGACGGGGTCGAGGTGGACGTGCGCGCCGCACTGATCGGGCTGACCAAGCCGTGGAACCTCGCGGGCGTCCCCGCCGTGTCGGTGCCCGCCGGGCGGGTCGGCGGACTCCCGGTCGGCCTCCAGCTCGTCGGCCGACCGGGCCGGGAGGACGTCCTGCTGGCCGTCGCCGCCCGCACCGGCGGCTGAGCCTCAGCCCCGGACCGCCTCCGCGATCGCCCTGCCCAGGTCCTCGGTGGTCGCCCTCCCACCGAGGTCGGGCGTGCGCGGGGCCGAGGAGTCGGCGAGGACGCGGTCGATCGCGGCGACCACGTCGGCACCAGCCTCCGCCAGCCCGAGGTGGTCCAGCATCATCGCCGCCGACCAGATCTGCCCGATCGGGTTGGCGATGCCCCGACCTGCGATGTCCGGCGCCGACCCGTGCACCGGTTCGAAGGTCGACGGGTAGTTGCGCTCGGGGTTGATGTTGCCCGACGGCGCCACCCCGATCGTGCCGGTCACGCCCGGCCCCAGGTCGGAGAGGATGTCGCCGAACAGGTTGCTGGCCACCACCACGTCGAAGCGCTCCGGCGACATCACGAACCGCGCGCACAGGATGTCGATGTGGTCCTGGTCGACGGTGACCTCCGGGTACTCCGCGGCGATCGCGGCGAACCGCTCGTCCCAGTACGGCATCGAGTGGTAGATGCCGTTGGACTTGGTCGCCGAGGTCACGTGCGGTTTGCCGAGCTGGCGGGCCAGCTCGAAGGCGTAGCGCATGATCCGGTCGGTGCCGTGCCGGGTGAAGGCCGCGGTCTGCAGCACCATCTCGGTCGGGGTGCCCTCGCCCTGCCTCCCGCCCAGCTGCGAGTACTCGCCCTCGGTGTTCTCTCGGACCACCCAGAAGTCGATGTCGCCGGGCTGCTTGTCGCGCACCGGCGGCGTCACGCCCGGCAGCAGCCGCACCGGCCGCAGGTTCACGTACTGGTCGAACTCGCGCCGGATGGGCAGCAGCAGCCCCCACAGCGACTTGTGGTCGGGCACGCCGGGCCAGCCGACCGCGCCGAGCAGGATCGCGTCGTGGTCCCGCAACCGCGCCAACCCGTCGGCGGGCATCATCGCCCCGGTGCTCTTGTAGGTCTCGCAGCTCCAGTCGAAGTGCTGGTAGCCGAACCGCACGCCGTACTTGGCGCCGACCACGTCGAGCACCCGCAACGCCTCGGGCATGACCTCGTTGCCGATCCCGTCACCGGGCAGCACCGCGAGTTCGTACTGCTGCACTCTCCACCTCGTCCCTCGGATGTCGCGTTCCCGGGGCCATCTAACGCCCCGCCCCGGGCGCGGGCCAAGACCCCGGCGGCAATCGTCGGTGGCGTCACCGCCGCGCAGCGACTACGAAGGAGCACGTGGATGCGGCACGGGCACTGCGCGAGATCGCGTTCTGGCTGGAACGGGCCGGTGCGCCCAGCTACCGGGTGCGGGCGTTCCGGCGGGCCGCCGCGGTCGTCGACGAGCTGCCGGACCTCGACGACCGGGTGGCTGCCGGGCGGCTGACCGAGCTGGCGGGCATCGGCCGCACGACCGCGGGCGTCATCGAGGCCGCCCACCGCGGCGAGGTCCCCGCCTACCTGGCCCGGCTCCGGTCCGAAGTGGACGTGCCGGAGCGCGGTGCGGAGCTGCGGGCGGCGCTGCGCGGCGACTGCCACACGCACTCGGACTGGTCCGACGGCGGCAGCCCGATCGCCGAGATGGCCACCACCGCCCGCGACCTCGGCCACGAGTGGGTCGCGCTGACCGACCACTCGCCGCGGCTGAAGGTGGCCCGCGGCCTGTCCGCGGACCGCCTGCGCGAGCAGCTGGAGGTCGTCGAGGAGCTCAACGAGCGGTTGGCGCCGTTCCGCGTCCTGACCGGCATCGAGGTCGACATCCGCACCGACGGGTCGCTGGACCAGGAGGAGGAGCTGCTGGCCCGGCTCGACGTGGTGGTGGCCAGCGTGCACTCGGAGCTGCGGATGCCCGCGGCGGAGATGACCCGCCGGATGTGCGCGGCGGTGGCCAACCCGCACGTGGACGTGCTCGGGCACTGCACCGGCCGCCTGATCGGTGGCAAGAAGCGCCCGCAGTCGACCTTCGACGCGCGAGCGGTGTTCGAGGCGTGCCGGGACAACGGGGTCGCCGTCGAGATCAACTCGCGGCCCGACCGGCTGGACCCACCCCGCGAGCTGATCCGGTTGGCCCGCGACGTCGGCTGCCTGTTCAGCATCGACTCCGACGCCCACGCCCCCGGCCAGCTGGACTGGCTGGCGCTCGGCTGCGCCCGCGCCGAGGAGTGCGACGTGTCCCCGGACCGCGTCCTCAACACCCGCACCGCCGACCAGCTCGCCGCGGGCTGAGGGACCCGCACTGAGCAGGGCAGATGCCTGAACGTTCAAGTACTTCTCGCGTATGCTGGTCCGGTGACCGAACCCCGATGGCTCAGCGACGCCGAGCAGTGCGCCTGGCGGAAGTTCGCCGCGCTGATGACGGTTGTCCCGGCCAAGCTCGACGCGCAGCTGCAGCGGGACTCCGGGCTGACCCACTTCGGCTACTGGGTGCTGGCGATGCTCTCCGAGGACCCCGACCGCGCGCTGCGGATGAGCGACCTGGCGGCGCGGGCCAACGCCTCCCCGTCCCGGGTCTCGCACGTGGTCGCCCGGTTGGAGCAGCAGGGCTGGGTGCGCCGCCAGCGCGCCAGCAGCGACGGGCGGGGCAACGTCGCCGAGCTCACCGACGCCGGGTACGACAAGGTCGTGGCCGCCGCGCCGGGGCACGTGGCCCAGGTCCGGGACCTGGTCTTCGGCGGGCTCACCGAAGACCAGGTGCACCAGCTCAACGAGCTCTGCACGGCCGTCCTCGCGCACCTCGACCCGGGCGGCGAGCTCACCACCACCCCGCCCCGCGCCTGACGTCGGGCACGCGCGCACAGGTGGTGCTCAGGCCACGACTCCGGTGTCCTGCTGGGCGAACTGGGTGCGGTAGAGCTCGGCGTACAGGCCGTCGCGGGACAGCAGGTCGGCGTGCGTGCCGTCCTCGGCGATGCGCCCGCCGGAGATGACCAGGATTCGGTCGGCCTCCCGGATGGTGGCCAGGCGGTGCGCGATGACCAGCGCGGTCCGCCCGGACAGGGCCGTGCGCAGTGCCGCCTGCACGGCTGCTTCCGACTCCGAGTCCAGGTGCGCGGTCGCCTCGTCCAGCACCACGACCGGCGGGGCCTTGAGCAGCAGGCGGGCGATCGCCAGCCGCTGCTTCTCGCCACCGGAGAGCCGGTAGCCGCGGTCGCCGACCACCGTCTCCAGCCCCTCCGGCAACGCCTCGACGAGGTGGCCCAGCTGCGCGGTGCGCAGTGCGTCGAGCAGTTCCTCGTCGGTGGCGTCGGGCCGGGCGAAGGCCAGGTTGGCGCGGATGGTGTCGTGGAACATGTGCGCATCCTGGGTGACCACGCCGACGGTGCGGTACAGCGAGGCCAGCGTGACGTCCCGGACGTCGTGGCCGCCGATGCGCACCGCGCCGGAGTCGACGTCGTAGAGCCGCCCGGCCAGGTTGGTGATGGTGGTCTTGCCCGCGCCGGAGTGCCCGACCAGGGCGATCGTCTGGCCTGGTGCGGCGCGGAAGGAGATGTCGTGCAGCACCTCGTGGGCGGGCGAGCTGTCCTTGCGGGCCACCGACTCCAGCGAGGCCAGCGAGACCTCGTCGGAGGCCGGGTAGCGGAACGACACCCGGTCGAACTCGACGTCGGCGGCGTCGGCGGGCAGCTCGGTGGCGTCGACCTTCTCCTGCACCATCGGGCGCAGGTCCAGCACCTCGAAGACCCGGTCGAAGCTGACCAGCGCGGTCATCACGTCCACGTGCACGTTCGACAGCGCGGTCAGCGGCCCGTAGAGCCGGGTGAGCAGCGTGGCCAGCGCGACCAGGGTGCCGAGCTCGAAGGCGCCGGTCAGCACCAGGCCGCCGCCCAACCCGTAGACCACCGCGGTGGCCAGCGAGGCCAGCAGCGTCAGCGCGACGAAGAAGACCCGGCTGTACATCGCCGAGACCACGCCCATGTCGCGAACCCGCGCGGCCCGCTCGGAGAACCTGGCGGCCTCCTCGTCGGCGCGGCCGTAGAGCTTGGCCAGCATCGCCCCGGCCACCCCGAAGCGCTCGGTCATCAGCGAGCTCATCTCGGCGTCGACCTTCATCTGCTCCCGGGTGATCCGCTGCAGCCGCCGCCCGATCCAGCGCACCGGCAGCAGGAACAGCGGCAGCAGCGCCAGCGCGATCAGGGTGATCTGCCAGGACAGCGTCAACATGGTGGCCAGCACCAGCACCAGGCTCAGCACGTTGGACACCACCGAGGACAGCGTGCTGGTCAGCGCCCGCTGCGCGCCGATGACGTCGTTGTTGAGCCGGCTGACCAGCGCCCCGGTCTGGGCCCGCACGAAGAACGCCACCGGCATCCGCTGCACGTGGTCGAAGACCTCCGAGCGCAGGTCGTAGATCAGCCCCTCGCCGAGCCGGGCGGAGTACCAGCGCTGCAGCAGCGACAGCGCGGCGTCGAGGAAGGCGACCCCGGCGACCGCGACCGCCAGCCAGACCACCACCGACATGTTCCGCGGCAGGATCCCGTCGTCGATGATCGCCTTGAACAGCAGCGGGTTGACGATGCCGAGCACGGCGGCCAGCACCACCAGCGCCAGGAACGGGATGATGTCGCGTAGGTACGGCCGGGCGTAGCGCAGGATGCGGCGGGCCAGTCCCGGCGAGAGCCGCTGCCGGGTCACCGACCCGTCGCTGGCGAAGGACCGCATCGTCTCCCAGCTCACCGTCATCTCCGCTGCCCCCTCTGGATGTTCGTCGAATGCACGACGCCATCCTCGAACCTCGTGCAAGGTCGAAGTCAACCACGCCGTCCGCGGTCCGGTGCCCGGATCGGAGATCACCCAGGTGTCGCAACGGCGCGCACGGGCGACGAACTTGAACGAACCTTCGGGTACGTTACTCTGTGCGCTGGCTCGGGCACTTTCCGAACTCGGCGGGGGATCGGTTCGGGGGCGGCGGTCCAGATGGGAGCGACTGGGTGTTGATCGGCACGTCAGCCGGGGGTGGCTGGTGACGGTTTCCGAGCTGGATGCCAACCGCATCCCGCTGCGGGTGGCGGATCGGTTCTTCCTCGCCGCGCACGCCGGCGGGCAGCGGATCACCCCCCGGGTGGACGGTGCGCTGGTGTCGCTGGGCTGCGCCGCGGGCCTGCTGGCCGAACTGATCCTGGAGGAGGAGATCGCGGTCACCCCCAGCGTCCGGCCCAGCGGGCGGGGGCGTTGCCCGGACTTCCTGTCCTGGGCGGTCCTGCGGGAGATCCGCGAGGAACCCGGCCACGACCTGCGCACCTGGCTGGACTACCTGGGCCAGGCCGCCACCGAGAAGGTCCGCGCCCGGCTGGTCATCATCGACGTGCTGCGCGAGGTGCCGGTCTCGGCCGGGTGGCGCGGGGGCGCGGCCTCGGCGTGGCGGTTCGCCGACTCCGGCGTGGCCAGCCCGGAAGCCGCGCTGGAGCTGCTGTTCACCAGCGCCGAGACCGCCACGGGCAACGGCATGATCACCGTCCCGGAACGCCTCGCCGAGATCACCTTCGCGCTGCTGGCGCGCGAGACCGGCGTGATCCGCAACGTGCGGTTGCCCAAGAACGTGGCGCGGCAGGGCGACTTCCGGATGAAGTCCTGGCAGAAGCGCGTCCCAGGCCCGCTGCGGAACCTGATCGCCGAGGTCGCGGCCGCGCGCGGCCAGTCGGCCATCACCCCGAGGCACTGATATCGCCGAACCCGAGGAGGAGCGAGAGTTGCCACCGTCCAAAGTGTCCGCCGCACTGGCCCGCGCTCGACTGGGTGTGACCTCGATCGTCTTCTTCACCGTCGCCGCGGCGGCCCCCGAGACGGTCGTCGGCGGCGGCGCGGTCAGCGGTTTCGCGGTGTCCGGGGTGACCGGGATCCCGCTGGGCTACCTGGCCATCGCGCTGGTCCTCGGGCTGTTCGCGATCGGCTACGTCACGATGTCGCGGCACGTGGAGAACGCCGGGGCCTTCTACGCCTACATCGCCAAGGGCCTGGGCCGGGTGGCCGGCACCGGGGCGGGCGCGGTCGCGCTGGTGTCCTACCTGCTGATCCTGGTCAGCCTGGCGGGTGGGCTCGGCGTGGGGGCGGCCGACTTCCTGCGGCAGGTCACCGGGAGCACCGCGCCGTGGTGGGTGTTCGCGGGCGTGGGACTGGCCGCGGTGGCGGTGCTCGGCGTGCTGCGCATCGACGTCAACGGCCGGGTGCTGGGGGTGCTGCTGCTGGCCGAGGTGGCGATCATCCTGACCTTCGACGCGGCGTTCGTCGCCAACCCGTCCCCGGACGGCGTCGTGCTCGACACGCTCAACCCCGCGCAGCTGGCCACCGGGGCGGCCGGGGTGATCCTGGTGATCGCCTTCACCGGGTTCATCGGCTTCGAGAACTCCACCGTGCTGGCCGAGGAGGCCAGGAACCCGCGCACGGTGATCTACGCGACCTACATCTCGCTGGTGGTCATCGGCGGCCTGTACTCGCTGTCGACGTGGGCGATGACGGTGGCCACCGGGCCGGGCGACATCGTCGCGCAGGCCGAGACCCACTCCACCGAGCTGCTGTTCGTGCTCGCCGGGCAGCGGCTGCCGGGGGTGCTGGTGACCCTCGGCTCGGCCCTGTACGTCACCAGCCTGTTCGCCGCGATGCTGTCGTTCCACCACGTCTGCTCCCGCTACTTCTTCGCGCTGGGCCGGGAAGGCGTGGGCCTGAGCTGGTGGGGGACCACCAGCTCGCGCACCGCGGCCCCGGCGGCGGGCTCGCTGACCACCACCGCGATCTCCCTCGTCGTGGTGGGGCTGGTGGCGGTGACCGGGATCGACCCGATCACCTACCTGTTCTTCTGGGGCGCTTCGGCCGGTGCGCTCGGCGTGCTGTCGCTGGTGATGCTGACCTCGGTCGCGGTCCTGGGCTACTTCCTGGCCCACCGCGACCACGGCCACAGCCGGTGGCGCACCCTGGTCGCCCCCTCGATCGCGGCGCTGGTGCTGGCCGTGGTGCTGCTGCTGACGGTGGTCTCGTTCGGCACGGTGCTCGGTGTGGAGGACGGCGACCCGGCGGCCTGGGCGCTCCCGCTGGGCTTCCTGGTGGTGTTCGTGCTCGGTGTCATCTGGGGCGTGACCTTGAAGCGCGTCCGCCCGTGGGCGTACGCGCGCATCGGCTTGGGAGCGCGCGCGGCGACGGTGCAACCAGGGAAGGAGACGGCCGGTGTCCGGTGACGACGTGCGCATCCGAACCCTGCTCCGGGCCTTCGCCGACGACGAGTTCGCCCGGTGGCTGGCGCCGGACCAGCAGCACCGCCACCGGGTCTACCGGGAGTGGTTCGGCATGGTCGTGCCGCGCGCGGAGCGGATCGGCGAGGTGGTCGTCGGAGCCGACGGCCTCGCGGTGCAGGTCTGGCTCCCGGGCCGCGACGGACCACCGAGCCTCCTCGACGAGGACGGCAACCGGCGCTTGGCCGAGCTCGCCGGGCCGCGCGCGGAGCGCTTCCGCGAGTTCGGCGCGCTGGCGGAGGCCCAGCACCCCGCCCAACCGCACCAGTACCTGGCGATGATCGCGGTCGACCCCTCGGCGCAGTCCACCGGCGTCGGTGGCGCCGAGCTGCGCCGCGCCCTGCAGCGGTGGGACGCCCAAGGGCTGCCTTCCTACCTGGAGGCCAGCAGCGCCCGCAGCCGGAACCTCTACCTGCGCCTGGGCTTCCGCGACACCGGCGCCCCGATGGTCCTCCCGCACGACGGCCCCACCATGTACCCGATGTGGCGCGACGCGGGTGGGTAATCGTCAGCCCACCGCGATCGTCCCCGCCTGGACGACCATCCGGGGCGGGCGGGTGAGCGCGGTGATGTCGGCCAGCGGGTCGGTGTCCAGCACGACCAGGTCGGCGTGCGCACCAGGGTCGAGCGTGCCGACCTCGCCGGGCATCCGCACGAGTTCGGCGGCCACGGACGTCGCGGACCGGATGATCTCCAGGGGCGCCTGCACCTCCGCGCGGATCCTGAACTCCTCGCTCTGGTAGCGCTGCATGCCGCCGAGCAGGTCGGTGCCGAAGACTACGTCGACACCGCCGCGGACCGCCCGCTCGAGGGCGCCGAGCCCGCCTTCCAGGACCTGCGCCACCTTCTCCCAGCTGCCGCGGGGCAGGCCGTGCTCCATGCCCTCGCGCTGCAACGCCCAGTAGGTCACCAGCGTTGGCACCAGGAACGCCCCCCGCTCCACGAGCAGCTGCACGCTGCGGTCGTCCAGCAGGTTCCCGTGCTCGACGCAGCGCACCCCCGCTTCGAGCGCCCGGTTGATCGCCGCTGGTGGGTAGGCGTGCACGGTCACGTACCGGCCAGCGGCCCGAGCTTCGTCGACGATCGCGCGCAGCTCGTCCACCGAGTACTGGGTGGAGTCGATGTGGTCGGTGGGGGAGGCGACGCCACCGGAGGCCATCACCTTGATGTGGTGCGCGCCGCGCCGCAGTTCGTCGCGCGCGGCCAGCCGGACGCCGTCCACCCCGTCGGCGATCCGGCTGGAACCACCGCAGAACGGGTGGTCGTCGTGGACCCGCACCCCGGCGGTCCGCTTGTCGCCGTGCCCACCGGTCTGGCTCAACGCCTTGCCGCCGAAGACCAGCCGCGGGCCGCGGATGAGGCCGTCCTCCTGCGCGGCGGCGAACCCGTAGTCCGCGCCGCCGACGTCGCGCACCGTGGTGAACCCGCGATCGAGCATCGCGCCCATGTTGCGCACCGCGCCGGCGGCGATGTAGCTCGGCGACCAGCCGCGCAGCGCGGTGGTGTCGGCGGTGATGCCAGCGACGTGCACGTGGGCGTCGATCAGGCCCGGCAGGACGTACCCGCCGCGCAGGTCCACCTCGGTGGCACCGGTGGGAGCGGTGGCCCGTCCGCCCACCTCGACGATCCGCCCGTCCGCGCACACCAGGTCTCCTTCCCGGTAAGTGCCTGATCCGACGTCGAGCAGGTGGGCGTTGCGCAGGACCAAGGAGTTCAAGGGTGTCCCTTCGAGTAGTCGTCAGCGGACCGGAGCGCCCGGGCCGAGCGGGATGCCCAGGCCCCACCAGGCGAAGAACAGCACCGTCCAGACCAGCAGCATCGACAGCGCGAGCGGGATGGTCATCGCGGCCAGCGTGCCGATGCCGGCCTCGCGCCGGTACCGCTGGACGAAACCCAGCGCCATCACGAAGTACGGGCTCATCGGCGTGATCACGTTGGTGCAGGAGTCGGCGATGCGGTACAGCGCCTGGGTGGTCTCCGGCGGGATGTCCAGCAGCATCAGCATCGGCACGAACACCGGGGCGACCAGCGCCCACTGCGCCGAGCCGCTGGTGACCACCAGGTTGATCAGGCTGACCAGCACCAGGATGCCCAGGAATACCAGCAGGCTGTGCGCGCCGAGCGATTCCAGCAGCGCCGCGCCGTGGATGGCGGTGACCTCACCGATCCCGGTCCACTTGAAGAAGGCGAGGAACTGCGAGACGGCGAAGAACAGCACCAGGATCGGGGCGATGTCGCGCAGCCCCTGCACCATCAGGTCCGGCAGGTCGCGGCTGCGCCGGACCACCCCGACGGCGGTGCCGTACGCGGCGCCGGTGATCACGAACAGCAGCGACAGGACGGCCGCGATCCCGGACAGCAGGGGCGATTCCAGCAGTGACCCGTCCTCGCCGCGCAGCGGCGACCCGCTCGGGAGGGTCACCACCACCAGCACCGCGAGGTAGCCGAGCGCGGCGATCCCGGCGTTGCGCAGGCCGCGCCGCTGGTCAGCGGTGAGCGCCAGGGACGAGTCGTCCAGCTCGACGTTCGCGTCGTCCTCGCCGGTCTCCACCCTCTTGGCGAGGAAGCCCTCCACGACCAGCGTTATGACCGCGGACAGCACCACCGAGGAGGCGGCGGAGAAGAAGTAGTTGGCCACCGGGCTCACCACGTGGGTCGGGTCCAGCGTGCCGGCCGCGGCGGTGGTCAGCCCGGACAGGATCACGTCGGTCGGCGTGATCAGCGGGCTGGCGTCGGTCCCCGCGGAGATCGCGACCAGCGCCACCACGATCCCCAGCACCGGGCTGCGCCCGACCGCGCGGAACACGATCGCGCCCAGCGGGATGAGCACGATGTAGGCGGCGTCGGAGGCGACGTGCGCGATCATCCCGGTGAACGCCAGCGCGAACGTCACCCCGCGGCGGGGCACCCGGACCACCGCGGCGCGCAGCACGGTGGTCAGCAGTCCGGCCTTGTCCGCCACCGCGACACCGATCATGGTGACCAGCGCGGTACCCAGCGGCGGGAACGTCACGAAGTTCTCCACCACCCCCGAGACGGCGGTGCGGATCCCGTCGGCGGAGATCAGGTTGCGGACCGCGACGATCCCACCGTCCGCCGGGTTGACCGCGGTGACGCCCAGCGCGTGCAACACCCAGCTGAGCACCGCGAGCACCGCGCTCAGGATCCCGAACAGCCAGAACGGGTGGGGGAGCAGGTTGCCCGCGCGTTCGACACCGGCCAGGACCCGGACCAGCACGCGGGTGGACCGCGGTGGTGTCTGCGCAGCGCCACGCACGATGCGACCTCCTGGGACGGGTGCCGGGACGTTGGCGGTCCAGCGGCAGGATGCGCAGCACGCTACGTTGGCTCGATAAAATCAGTCAAGAACGAGATGAGAATGAAACAGTCATTCATAGGGTGAGAAAGTTAAGGGAACTTCGGTCTCGATGGTGGTTCGTCCATGGGAGCGTCGGGGGCCGCAGCCGGGATCGTCGAGGAGCGCCGGGGGAGGCCGTACGATCCCGGTCGTGCCCGAGACACTGGATGACGCCGACCTCGACCTGGTGGCGGCGCTGCAGCGAGCGCCGCGCGCCGGGGTGCGGTTGCTCGCCGAGGTGCTGGACATGTCCGCCAGCACCGTCAGCCGCCGCCTCGCCCGGCTGGTCGACGAGCGGCTGCTGAAGGTGATCGGCCAGGTCAACTGGTCGGTGTTCTCCGACGCGCACCCGCAGCACCTGTGGATCTCCGCGCAACCCGGCACCGCGGGCCAGGTGGCCCGCGACCTCGCGGCACTCCCGGAAACCCAGTTCGCCGCGGTCACCTCCGGTCGCTCCGACGTCTACGGCATCCTGCAACCGAGCGCACGGGCCGACGCCGACTGCCTGATCACCGAGCGGGTCGGCGGCATTCCCGGCGTGGTGGCCACCCACACCGAGATCGCCCTGCGCTCCTACGCCTCCGCGGCGACGTGGCTGCTCGACCGGCTCACGGCGGAGCAGGAGGAGCGCCTGCGCGCGGAGAACCCGGCGCACCGCGACACCGGTGCGACCGGGTTCAGCGCGGACGAGCGGCGGGTGGCGCGTGCGTTGCAGCACGACGGGCGGGCGAGCGCGGCGGACATCGCGCGCCGCTTGGAGCTGAGCCAGTCCACCGCGTACCGGACGGTCCAGTCGCTGCTGGAGCGCGGTGCCATCGTGCCGAGGGTGGAGATCGAGCCCGCGGTGCTGGGCTTCCCGGTGGAGGCGGTGATCTCGCTGACGACGGAGCTGCGCTCGATCACCTCCACCGCCGAGGCGCTCGGCAGGCACCCGTCGGCCCGCTTCGTGTCCACAGTGGCCGGGAGCGCGTCGATGATCTACAACGGCGCGTTCCGCGACGAGGACGACCTCGCCGACCTGCTGACCGGGGACCTGGCGGCGATGGACGGCATCAAGGCCGTGGAGGTCGCGGTCATGCTCCGCGTGCTGACCCGGTACTGGCTGCCCCGCGAAGGGGTGCTGCTCGGTGGCGACGCCGCTCAGGTCTCGGCGCCGACGTAGTGGAACTGCCAGGTCCCGTCCGGGGTGCGGCGGCCGCGCTCGTAGATCAGCAGCGGTGGGACCGCCTGGGCGTTGCGAGCGCGGGCGGGCAGCGTGATCCGCGGGATCGGTTTCCCCGAGCCGTCCGCGGGCACGTCGACCTCGCTCCCGTCCTGCGGACCGCCCCGCAGCACAACCCTGATGTCTGGCAACGCGGAACTCCCTCCTGAAGTGATCGGCACCACTTCAGACCAGGGTGCTCGGAGACCGGTTCCCGGTGTCACTTGATCGTGTGGCGGGTGCTCAGATCATCTCGGTGATGCCCGGTTCCACGCCCAGCAGGGCGCGGCCGAAGACCTCGGCGTTGGAGGCCGGGTGGGCGAGCGCGTGCCGGGCCGCGGTCTGGATGTCGCGCACGATGCCGTGCAGCGGGTCCCGCTCCGACATCGCGCCCGCCCCGTAGGCGTTGATGAGCATCTCGACGGCTTCCCGGCACTGCCGCACCGCGTAGCTGGAGTGCTGCCGGAGGCGGGTTCGCTCCAGCAGGTCGGGGTGCGTGCCGGCGCGCGCGTGCCCGTCGACGACGGCGGCCGACCGGTGCGCGATCATCCGGGCGACGTCGATCCCGGTGGCTGCCTCGGCGACCGCCAGTTGGAACCCGGTCGAGTCGAGCTGGCGCTCGTAGCTGGTGAACGAGATGCCCCGCGCACCGGACTGTGCGACGACGTGCTCCAGTGCCTGCTCGGCCATCCCGAGCAGCGGCGCGATCAGGAAGGTGGCCAGCGTGGGCACCAGCGCCGCCTGGTACCGCGGGGAGTCGTTGCCGGTGCGGGGGAACTCGCCGCGCGTGGCGGGACCGCGGTGCAGCACCCGGTGGTCGGGGATGAACAGGTCCTGGCCGACCAGTAGGTTGCTGCCGGTGGCGCGCATCCCGAGGGTGAACCAGGTGTCCTCGACGGTCAGCTCGCGCATCGGCACCAGCCCGAAGGCGGCGCCCTGCTCCGGGAGCGTCATGCCGAGCATCGCCCACTCCGCGTGCAGGCACCCCGACGCCGGGGCCCACCTGCTGCTCACCAGCCAGCCGCCGTCGGCGCGCCGGGCCCTGGCCTTCGGGGAGAGCACCTGGCAGACCTTGGTGTCCGGGTCGGTGCCGAAGACCTCCTGCTGCGCCTGGTCCGGGAACAGCCCGGTCAGCCAGTCACCGCAGCCGAGGATCATGACCAGCCAGCCCGCCGAGGCGTCGCCCTTGGTGACCTCCGCGGTGGCGTCCAGATAGGTGCGCAGGTCGAGCTCCGCCCCGCCGAAGCGCCGCGGCACCCACGCGCGGAACAGCCCGGCCGCCTCCAGCGCGGCGATCACCTCGTCGGCCAGCCTGCGTTGCTGCTCGCCCTCGCTGCGGTGCGACGCGAGCTGATCGCGCAACGCCGCGGCCCGTGCGACGACGTCCAGCTGCGGCTCCAGCGGAGCGTGGGCCTCCACCATCCAGTCCTCCACGATCACCCGTCCTGATGATCAGTGTGCCTGCACCGCCGCGGCGGAGGGCCAGGTGGTCCGCACCGGGGGCTCCGTCAGGTCGCCTCCGGGGTCACCAGGACGTGGAGGGTCCGTGGGCCGTGCACGCCTTCCACGCGCTTGAGCTCAATGTCGCTGGTGGCCGACGGGCCGCTGATGAAGGTCATCGGCCGCGCCGGGTCCAGTCGCCGCAGGGCCTCCGGGACGTCGTCGGCGACCTGCGACTCGGAGACCACGCAGATGTGCACGTCCGGCACCAGGGTCACCGCCCGGTGCCCCTGGCCCGGCCCGTGGTCGAGCACGATCGTGCCGGTGGAGGCGATGCCCACCACGGCCGTGGTGATCACCGCGTCGACGCGCTCCAGGCCGGCGGTGTCGATCCCGACCCCGTCCTCGACCTGGTCGAACTCCGCGCGCAGGGCATCGCACCACGCCTGTGGTACCCCGGCTGGGGCGAGGACCCGGCGGGCTCCGAGGTCGTGCGCCGCGGCCGTGATCGCGGCGGTCAGCCCGCCCGGTGCGACCCGGTGCACGGTGGCCCGGTAGTCGGCGACCCGCTCGCAGAACAGGCCGACGAGGTCCTCCGCCGGGCGGTGCTCCCGGTAGTGCCGCGGCACGTCGGCCAGCGACGTCCGCTCGGTGCCCGCGATCGCCGAGCGCACCCGGCCCAGGACCGCCTCGCGTGCCGCGCTCATCGCGCATCGCCCCCTCGGTTTCGCTCCCACCACGTTCGGAACGGTTCTTCGGCCGGGGCCGGTGCATCGCGCGCATCGGTCCACCGGGACAGCGGCGGGGGCAGGCGGCCGATAATGCCCTTGCGGCCGACCACCCGGCGGCTCAGCGCCGCCACCTTCTGCGCGGCGGCCAGCCGCTTGGCGTCGCCGAGCACCCACGACGCCAGGGCCATCAGCGCGTCCAGCGGCTTGGACCGCCAGCCGCGGTGCTCCTCGACCACGCGGGTCCGCAGGTGCACCAGCAGGTCCGGGATGTCGATGGCGACCGGGCAGACGTCGTAGCAGGCCCCGCACAGCGAGGACGCGTAGGGCAACGACTTGTCCACTTCGGACCCCGTGCCGCGCAGCTGGGGCGTCAGCACCGCCCCGATCGGGCCGGGGTAGACCGAACCGTAGGCGTGCCCGCCGGTGCGCTCGTACACCGGGCACACGTTCAGGCAGGCCGAGCAGCGGATGCAGCGCAGCGCCTGGCGGCCGACCTCGTCGGCGAGGGCGTTGGTGCGGCCGTTGTCCAGCAGCACCACGTGGAACTGCTGCGGCCCGTCGCCCGGCGTGACGCCGGTCCAGGTCGAGGTGTAGGGGTTCATCCGCTCCCCGGTGCTGGAGCGCGGCAGCAGCTGCAGGAAGACCTCCAGGTCCTGCCAGCGCGGCACCAGCTTCTCGATCCCGACGACGCTGATCAGCGTCTCCGGCAGGGTCAGGCACATCCGGCCGTTGCCCTCGGACTCCACCACGACCAGCGTGCCGGAGTCGGCGACGGCGAAGTTCGCCCCGGAGACGGCGACCTTGGCCCGCAGGAACTTCTCCCGCAGGTGGCGGCGCGCCGCTTCGGCCAGCCGCGCCGGGTCGTCGGTGAGGTCGGTCGGGGCGGGCACGCCGACCTCGCCCATCTCGCGCTGGAAGATCTCCCGGATCTCCGCGCGGTTGCGGTGGATCGCGGGCACCAGGATGTGGCTGGGCGAGTCGTGCCCGAGCTGGACGATCAACTCCGCCAGGTCGGTCTCCCAGGCGTCGACACCGGCCGCCTGCAGCGCCTCGTTGAGCTCGATCTCCTGGGTGGCCATCGACTTGACCTTGACCACCTCGCGCTCCCCGGTGGCGCGCACCAGGTCCACCACGACGCGGTTGGCCTCCGCGGCGTCGCGCGCCCAGTGCACGGTGCCGCCCGCGGCGGTCACCGCCGCCTCGAACTGCTCCAGGTAGGTGTCCAGGTTGGACAGCGTGTGGGCCTTGATCGCCGCACCGGCCTCGCGCAGCTGCGCCCAGTCGTCCAGCTCGTCGACCACGTCGGCGCGCTTGCGCCGGATCGTTGAGGTGGCGTCGGCGAGGTTGTGCCGCAGCTGCGAGTTGGCCAGTTCCCGCTTGGCCGCCTGCGGGAACGCGGGCATACCCAGGTAGGTGCCGGTCACCGGTCGTCTCCTTCCGCGCTGGCCAGGACCTCGGCGAGGTGCATCACCCGGATCCCCGAACGCTGGCGGGACAGCAGCCCGCCGATGTGCATCAGGCACGAGCTGTCCCCGGCGCAGAGCACCTCGGCGTCGGTCTCCCGGACGTGCCGTGCCTTGTCGGCGCCCATCGCCACCGACACGTCCGGGTTCTTCAGCGCGAACGTGCCGCCGAAGCCGCAGCACTGCTCGGCTGCGGGCAGCTCGACCAGCTCCAGCGAGCGGACCGCGCGCAGCAGCCGCAGCGGGCGGTCGCCGACCCGCAGCAGTCGCGCGGAGTGGCAGGTCGGGTGGTAGGTGACCCGGTGCGGGAAGTACGCGCCGACGTCGGTCACCCCGAGCACGTCCACCAGGAACTCCGACAGCTCGTGCACCTGCGGGGCGATTTGTGCGACCGCGCGGCTGAGCTCGCGGTCGCCGTCAGCGACCAACGCGTGCTGGTGGCGCACCGAGGCCACGCACGACCCGGAAGGGGCGACCACGGCGTCGTAGTCGGCGAAGGCGTCCACGAAGGTCCGCACCGAGGACCTCGCCTGCCTGCGGTACCCGGTGTTGGTGTGCATCTGCCCGCAGCAGGTCTGCGCCGCGGGGAACTCCACCTCGCAGCCGAGCCGCTCCAGGAGCCGCACGGTCGCCTTCGGCGCTGCCGGGAACACGGTGTCCCCGAGGCACGTCGCGAACAGCGCCACCCTCATGCCACATCACCTCGTTCTGAGTCGTTCACCGTGGAAGCATCCACGACAGGACGTTGGACTGCAGGAAGACCAGCGCGCACAGGGCCAGCAGCAGCCCGAGGCTCCACTTGAGGACGTCGCGCAGGACCTTGGCCTCCGATCCGGCCACGCCGACGGCGGTGGCCACGATGGTCAGGTTCTGCGGGCTGATCATCTTGCCCATCACCCCGCCGGAGGTGTTGGCCGCGACCAGCAGCGCCGGGTCCACCCCGACCCGCTCCGCGGCGACCTGCTGCAGGCTCGCGAACAGCGCGTTGGCGCTGGTGTCCGAGCCGGTGACGGCCACCCCGATCCAGCCGAGCACGGGGGAGAGGAAGGCGAACGCGGTGCCGAGCCCGGCGATGGCGGTGCCGATCGTGGTGGTCTGCCCGGACTGGTTCATCACGTAGGCCAGCGCCAGCACGCTGATGATGGTCAGCCCGGACCAGCGCATCGAGACCACGGTGCGGCCGAGCTCGGCCAGCGCCGTCGTCGGCTTGATCCGGTAGACCAGCACCACCCCGATGCCGCAGAGCAGCAGCAGGCTGCCGGGGGAGGACAGCCAGGACAGCGTGAACACCGTGCTGCTGGCCGGTTCACCGGAGGCCGACAGCAGGGCGCCGTGCAAGCCCGGCCACGGGATCTCGACGTCGGTGGCGGCCAGCGCGTCCCCGAGCGGCTCCCAGAGCTTGACCACCGAGAACACCGCGATCACCAGCAGGTACGGGAAGAGCGCGAGGACGATCCGCCCGGTGTTCAGCTGCCGCTCCGGGACCGCGGTGGCGCCGCTGGTGAGGTCGGCCTGCGCCTCGGTGCTCCCTGCGGGTTGCCAGAACCGCAGCAGCACGACCAGCGCCACCGCGCCCACCAGCGCCGAGACGATGTCGGTCAGCGGAACCGAGATGTAGTTGGCGCACACGAACTGCGCGACCGCGAACGCCACGCCGGTCACCAGCGCGGCGGGCCAGGTCTGCCGCACACCGCGCCGCCCGTCCACCACGAGCACCAGCAGGACCGGGACGAGCACCGCCAGCAGCGGGGTCTGGCGCCCGACCACGGCGCCGATGTGCTCGTAGGGGATCCCGGTGAGCTCGCCCGCGGTGATGATCGGCGTGCTCAGCGCGCCGAAGGCCACCGGAGCGGTGTTGGCCAGCAGCACCGTCACGGCGGCGCGCAGCGGTGGGAACCCGATGGCGACCAGCATCATGCCGGTGATCGCGACCGGCGCGCCGAACCCGGCGAGGGCCTCGAGCAGACCGCCGAAGCAGAAGGCGATCACCACGGCCTGGATCCGCGGGTCCGGCGAGAGCAGCGCGAAGCTCGCCCGCAGGTCCTCGAAGCGACCGCTGCGCACGGTCAGCTGGTAGAGCCAGATGGCGGTGATGACGATCCACAGGATGGGCAGCACGCCGAAGGCGGCGCCCTGGCCCGCGGACAGCAGCGCGAGATCGGCTGGCATCCCGTAGCCGAGCACGGCGATCACCAGGGCGGCGGCCAGCCCGGCCAGCCCGGCCCAGTGCGCCCTGACGCGCAGGACGCCGAGCAGCAGGAACACCACCAGCAGCGGGATGGCGGCGAGCAGCGCGGACAGGCCGAGGCTGTCCGCGATCGGAGCGGTGAGCGGTTGGTACACGGGGGCGACACCTCTCTGTGCCGTTGACCTTTCTATGGTCAGACCAAGAGCTGGCGGTACCATAAAGATCGCTGGCGGGGTTTGTAAAGGGGGACCGGTGACCGGTTCGGAGATCGACGACCGCGCGGGGTGGCGACCGGTCGCCCGGGCGCGCACCTACGAGCTGGTCATCGACCGCATCGAGGAGCAGATCGTCAGCGGTCAGCTCGTCGTCGGCGACCGGTTGCCGCCGGAGCGCGACCTGGCGCAGATGCTCGGCGTGAGCCGGGCCGCGGTGCGGGAGGCGTTTCGCGCGCTGGAGGCCCAGGGCGTGCTGCGGATGGCGGTGGGCACCGGTCCGGACTCCGGCACGACGGTCGCCGCGCTGCCCAGCCAGGCCCTGACCAGGCTGCTCCGGTTCCACGTGGCGCTGGCGAACTTCCCGATGGCCGACGTGGTGCGGGCGCGGATCATGCTGGAGCGCGAGAGCGCGCGCACCGCCGCGCAGCGCGCCACCGAGGCCGAGCTCGAGGAGCTGCGCGAGCTGCTGGACGAGATGGACGCACCGGACTGCGACCGGGAGCGGTTCAACGACCTTGACACCCGGTTCCACGTCGCCATCGCCGAAGCCGGCGGCAACCGGCTGGTGGCGGACATGACGATCGCTATCCGCGAGTCGCTGCGCCGACCGCTGCTGGCCGCCTTCGACGACCTCGGGGACGAGTGGGACCCGATCGCCGACGGCCTGCGCCACGACCACCGGCTGATCCACCGGGCGCTGCTGGCCCGCGACGCCGCGGAGGCCGAAGCGCAGGTGGAGCGGCACATCCGCAGCTTCTACCGCAGCGCCTGGCTGCAGGACCTCGGCTAGCGGTCAGCGGGAGACCGCGCGGGAGGCCGGGGCCACCGCGAGGTCGGCGGCGATGCGCTCGGCGGTCCGCAGCAGCGGCGGCAGCAGGTCGCGGCGGGCGCCCTCCGGGCTGGTGCGGGAGGCGTGCGAGGAGATGTTCACCGCCGCCACCACCCCGCCCGACCGGTCCCGGATCGGGGCGGCGATCGAGCGCAGCCCGGCCTCCAGCTCCTGGTCCACCAACGCCCAGCCCTGCTCGCGGATGCGCGCCAGCTCCGCCCGGAACTGCTCGGGGGTGGTGATGGTGTGCGGGCCCAGCGGCGCGAGGTCCACTTCGGAGAGGTAGCCGTCCAGCTCGGCCGCGGACAGGTCGGCCAGCAGGACCTTGCCCATCGAGGTGGCGTAGGCGGGGAAGCGGGTGCCGATGTTGATCGACACCGTCATGATCCGCGAGGTGGGCACCCGGGCCACGTAGACGATGTCCGGCCCGTCCAGCACCGACACCGACGCCGACTCGTGCACCTCGGCGACCAGCCGCTCCAGGTGGGGCTGGGCGATCTCCGGCAGCGAGATGCTGGACAGGTAGGCGAAGCCGAGCTCCAGCACCCGCGGGGTCAGCGCGAAGACCCGGCCGTCGGTCCACACGTAACCCAGGTGCACCAGGGTGTGCAGGAAGCGCCGGGCCGCCGCGCGCGACAGGTCCGTCGCGCGGGCCACCTCGGACAGCGTCATCTCGGGGTTGGACTCGTCGAACGCGCGGATCACCATGAGGCCGCGCGCCAGCGACTGCACGTAGCCGCCGGCCGGGTCGGTTGCGGTCTCCACGGTGCTCTCCCCGCTCAGTCGGACTGCTCGTCACCCAGGATCGTATTGGCGATCGCGAAGGCGCTGTTGGCGCGGGGTACCCCGGCGTAGACCGCGACGTGCATCAGCACCTCGCGGATGTGCTCCGGCGGCACCCCGTTGCGGCGCGCGGCCTTGACGTGCATGGCGAACTCGTCCTCGCAGCCCAGCGCGGCCAGGATCGCCAGCGTCAGCATGCTGCGGGTGCGCCGGTCCACCCCGTCGCCGGTCCACAGCTCGCCCCAGGCGTAGCGGGTGATGAAGTCCTGGAAGCCCTCGGTGAACGGGGTGGTCCTGGCGTTCGCGCGGTCCACGTGCTCGTCGCCGAGCACCTCGCGGCGCACGTCCATGCCCTGCGCGTGGCGGGTTTCGTCGGACATCACAGGCTCCTTGTGAAGTGCTCCAGCAGCAGTCGGTTGACCGCTTCGGGCTGCTCGGCGTTGGCCAGGTGTGCGGCGGGGGAGAGCACTTCCAGGCGCGCGCCCCCGACGGCGGCGGCGATCCGCTCGGCGTGCACCGGGGGAGTGGCGGGGTCCTCGGCGCCCGCGATGACCAGCGTCGGTGCGGTGATCCCCCCGAGCCCGTCCAGCAGGTCCATGTCCGCGATGGCCTCGCAGCACCCGGCGTAGCCCTCGGCGTCGGCGGCGGCGAGCATCCCGCCGAACTTCGCCACCACGTCCTCCCGCCCGGCCAGTTCGGGGGTGAACCACTTCGGCAGCGACGGTTCGACCATCGCCGCGGTGCCCTCCTGCCGCACCAGCGCGGCGCGGTCCCGCCACATCGAGGCCGGGCCGAGGTCGGCGGAGGTGCAGATGAGCGCGAGCCGGTCGATGCGCTCGGGCGCGTGCTCGGCCAGCCACATGCCGGTCATGCCGCCCAGCGACACCCCGGCGAAGTGCGCCCTGCGGATGCCCAGAACGTCCAGCAGCGCGAGCACGTCCCCGGCGAGCTGCTTGAGCGTGTACGGACCAGGTGCGCCCGGGGTCTCGCCGTGCCCGCGCTGGTCGTAGCGCAGCACCTGGAACTCCTGCGCCAGCGCCGGGACCTGCGCGTCCCACAGGGTCAGGTCGGTGCCCAGCGAGTTGGACAGCACCACGACCGGGGCGCCATCCGGGCCGGTCAGCTCGTAGTTGACGTTCACCGCTCCTCCAATTCGGCATGTGCGGTCAGTGCGCGGTCGACGAAGGCGTGGGCGGATCCGAGGTAGTCCGACGGTTCGGTGGCCGCGACGACCTCGTCCTCGGACAGCACCTGCCGCACCCGCTGCTCGGCCAGCAGCTCCTCACGCAGCGTGGTGCCCTCCAGCACCGCGCGGCGGCACAACTGCCCGACCAGGTCCTGCGCCTCGGTGCGGCCGAGCGCGTCCACCAACCGGCCTGCCGCGCTCTCGGCCATCACCAGTCCGCGCGTCAGGTCGAGGTTGGCGGCCATCTGCTCGGGACGGGTCCGCAACCCGGCGAGCAGTCGCCGGGTCCGCGCTGACGCGGCGGCGACCAGCCTCAGCAGCTCGGTCAGCGGCTCCCACTCGGACTGCCAGGTCCCGGCGGCGCGTTCGTGCTCCTGGGGCATCGCCGCGAGCAGCGTCGCGACCAGGCCGGGCACGCGCTTGGTCGCGGCGGTCACCAGCACCGCGGACACCGGGTTCTGCTTGTGCGGCATGGCCGAGGAACCACCAGCCTCGCCCTCGGTGAGCTCGCCGACCTCGGTCTGCGCGTGCAGCTCGACGTCCAGGGCGATCTTGCCGAGCGCCCCGGCTGCCGTGCCCAGCGCCCCTGCCAGCTCGGCGACGCGGGTGCGGTCGGTGTGCCACGGGGCCACCGGTTCGGCCAGCTCCAGCTCGGCGGCGAGCAGTCCCAGCACGCGAACGCCGTCGGAGCCCAGCGCGGCGAGCGTGCCCGCGGCCCCGCCGAACTGCACCGCCAGCCGTTCGCGGCGCATCCGCTCCAGCGCGGTGACCGCTTCGTCGAGCGACACCAGCCAGGTCGCGCAGCGGTTGCCGAACGTCGTGGGCAGCGCTTGCTGCAGCAGCGAGCGGGCGATCATGATCGTGCCGCGGTGCTGCTCGGCCAGGCGCGCGCACTCGTCGGCCGCCGCGCGCAGATCACCGATGATCAGGCCCAGGACGTCGCGCGCGACCAGCATGGCCGCCGTGTCGATCACGTCCTGGCTGGTGGCGCCCCGGTGCACGTGTGGTTTGGCGTCCTCACCCAGCACCGCGGACAGGTCGCGGACCAGCGGGATCACCGGAGTCGCCGAGGACACCGCGCGCTCGGCGATCGAGTCGACGTCGAACAGCTCCGCCCGGCAGCACCGGGCGATCTCCTCGGCCGCCGCGCGCGGGACGACCCCGGCCGCGGCCTGCGCCGCGGCCAGCGCCGACTCGAAGTCCAACATCGCCTGCAGCCACGCCCCGGCGGAGGTCCGCTCGGCGGCGGCCGGGGTGCTGAACATCGGCCCGAACAGGCCGTCAGATCGCGAAGAATACGGTTTCGTCATCGCCCTGGATCCGGATGTCGAAGCGGTAGCCCTGGTCTTCCGGGACGGCGATCAGCGTGCCCCGGCGTGCGGGATCCACTGTAGACAGGACCGGGTCGGCGGCGTTGGCCTGCTCCTCGTCCGGGAAGTACACGCGGGTGACCACCCGGTTGAGCATGCCGCGGGCCAGCACGGTCACGTTGATGTGCGGCGCCTCGGTCTGCCCGGTCGGGGTGGGCAGCGGGCCCGGTTTGGCGGTGCGGAACCAGAACTCGCCGTCGGCGCTGGTCGGGCAGCGGCCGAAGCCCTGCCAGGAGGCGGACTCCGGGCGCGGGTCGGCGGGGTGGTCGAAGCGGCCCTGCTCGTCGGCTTGCCAGATCTCGACCACGCCGTCCGGGATCGGCTCGCCGGCGCCGTCGAGGAGCCGCCCGCGCAGCAGGAACGCGCCGGGGGTGCCCTCGCCGACGACCTCCGGGCCGTCGGCCCACAGGATGCCGCCGGGCAGGCCGAAGAACGGGCCGACGGTCTGCGACGGCGTGGTGGCGGGGGGAGTGGGTGCGCCCATCAGTCGTCGTCCTCCTCTTCCTCGTCCTCGAACACGGTGGCCTGCGGGCCGCGCAGCACGATGTCCCACTGGTAGCTCAGCGCCCACTCCGGCACCGTCGTGTCCAGGTCGAAGCGGGAGATCATCCGCTGGCGGGCCCGCTCGTCGCGCACCGAGTTGAAGATCGGGTCCTGGTCGAACAGCGGGTCGCCCGGGAAGTACATCTGGGTGATCAACCGCTGGGTGAACGCCTGCCCGAACAGCGAGAAGTGGATGTGCGCGGGGCGCCAGGCGTTGTCGTGGTTGCGCCACGGGTAGGCGCCAGGCTTGATGGTGACGAACCGGTAGTTGCCGTCGGCGTCGGTCATGCACCGGCCGGTCCCGGAGAAGTTCGGGTCCAGCGGCGCCGGGTGCCGGTCGCCCTGGTGCAGGTAGCGGCCCGCGGAGTTGGCCTGCCAGATCTCCACCAGGGTGTTGGGCACCGGTTTGCCGTTGGAGTCCAGCACCCGGCCGCTGACGATGATCCGCTCGCCCAGTGGCTCCCCGTCGTGCTGCGCGGTCAGGTCGTGGTCGTGCTCGCCGCAGCGGTCCTGCCCCAGCAGCGGGCCGGTGACCTCGGTGAGGTGGTGCGGCAGGTACTGCAGCGGCTGCTTGGGGTGGCGCAGCGCCGACGAGCGGTACTCGGGGGTGTCCAGCGCCGGGTGGGACGGTTCGTCGCTGCCGTAGCGGGGCAGGATCAGCCCGGCTGGCGACCGGGTCTCGTGCGTGGTCATGCTCTCCCGCCTCTCCGTGGTTCACGGTGGTCGTCGCGGTTGGGAGTGGTCTTGCGTGGTGCGGGTTCCCGGTGACTGGCTCGCGCCGCGGTCCCCTGAGGTGCGGTGCAGCGGGGGTGCCGAGCAGCTCCTCGTGCTCTGCTCATCCGATCGTGGCCTTGAGCTCCCGCAACACCGAAAGCTCCGTCCCGGTCGGCGGTGCCAGCTCGGTCGGCGCGTCGGCGACCTCCAGCGGCCACCCGACGGCGGCCCTGGCCTGCTCGACGGTCGCGCCGGGGCTGAGCTGGGTGAGGGTGAGTTCGCAGGTGTCCGGGTCGGGTTCCAGCACGCCCAGGTCGGTGATCACCTTGACCGGGCCCCGGCCGCGCAGCCCGAGCGCCTCCCGGGCGCCCTTGCCGGTGCCGTAGCCGACGGAGGTGACGAAGTCGAGCCGGTCGACGAAGCTGCGCGGGCTCATCCGCATCACGATCAGCACCTCCCGGCAGGACGCGGCGATCTCCGGGGCGCCACCGGCACCGGGCAGCCGAACCCCCGGGTCGGCGTAGTCGCCGCCGATGACGGTGGTGTTGATGTTGCCGAACCGGTCGACCTGCGCGCCGCCGAGGAAGCCGATGTCGATGCGGCCGGGCTGCAGCCAGTAGTTGAAGACCTCCGGCACGCTGACCACCGAGTCGGCGGTGTCGGCCAGCACGCCGTCGCCGATGGACAGCGGCAGCCGGTCGGGCTTGGCGCCCAGCGTGCCGGACTCGTAGATCAGCACCAGGCCCGGGGCGTGGGTGCGCCGCGCCAGGTTGGCGGCGGTGCTGGGCAGGCCGATGCCGACGAAGCAGGCCGCGCCGTCGCGCAGCGACCGGGCCGCGCCGACGGTCATCATCTCGTCCGCGGTGTACTCGGCGGTCATCGCGCGCTCCTCTCCGGCTTGATCTCGGTCTCCAGCCAGTTCGCGAACTTCTCCCGGTCCCGGCCGATTGGGTCCCACTGCTGGTAGTAGGCGTTGTCGCGCTCGTAGTACCCCTGCGCGTACGACGGGTGCGCGCCACCCGGGACCGCGGCGACGGCGGTGACGACCCACTGCGGCAACACCACCGCGCCGGGCCGCGGGGTCAGCTCGTCGACGATCTCCTCGACGGTGACCAGGGAGCGCTTGGAGGCCAGCACGGTTTCCTTCTGCACGCCGGTGATGCCCCACATCTGCACGTTCCCGGCCCGGTCGGCCTGCTGGGCGTGGATGATGCCGACGTCCGGGTTGAGCGCGGGCACGGCGGTCAGCTGCTCGCCGGTGAACGGGCACTCGATCGGCTTGATGGTGTCGGTCTGCGCGGGCAGGTCGGTACCGCGGTAGCCGCGCAGCACCGCGAACGGCAGCCCCGAGGCGCCGGCGGCGTAGCGGTTGGCCATGCCCGCGTGGCTGTGCTCCTCGATCTCCAGCGGGACCGGCCAGGAGTTCTGGACGGCGTCGCGGAACCGGTGCAGCGAGCCGACGCCGGGGTTGCCGCCCCACGAGAAGACCAGCTTGCGCGCGCACCCGGCGCCGATGAGCTGGTCGTAGACGATGTCCGGGGTCATCCGGATCAGGGTGAGGTCCGTGCGGCCCTGCCGGATGATCTCGTGCCCGGCGGCGACCGGGATCAGGTGGGTGAAGCCCTCCAGGGCGATGGCGTCGCCGTCGTGGACGAGCTCCGCGATCGCCTCGTCGAGCTGCAGGATGCGTGCCACCCCGACCACTCCTCCCTTGTGCGCATAGTGAACACCTGTGCTTTCTGCGAACGATATGCGCGCGCCTGAACCCAGGTCAAGGCTCGAGGGCTGAATCCCCGGAGAGCAGCACGTCACCCGAGCACCGGTACGAGTGCCTCGTAACGGACGTGGCCCGTCTCGTTGTGGGGACGCGGGGGGCCGCGGGTGAGGGGGCGAGGTCAGAGGTCGCCGGTCTCGGGCAGGCCGTCGGAGGGGAGCTGGAAGACGGCGACCGCGGCTTCCGCGGCCGCGGTCGCCTGCAGGTAACCGGTCTCGCCCCAGGAGAGCAGGTCGCCGACCTTGCCGGGGTGCACCAGCAGCCGCCGGTAGGTGCGGCCGCTGTCCGGGTCCGGTGCGGGCGGGTGCACCAGGCTGATCACGGCGGCCATCCGCACCTGCGCGTACGGCGCGATCCCGTCGTCCACGCACTGGTAGCCCAGGTAGTGCGGCTCGTCGATGTCGACGGTGACCTCCTCCATCGACTCCCGCCGCAGGATGTCGCAGTACTCGACCTCGCCGGGCTCGGGACGCCCACCGGGCAGGGTGTGCTTGCTGCCGTCCACCCGCAGCAGCACCCGGCCGTCGGGGACGAACAGAAACCCGTACACCTGCCGCACCGGCAGTCCCTCGGGAACGGGGCAGGTGTGCCAGCTGAACTTGGGCATCGGTGCACGTCCCTCCCACGGCGCTGAGGAAGATCACCCTAGCCGAGGAATCCCGCCAACCGCGCGATCGCCGCGCGCTGGACAGCGGGCACCGGGCCGGGATCGCGGCTCCCGGCCCGGTGCGGCATCAGCCGGGACCAGGCTCGTCACGGTCCACCGAGTCGATGCGCTCGGCGAGGTCGTCGCGCCGGTGCTCGCCGAACATCCTCCGCAGTTGGAAGAGCACACGTCCGCGCTCGACCACATCGACGTCGGTCAGGTACTCGTCGAGCAGTTGACCTGCCGATTCTTCTGCAGCGGTGGGTGCCAGGAGGTCTCGAACAGCTTGGAACTGCTTGGCGACCTCGGGCAGCTTGTCCACGGCGTCCTGGTTGTCGGCGAACCACCAAGCGGTGGCCCGGAGTGGGTCGACGATCAACGACCGCAGCCGTGCCGCGCTGTGCTCCCGCTGCTCGTGCTGCCACGAGAGCACAGCCTGGCGCCGCGCCGCCGACTCCCGTGCGGCCACCGCGGAGGCGAGTTCGGGGTCGGCGGTCACGGAGGTGCACTGCGCTTGAGCGCAAACTCCAGTTCGCGCCACTTCCTGCCAGCGCGACAACGCGATGGCCAGCTTCCCGCGCAACCGGTCGCACTCGGTCAGCGAGTGGGCTCGACTGAGTTCTTCGGCCCGCTGGGTGATGCCTTCCGCGGCGATCTCCTGCGCGGACGGCGGCGACCCGGTGCCCGCCACCCGGTACTTCACGACCAACGTGACCTCGAAGGGGAGCAACGGGTCGGCACTCGGCAAGGTGACCGAGTGCTGCTCGCCAACTGACTCGTCCCCGCCGGCGACCATCCGCCTGCGAATCGCACGGGCTTGCTTTCGGTGGTTCATGGGCTCTTCCCAGTGGTCCAGCGCTCACTGCAACCGGGCGGGGTCGACCTCGTCCAGTCGCGTCCACAGCTGGTTGACGACGTCGGACAGGCTCTCGTCCAGCGAGCTGAGGTCCAAACAGTTCGAACCGAACCGGCTGGCGTAGAGCAGCTGCGCGATGCGGCGCGAGTCGTGCTTGGTAGCCGTGACCAGCGGCTCCACCAGGCCAGCACGCCGGTCGGGCTCGGCTTGAGCCGCTGTGCGCAACCAGCTCTCCACCACCGGGCGGAGGTTGTCCGGTGGCATGGCCTCCAGCGCCTGCTGCCAGAACGTCGCCGCTGCCTCCTCGTCGACCTCCAGCGTCCGACCGTCGAGCACGCGCGCAACGCTCTCGGCCATGAGCAGCAGTCGAGCCGGGCTGGCATCGGTGAACCAGTCCGCGAGGTGGCGCAGGAACGTCGAGGCGCCGAGTTCCGCGCCGATCTGCTCGACGGCGGACTGGACCGCGTCCCGCACGAGGGCGCTCTCAGCGTTGGCCAGGTGCTTGAGCCGCGTGAGCGCGATGCGCGGGAACGCCTGCCCGATGCCCGCGCACACCTCGGCCGTCAACAACTGGCGGTCTGCGTTGGACTCGCGCGACCACTCCCAGAGCTTCTGCCGGATCGGTTTGCCCAGGGACAGGTCCGTGGCAGTCGTGGTCAGGAGCCGGACAGCGATCGAACGGCGGTAGGCGTCGAACCGTTCTCCCTTGGCCTCCGCCCAGGAATCAGCGAGCGAGATGGCGATGCTGGGTCCGCCTTGGGTAGCCAGCTCCGCGGCGCGGTCGGCGACTCGCTCCAACTCCTCCTGGCTCAGGTCGCGGATCTGGCTGGGCAGATCACCGATCCATTCCAGCATTGTCTTGCGGAGGGCGTCGTGCTCGCGCCACACGTGCTGCAGCACTCGGACTCCGGACCCACGGGGTCGGAAAGCACGTGTTCTCAGGTCGAAGGTGTCCTTCTCCAGCTTCTCGAGCTTCGTGTACGGGCTCGGCTGCAACAACGGGACGACCTCGTGCCGTTCGACCTTGCTGTGCACCAGGAGTCTGTTGGACGCCGCCACGATGTGCCGGGCGGAAGCCTCCTCCAGCAGACCGGCTGCCAGCATGAGCGACATCCACTCGGTGTCACCCTTCTGCTGGTGTTGCTGGATCTTGGTGCGGAGGTGGGCCGTCGGCCCGTCGAGGCGGTCGTGCAGGGCGGCGTCCAGCGCCTGCTCGGGGTCCTCGCCACGAGCACTCCGCTCCGATACGTCGTCGGCGACCTCCTTGATCCGCGGCGGCCACAGGTGCTGGAGCTTCTCCGGGGGCACCTTGTTGAACAGGTCCTCCGCGTTCGGCACCGTGGCATAGCGGGCGAAGACTGCGGAGGCGGGTGGCCTTCCCAGCTGGTGCACCCGCTCGGGGAAGTTCTCCTCGAACGAACGTGCGTGCTCGTGCGGGATGATCAGGATCAGGTAGCTCTGGTGGTCTTCGAGGCGCTCGGTGAACTTCACGAGCCCGAGGCGGACCTGGTCGAACTCCTCCGGCCCAGCGTTCCTCAGGTCGATGAGCACCGCGGCCGGTTCGTGGTCCACGAGCAAGGATTCCGCTTGGAGCCCGGAATCCTTGTCGATCATGTCCTCGCGGACCACCAGGTCGGGCTGGCGCTGCTGGAGTTCATAACCGAGCCGTCGTCCCGCGGAGAACTGACCGCTCTCGTGCTCAGGTGCGGTGAGCATGACGACGCGGCGGTCGAGCACGGTCCTGAACGCGGTACCTGGCTCGTCGCCGAGCAGCCCATTGGGAGCCACGTACCGCTCGGCCAGCTTCCGCAGCGCTTCCGCGTCCTGGAGTCCGCGTCCGGATTGGCGCGGCGGGCGTGCGAGTGCCAGGACTGCTTCTGCGGCATCGCGGCCGTAGATGTTGACGGTCGACTGCTGGTGGTAGTCCCTACCTGTGGTCGTGTTCCCGTTCCCGGACACCGAAATCGCGCCGTGGTTGGAGTAGTTCTCCGCCGGTTCGACCTGCGGTGCGGGCGCGGGCTCCGCAGGGGCTGGCGGGTCGAGGATGCCGAACTCGTCGACGTCGTGGTCCACCGCGCTCACTGCTCCTCCGCGGTGTGGCCGGCACCGGTGCGACGTCCGCTGGACGGACCGAAGTTGGAGTCGCCCTGCGTGTGGAAGAGACCGGAGAACTCCTGCTTGTGCTGCGACTGGTCGACGTCGTGGCCTGCGGTGGTGTTGTTGTTGCCGCTCACCACGATGCCGCTGTTGCCCCGCACCGATCGGTCCGTGACGTCTCCCATCACACCGGCTTGGGCGACGTTCTCCGCGTGTCCGCGCACGGAGTTCTGGACGTGCGCGTCGCCGAGTGGTGCGGTCTCGTCCTCCGGTCGTGCCCCGGTCTCCGGCTCGGGCTGGCCGACGAGCAGTCCCGCGCGGAGCAGTTCGGCGGACGGTGCCGGGACGCGCAGGTACCCGACCCCCGAGTACTCCTTGGCGTCGACCTCCAGCGGGGCCTGCACGAACTCCGAGGGCTGCCGCGAGGTGTGACCGGCAGCCACGACTTCGTCCATCACCGACTTCGAGATCACCGAGGCCACGTGGGTCACCGCCGGGTCCGAGCGGTCGAGGAGGGCCTTGACGGACTTCGCGTCGACCATGCGGTTGGTGTCGACCATGATCCTGCCGGTGGGGGAGTCCGTCAGCAGCGCGTCGAACGACCCGACGAGGCCCAGGTGCAAGCTCGCCCGCAACCGCAGCGTGATGCCCTCCACGCGGAGCTGAGGCGCGCGGCGGCGCAGTTCGGCCTGCAGGGCGTCGAAGAACCTGTCGACGACGACTGCGACCAGGTCCTGGCGGACGCTCATCAGGTAGCCGTCGCCACGGTGTGCTCGGAAGCGGTCGTCCCAGTCGTTGCGCAGACCGGTTCGGATGGCGGCCTGCTGCAGGACATCCGGCAAGGTCTGCACGATGGTCTGCTGCTGGGTGGTGTTGTGCTTGCTGAAGCCGTGCACGTCGACGGCCAGGATGCCGATGTGTTCCCCGATGGGGCGGTTGATCTCCCGGGACTGGTCGTCCACTGGTTCACCTCCGCGGTCGTGTTCGCAGGACGGGGAGGAGACTGCCCGGTTGCCGCGGCGGGTTCTGTCCAGAACTGGACAGATCAGGGTTTCCGAGGCGCAGCAGCGCACCGGGGTCGGTGATGTGGAGCCTGCCGCGCGAGGTGCGGATCAGGCCGGCGGACTTCCACCTGGCGAGGACGGGGGTGATCGCCGATCTCGCCAGACCGAGCGCGGCTGCCAGCTCTTCCTGTGACATCGCGATGGTGGTGGGTGCCGGGTGGTCCGGGCCCGCCACCTCGATCAACGTGGTGATCAGGTCCGCCAACCGGGTTGTGGTGGTGTGGTGGGCGAGTTGCCAGGCGTGGGCGGCACTGGCCCGCAGCTTGCCCAGGATGTAGCCGTCGAGCTGGGCCTTCAGCCCCATGGCCGCGACGAGTTCGGTGAAGCGGCTGTCGGCGAGCTTGGAGGTGATACCCGGTTCGATGGCCTGGACGGTGGCGGACCGGGGCAGTCCGTCCCGGCTGGAGAACTCGCCGATCACGTCGCCTGGGCCGCGGACCGCGAGCATGAGTTCACGACCGTCGGGCTCGGCGTAGACCACCTTCAACCGCCCAGACAGGCACAACAGAACCCAACCGCCCGGGGCGCCTTGGTGCAGCAACCGGTCACCGGCGCGATGCTTTGCCCGGATGCCCTGCTGGACCATGGTCGACCAGGCACGAGTCGAAATGAGGGAGCGGAAACCGCGTCCTGCGCGGTAGTCGTGTGCCTCGTTCACGTCGTCGTGTCTAACGCCAGGCCGACCTCGCGTGGCGTGCGCGGAGCAAGATCACTCGATGAGCCGTCGAGCCGTTACTTCTGGTGATGCCGGGACGCTGCCGGATCAGCCGGTCAGCGCAGGACGATGCCGCCTGCTGGGAGGTGGAAGTGTCAGCTCGACATCGGCTGCGCTGAACCGGGTGGTCCACTTCGGAGCTGGACGTGGGCGTGCAGGGTGCCGCCGGTGCGGGTGATCTTGGTGCCGAAGTCGGCGCTGACGCGGGTCAGGGTGGTGCGGAGCCATTCGGCGTCGGTGGTCGAGGCCGGGTGCAGGCGCATCCTCCTGGCCTGCATCGGCAGCATGCGCAGGTCGGCCAGGTCACCGGTGGGGGTCAGCGTGGCGAAGAACAGCAGGCGGAGGTCGTCTCGGTAGCACTCGTAGCCGGCGATGCCCTCGTAGTCGTCGATGAGGTCGCCGCAGCCGTGGAGCACCAGCTTGCCGCGGTAGACCTCGATCGGCTGCGGGTGGTGCGAGGAGTGGCCGTGCACCACGTGTACCCCGCCGTCGATCAGCCGGTGCGCGAAGCGGACCTGCTCCGCGGGCACGTGGTACTGCCAGTTCGTCCCCCAGTGCAGTGAGGCGACCACGATGTCGCCGGGACGGGTCTGCTCCCGGATCTCGGCGGCGAGCTCGGTCGCCCGCCGGTCGGAGAGGTCGGGCAGGAAGTGGACGCCCGGCCGTCGTGAGGTGGCCGCCCAGCTGCTCGGGATTCCGCTGGAAGCCGTCCCACAACCGAACACAGCGACCCGGCCGCGCGGCGTGCCGACCAGCACCGGGCGCTTCGCCTCGGCGGCGTCGCGCCCGGCGCCCACCCAGCGCAGCCCCGCTCGGGAAAGCGCGTCGAGCGTGTCGACCAGGCCTTCGCGGCCGAAGTCCAGGACGTGGTTGTTGGCCAGGCTGCACACGTCCGGGCGGGCCACGCGCAAGCAGTCCACGTTGTCCGGGGCCATCCGGTAGTGCAAGCCCTTGTCCGCGGCGAAGTGGCCGTCGCGGGTGATGCTGGACTCGAGGTTGATCACCCGCACGTCCGGCGCGGCCTCCTCGATCGCCCGCAGCGCGCTGCCCCACGGCCAGGCGAACCCGACCGGGCGGCGGATCGGGCCGTTGCGCGCCTCGGCGGCCGCCACGTAGCTGCGCGCGTCCCGCAGGTGGGGCTCGTGCAGGGCCGGGTCACCTGGGTGCGGCAGGATCTGGTCCACGCCGCGGGCGGGCATCACGTCGCCGCACAGGAACAGCTTCATGGCGCGAGCACGGTCCAGACCTGGCCGGGACCGACCGGCAGCGGCTCGCCCGACGGGCCGGTGTATGTGGCCGCGGCGTCCGGGGCCGGGCGCGACCAGGTGCCGTCGAAGGCGCGCCCGTCGCGTAGCACCACGACCGGACCGCTGCCGATGGTCTCGGCGATCGGTGACGGGTTGCCCGCCGCGTCGCGGATCGCCGAATCCCGCACCCGCACCCGCTGGATGACCACGGTCGACGTGCTGAGGCGACCGGAGTCGACCGCCGCGTAGGGCTCGCCGTCCATCGACACCTGCCACCGCTGCTCCTGCGGGGACCAGTAGAACTCCGTGGTGGCAGCCGGGAAGCTGACCTCGTAGTGCTCGGTCGGCGTTCCCCCGGCGGGGGTCGGTCCGGTGACCGGCCGGTTCCGCGGGGGCCAGTTGGCGCCGGGCGGCAACTCGGCCGGGTCGAGGAACAGGTTGTGCGGCACCGGGCGGGCTTCGTCGCGGGAATAGGCGGCGGGCTGGTTGGCGTCGGAGGCATCGGTCAGCGGAGCCGCGTCGATCACCGGCAGCAGCTCCGGAGCCGCGCCCGAGTAGGCCAGCGTGGGGTGGCCGAACTGGGGGAGCAGCTCGGCGTCGGTCTCCCGCGCGCTGCGCACCGGCCCGACCAGCGGCGGCAGCTGCCCGGCGAAGATCGCGAGCAAGCGGCTGTAGCCGCCTTCCACCGGCTCGACGTAGACCAGGTTCGCGGCGCCGATGCCCACCGGCGGCCGGGCGTCCGGCACGTTGTCGATCTTGACAGCGAGCACCGGTGCGGGCGGGGAGGTGGCTGGTGCACCGCCTGCTGGCGGCGAGGGGGACCCGGCTGGCGGTGGCTGGGACGGGCTGCACGCAACTCCGCCGAGCACCACCAGCACGATCCACGCTGCGGTCAACGCGCGCAGCAACTCGCGCGGCATCAAAGGCTCCCCGGAATTCCCTCCGCTTCCAGGCTACGCCCGTGCGGTCACCGCCAGGCGAACACCGGCTGCTCCAGGTCCGCCACCCCGGTGTGCCGGTCGTGCAGCGCGACCTCGCGGAACTGGTGCAGCACTGCCGCCGTCGGCGCGTGGATGAGGGTGCCCAGCAGCGGCAGCTGGATCACCGGGCGGTCGGACTCGGCGATCCGCACGAACCGCGGCTCCACGTCCAGGTCGGCCAGGGGCACGAGGTCGACCCCGGCCACCTCCGCCGGGTTGGGCGCCAGCTGCGGCGCCTCGCCGATCCACACCACCACCGGCGTGATCACGTACCCGGAGCGGGTCGCGTAGTCGTCCAGCTGGCCGAGCACGTCGCACTGGTCCGCGGCCACCCCGAGCTCCTCGTGCAGTTCGCGCAGCGCGGCCTGGGGCGCGTCCTCGCCCGGGTCCACCCGGCCGCCGGGCAGCGCGAACTGGCCCGCGTGGGCGCGCAGCGTCGCGGCCCGCCGGGTGATCCAGACGCCGAGCTCGCCGTCCTCGCTGGCCAGCGCGACCGCCACCGCCGCAGGTCGGC
>NZ_JBEPDU010000059.1:0-45573 GCF_040300525.1 Saccharopolyspora sp. NPDC000359 | reverse complement strand
GCCGACCGGGATGGGCAGCGGCGGCCCGTGCGGCACGCGCGGTGGCTGCGGGTGCAGCGTCACCCCGGAACCCAGGTCGCGGGCCGGGTCCAGGTCGTAGCCGTGGTCGCCGCTGGCGTAGCCGACCAGCCCGTTGGCGAACGCCGCCAGGTTGGTGATCATGTTGGTGGAGTTGCAGATCCCGTCGTTGACGTTGCAGACCTCGTGCACCGCCAAGCCGTTCCAGTCGTGGCCGCCGCGCATCGTCACGCCCGGCAGGATGCTGGGCACGTTGGTCTCGATGCCCCCGGCGACGCCGCCCACCCCACCGTCGCCGAACGCGCGCCGCGGGTTGCCGTAGAGCACGCCGTTGACCTGCTCGCGCGGGATCGACCCGTCCTTCCCGAGCACCTGCAGCACCTCCCCGGCGACCAGCGCTCCCTCCGAGTAACCGGCCAGCACCAGGCGGGACCCGGCGCAACCGGTGTGGAAGTCGCGCACCGCGCTCTCCAACCGGGCCGCGCCCTGGGCGACCGACTCGTCCAGGGCTAGGCGGTCGACCCCGGGGAAGACGCCCGCCTCGTAGGGCACCTGCACGATCTGCCACCCGGCCGGTGGCGCGGCGTTGAAGGCCGAGTTGTTCCAGTTCGTCAGCGTTTCCCCGTGCCCGTAACCGTCGACCTCGAACACCGCGGTGTCCGGGCACTGCTCGGCCGCCGAGGTCGTCGCGCTCGGGACCACGGCGCCGAGCGCGAGCGCTGCCGACGCGGTGCCCAGCACGCGGAGCCAATTCCTGCGAATGCGCATCGAAACTCCCCGTTCCGGCGGGTCAGGCGCTGTAGCCCTTGGGCGGGATGAGCGAGGCCAGTTGGTCGAAGGTCAACCAGTAGATCTGGTTGCCGCCGAACGACGCCGGGTCGGCGATGAGCACGGTGCGGTCGACGTCGTTGTAGCCGATCACCGTGAAGTAGTGGTAGATCGTCTGGTCCGGCGGGTAGCCGGGCGGCTGGTTGCCGGGCGGGGCGACGATGTTGGCGACGACCGGGTAGCCGTTGTCGATGTCCAGCACGATGTCGTTCCACAGCAGGTCCTTCTGGGCCTGCGTCGGTGGGTCGGCGGGCATCTCCTTGGTCTCGTACCAGCCGACGTGCGCGCTCAACACCCGGGTGACCTGCCCGATCCAGTCGGTGCCGCCGGTGTGCGTGCCCAGCTCGGCGGCCAGGTCGGCCTGGCTGCGGTAGATCCCGCGCGCGGACAGCGCGATCCGCGTCGCCGCGGGCCCGCACCAGTAGCCGGTCTCCTGCACCTGGTAGTCCACCTGGAGCACGTGCTCGCCCGATGGCCGGACGACGGGTGCGGCCGGGGTTGGGGTCGACGCGGGGGATAACGCCGCGGCTGATGCGGCGGCCGCGCCGGTGACCAGCAGCGTGAGGGCGGCCGCCGAGGCCGCGAGTTTCGACGAGAACATCCTGCCTCCTGGAGAACGAGCCCCCCGGCTCGTGCGCGCGGTTCCGCTGGAAGCCGTTGCGGCGCGGGCGGTTACCGGCGAGTCGGTGAATCGGCAACCCGTTGCGCGCACTTGATGTTGGGATTCGACGCGAATCCTGCCAAGATCGAACCGGCCAACGCCAGGCCTGGGCACTGGCTCACCTGGGTCATCGCGCATCTGCGCCAGTGCGGCGCCACCTCGTTGACCCCATTCGACCAGGCGTTCTAGGCTGCCCCGGTCGTCCCGCTCCGCCGGAAGGTCCCCGTGCTCGACGTCCTCGCCGCCGACAGCGACCAGGGGCGCGTGTACCGCGCGCTCACCGCGCGGGGGCAGCTGCCCCGGGAACTGCTGGTGCGCGACACCGGGCTGCCCACCGCGGTGGTGGCCCGGGCGCTGGAGGAGCTGTCCGAACTGGACCTGGTCGCCGAGGTCGGCAAGAATTCCGACCTCTGGGAGGCAGCCCCGCCGGAGCGGGCGGTGTCGGCCGCCCTGCGCGCGGAGGAGACCAGGCGGCGCGAGCTGTGGCGGGCCGGGGCGGAGCTGGACCGGCTCTACCACCAGGCGCAGCGCGGGGCCGGGTTCTCCCGGCACGTCGAGCCGGTGGAGCACCCGACCAGGCTGATCATGCTCACCACCCGGCTGCAGGAGCGGGCCGCGCGGCAGGTCCGCTGGCTGGACCGCCCGCCCTACAGCAGCAAGCCGCACCACTTCCGGGCCCAGGAGGAGGTCCAGTCCCGCCGGATGGCCGCCGGGGTGCGCTACCGGACGGTCTACAGCCAGGACGTCTACGACGACCCGGGCCTGTTCGCGGCCATGACCAGGATGGCCGAGCTCGGGGAGAACGTGCGGCTGCTCTCGGAGCTGCCGGTGAAGCTGACCATCGGCGACGACGAGATCGCCCTGCTGGTCCCCGAACCCGACCGCATCGGGCTGGAAGGCGCACTGGTCGTGCACGCCTCGGGGCTGCTCAACGCGCTGTGCGGGCTGTTCGAGACGTTGTGGACGCTGGCACTGCCGGTGTCGGTGGAGCGCGAGCAGGACCAGCTCTCCGACCGCGACCGCGCGATCATCACGATGATGGCGGCGGGGGCGACCGACGAGGCGATCGCCCGGCGCCTGGACCTGTCCCGCCGGACGGTGGTGCGCCGCATCGCGGCCCTGCTCGACCAGCTCGGCGCCACCACCCGCTTCCAGGCGGGGGTCCAGGCCGCCAAGCGCGGGCTGCTCTGAGCGCCCGCGCGGCGCGCGGCTGGGTGCCGCGCCGAGGATCTAAGCTCTGCGCATGGCGAAGTACTTCGACGTGCATCCGGACAACCCGCAGCGGCGTGCGATCGGGCAGGTGGTGGACATCCTGCGGGCCGACGGGTTGATCGCCTACCCGACCGACTCCTGCTTCGCGCTCGGCGCGCAGTTGGGCAACAAGGAGGGCATGGAGCGGATCCGCGCCATCCGGCACCTCGACGACCGGCACCACTTCACCCTGGTGTGCCAGAACTTCGCCCAGCTCGGCCAGTTCGTGATCATCAACAACGCGGTGTTCCGCGCCATCAAGGCCTCGACGCCGGGCAGCTACACCTTCATCCTCCCGGCCACCAAGGAGGTGCCGCGGCGGTTGCTGCACCCCAAGAAGAAGACGGTGGGGGTGCGCATCCCGGACCACGTGGTGGTGCAGGCGCTGCTGGCCGAGCTCGGCGAGCCGGTGCTGTCCAGCACGCTGCTGCTGCCCGGAGAGGAGGAGCCGATGACCCAGGGCTGGCAGATCAAGGACGAGCTGGACCACGTGCTGGACGCGGTGATCGACTCCGGTGACTGCGGCACCGAGCCCACCACGGTGGTCGACTTCTCCGGTCCCGAACCGGAGGTGGTCCGGTACGGCGCGGGTGATCCGTCCCGCTTCGAATGACCCATCCGGGGGACACTCGTTTCGCCTACAGCTGAAGCCGGGCGCGAAATCGTCCGGACGGGTGGTGCCCGCAGCCGCCGACCTCGCTGGGTCCGGCCGGGAAAACCCAGGTCGGAGCGGGTTCCGGGGGTGCGTTGTTGGCTACGACACGCTGGTGGATCGACAGCGGCGCGATCTTGGCTGAACGTGTAGTGTCTACCTCGGTCGTATTTTTCTGGGGTCGTGTTCGCGCACACTCGCAGGATGGTGATGCGGGCGTGCTGCTATCTGGTTGTAGCTGGAGAAGTCGCCGTTCGAGATCCGCGACCCAGGTGGTGACGCAGTGTGGCCGCCTGATGTAGTACCGGCTCCCAGAAGGAGAGAAGAGCATGGCACAGGGAACCGTGAAGTGGTTCAACTCGGAGAAGGGCTTCGGCTTCATCGCTCCGGACGACGGCGGCCCGGACGTCTTCGTCCACTACTCGGCCATCGAGGCGCGCGGCTTCCGCACCCTCGAGGAGGACCAGAAGGTCTCCTACGAGGTCAGCCAGGGCCCGAAGGGCCCGCAGGCGGCTGGCGTCCGCGCCCTCTGAGAACGGTGATCCGACCCGTTCCGCAACCGCGACACGGGTAGCTGAACCGCTCGACGACGAAGGCCTCGCACCCCTGGTGCGGGGCCTTCTCGCGTACCTGTCCCCGGCCCGCTCAGCCGCGGCGCTCGCGGAGGGCGGCGAACAGCGAGGCGGCCAGCAGGACCGCCGCGAGGACGGCGATTGCCAGGCCCATCCGGTGCAGCCCGGCGTCGGTGGCGCGCTCGCCGATCACCAGCGTGAGCAGCGCGGCGGCCAGGTTCGCACCGACGTACTGGGAAGTCCGGTACAGCCCTGAGGCCGCGCCCATCCGCTCGGCCGGGGCGACCGCGTACATCGCGCGCTGGTTGCCCATGTTGTTGAACCCGTTCGGCACCCCGAGCACCGCCGAGATCACCAGCAGGAGCAGGACCGGCGAGTCCGCGGCGGGCACGGTCAGCAGCAGCCCGGCGGCGCACAGCGCGGCCGTGCCGACGATGAGCGCCGCGCGCGGGCTGCGGTTGCGCTGCAGCCGGTTCGCCAGCAGCGTCGAGACCACCCCGACCGCCGAGATCGGCAGCACCACCAGACCAGCGCCGACCGGGCCGAGGTCGCGGGTTTCCTCCAGCCACTGCGGCAGTCCGTAGAAGACGCAGTAGAACGCCGTGTAGGTCACGATCGTGCGCACGTAGGTGAACGACAGCGCCCGCTCGGTCAGCAGCCGCACGTCCAGGAACGGGTCGCGGACCCGCGAGCTCCACCAGGCGGTCAGCGCGGCGGCGGGCACGGCGATCGCCAGCCACCACCACCGGGCAGTGCCGCTCAGCGACAGCAGCCAGAACATCAGCGCGGTGATCGCTGCGGCGAACAGCGCGATGCCGACCGGATCGACCCGCCGCAGCACGGCGAGCCGCCCGCGGCCGCGCTGGGCGGGTGGGTCCGCCGGGCCCCACCAGAGGATCACCGCGGCGCCGATCAGGGTCAGCGGCACGTTCACCCAGAACACCCCGGACCAGCCGAACAGGCCGACCAGCAGCCCACCGAGGGTGGGGCCCAGCGAGGCCGTGACCTGCGAGCAGACCGCGAGCGCGGCGAGTGCGTTGTTCGGGCGGGAGCGCAACCGGTCTGCGGCGCGGCGGATCATCGCCACCCCGCAGGGGTACTGGGCGGCGGTGCCGATGCCGATGAGGATGCGGCAGACCACCAGCGCGGCGACGTTCGGCGAGAACGGCGCCACCGCCGAGGTGAGCCCGACCAGCAGCAGTCCGGCGAGGCTGGTGCGGCGCGGGCCGAGCACGTCGGCGACGCGCCCCATCGCGGGGGCGGCGACCGCGGTGGCCAGGTAGAGCGCGGAGACCAGCCAGGTCACCGAGGTGCCGGCGTCGAACACGTCGCGGATGCTGACCAGCGCGACCGCGATCATCGAGGAGTTCAGCGGCTGCAGGATGGTGCCGAAGGCGATCGGCGTGATGAACCGGCCGGGCAGTTCCGGGGCCGCGGCGGGATCCGCGGCGCTTCGTTCAGCTTTGCTGTCCTTCTTGGGTGGGGTTTCGTGCGTTCGGGTCATCGTCGGGGCTCCTGCTCGAGCGGTCAGGAGTCGGCCAGCCGGTCCAGCAACCGGGCGGCCAGCACCAGCACCTCCCGCTCCACGTCGCTGAGTTCGGTCGTCATCGCCTGCGCCAGCCACGCCTCGCGGCGCTCCCGGTCCTGTCGCACCCGGTCGCGGCCCGCGTCGGTGATGCGGATGATCGCGGCCCGGCGGTCGTCCGGGTCGGGGGCGCGTTCGGCCAGCCCGGCGGAGATGAGGTGCTGCACCATGCGGGCCATCGACTGGGGCGTGACCCGCTCGGCGAGGGCCAGCGCGCTGCTGGTGGCCGGGCCGTCGCGCTCCAGGCGGCCGAGCACCGCCATCCGGCCCAGGGTGAGCTCGCCGGGGTTGCGCTCGGCCCGCAGCCGCCGGGCCAGCCGCATCACGCCGGTGCGCACTTCCGCGGCTGCGCTGGCGACCCCGGCGGCGTCGTCGGCAGCGGGGTCGTCACGGCTCATGTATTCAGCATAGCTGTCTTTCTCCCGGCCGTGAACGGCCGCCCGGGCCGGCAGTGCGTGGTCAGCGGGTGCGGTGCAGGCGCGCGGCCACGTGCGGTGTCATCTCGACGCCCACCATGGCGCGGTGCTCGGTGTGGTCCAGGGTGTCGTCGTCGACGAGCGCGTAGCTGCGCTGCGCGGCCCGGACGTCCTTGGCGGTCGGGGCCCGGACCACGGAGTCAGTGGTGAGGTCCCAGCGCTGCTCCGCAGCCTCACCGTGGAACAGCTCCTGGATCCCGGTGCAGTGGGACAGCAGCAGTTCCAGCGTCCCGTCGGGTTGGGGACGCCACCACCCGGTCTCCCACGCGGCGGGGCGCAGCACCGCGCCGTCGGCGTCGAGCAACCAGGCGCGCGCCTCGTGGCGCAGGAACGGCCGCCCGTCGTGGGAGATCGTGAGCTGCTGGCCGAACCGGTACGGGCCGTCGATGGTGGGGTAGTCGACCTCCCCGCGGCCGCGCCAGACACCGACCAGGGCGCGCAGCGGTCGGCACGCGTCGTGCAGCGGTGGGCCGCTGGTCAGGTCGGCGGTGTCGGCGGGGATCGGGGGCGGAGCGAGGTCGTGGGGATGAGCCATGCGTGGCAGCGTAGGCGGTGCCCGCAATCTGGGAGTCGTTGATCTTCCCCGCGCCCGGTGGTGGGATTGCGGGGCCGAACCTGCGGGAGGTGCGGATGACGAACGTCGAACCGCGGCTGGACCACCTGGTGTACGGGGTGCCGGACCTGCTCGCCGGGGTGCGCGCGGTCGCCGACCTGCTCGGTGTCGACCCGGTGCCCGGTGGGCGGCACCCGGACAACGGCACGCAGAACTACCTGGTCGGCCTCGGCGGCCGGGCCTACCTGGAGGTCATCGGCCCGGACCCCACCGCGACGCGGCCGCCGACCGCCTTCGGGCTGGCCACCCTGACCGTCCCGCGCCTGGTGACCTGGGCGGTGCGCACCCCCGACCTGGACCAGGCGGTCAGCGACGCGCGCGGCGCCGGGCACGACCCGGGCGAGCCCCGGCCGATGTCGCGGCGCACCCCGGACGGGCAGCTGCTGGAGTGGCGGCTGGCCAAGCGCGAACCCAGCCCCAGGGACGGCCTCGTCCCGTTCCTGATCGACTGGGGCAGCGCCCCGCACCCGGCGGACTCCGGCCTGCCGCAGGTCCGGCTCCTGGCGTTGCGCGCCGAGCACCCGGACCCCGAGTCGGTGCGGGCGGACCTGCGGGCCGTCGGGGTGCACCTGGAGCTCACCCGGGCGGATGCCCCGACGCTGCGCGCCGAGATCGAAGGCCCCGGCGGCCGCGTCGAGCTGCGCTGAGGCGCCGGGCCCGATCAGGTCAACGGCGCCGTTCGGTGTCGATCGACCCGGGTGGGGTGACCCCCGGGAGCGCGGAAGTCCGCAGTGGACCGTCGCGCAGCGTGGTCGAGCCCGCGCGGGGCGGTGTGGTCGGCCGTGTCACCGACCGTTATCGTTCCAGCAACGGCGCTGCCACCCGGCGGGTCCAGCATCGGGGGCGGACCTGGTGGGCCGGGGTCAGGGGATCCGGCGCCGAGGAGAAGGGGAACTCCCATGGTGCGTGCTGTTGGGGCGCTGGCTGTCGTCGGCGCGGGTGTGGTCGGTTTCTGGATCGGCTACCTGGTCGACGTCCGGCGCCACTCGACCGCCGCCGCACCGGAGCGGGTCGCCGCCTGATCCGTCTCAAGTGGACTGGATCGGACCGCGGCGCAGGGTCCGCCGGATGAGCTCGCGCAGCCAGTCGGTGCCGGGGGAGGGCAGCGCGCGCCGGTAGGTGTACAACGACACCTCCACCGTCGGGATCTCGAACGGCAGCCGGAAGGTCGCCACCTCCGGGGAACGGGTGAACAGCCCGGCCACCCCGTTGGGCACCGCGGAGAGGTGGTGCGTCCGCGCCAGCAGGTCGGGGAGCGCGGTGAAGTGCGGTACCCGGGCGGCGACCTCGCGCCGGTGCCCGAGCCGGGCCAGCTCCGTGTCGGCGTCGACGTGCCCGGCCGCGGGGTCCACCACGATGTGCCGTTCCCGCAGGTACTCCGCCAACGTCGGGCGGTCGCCGATGCGCGGGTGCGCGCGGGCGCGCAGGCCCGAGTAGTGCTCCTGGAACAGGGCGTCGCGCCGCAGGTCCGGGGCGTCGATGCGGGGCGTGCAGATCACCGCGTCGGCCCGACCCTGGCGCAGGTGCTTCGGAGCCGCGGCCACATCCAGTGGCAGCACCTCCACCGCGCAGTTCGGCGCGGTCCGCTCGAGCCGGGCCAGGACCGCGGGGAGCAGGCTGATCTCGCCGAGGTCGGTGGCGCAGATCCGGAACGTGCGCGCCGAGGTGGCCGGGTCGAACCGACCCGCCCCCGACACCGTCTCCTCGATCACCTCCAGCGCCTGCTGCAGGCGCGGGTACATCCGCTCGGCGATCTCGGTCGGGGCGAGCCCGTCGGGGGAGCGGGTGAACAGCTCGTCGTGGAAGTGGCGGCGCAACCGCCGCAGCGCGTGGCTCACCGACGGCTGCGTGATGAACAGCGCCTCGGCCGTCCTGGTGGCGCTGCGGGTCTCGTAGAGCAACACGAACGTCTTCACCAGGTTCAGGTCCAAGTCGACCACGCAGCGAGGATAGGCACCGGCCATGCCGGGATCAACAGCATTCATTGGGCCTATGGCACCCGCGCTCCCTATGGTGACGGGCGTTACCGACACGGGGAGCGAGCACGCATGGCCGACGTCCGCGACGTGACCTACGAACTGCTGCGAGCGCACGACCTGACCACCATCTTCGGCAACCCGGGCTCCAACGAGCTGCCGTTCCTGGCCGGGATGCCCGAGGACTTCCGCTACGTGCTGGGGCTGCACGAGGGCGCGGTGCTGGCGATGGCCGACGGCTACGCCCTCGCCCGCGGCGGCCCGGCGCTGGTCAACCTGCACGCGGCTGCCGGGACCGGCAACGCGCTCGGCGCGCTGACCAACTCGGTCCACTCGCACAGCCCGCTGGTCATCACCGCCGGGCAGCAGGTGCGCTCGACCATCGGCCAGGAGGTCATGCTGGCCAACGTCGATGCCGCCGCGCTGCCGAAGCCGCTGGTGAAGTGGAGCTGCGAACCGGCCTGCGCGCAGGACGTGCCGCGCTCGATCAGCAACGCCATCCACATCGCCACCCTGCCCGCCAAGGGCCCGGTGTACGTCTCGGTGCCCTACGACGACTGGGCCCAGGAAGCACCCGCGGAGGCGCGGCACCTGCTCGCCCGCAGGACCGGCACCGCCGGATCGTTGAGCGAGGCGCAGCTGGCCGAGCTGGCTGAGGCGCTGGACGGTGCCGAGCGCCCGGTGCTGGTGCTGGGCCCGGAGATCGACGCCGAGCGCGCCAACGGCGACGCGGTGCGCCTGGCCGACCGGCTGGGCGCGCCGGTGTGGATCGCGCCGTCGGCGTCGCGGTGCCCGTTCCCCACCCGGCACCGCAGCTTCCGCGGTGTCCTGCCCGCCGCGGTCCAGGGCGTCACCGACGCGCTGCGCGAGCACGACCTGATCGTGGTGGTCGGTGCCCCGGTGTTCCGCTACCACCAGTTCGTGCCCGGCGAGTACCTGCCCGCGGGCGCCCGCCTGGTGCACCTGACCAGCGACCCCGGCGAGGCCGCGCGGGCCCCGGTGGGGGAGGCGCTGGTCGGTGACGTCAAGGACGCGCTGTCGCGGCTGGCTGACGCGGTCACCCCGGGGCTGCGCCCGCAGCTGCCGCCGCTGCCGCAACACCCGGCGGCGGGGTCCGCCGGGGACCGGCTGCACCCGGAGGAGCTGTTCGCGCTGCTGCGCGAGCACGCCCCGAAAGATGCCGTCTACGTCAAGGAATCCACCGCGACGACCGGTGCTTTCTGGGCGCAGGCAGACCTCTCCGAGCCGGGCAGCTACTTCTTCCCGGCCTCCGGTGGGCTCGGGTTCGGGCTGCCCGCCGCGGTCGGCGCGCAGCTGGCGCACGCCCGGCGCCAGGTCATCGGGCTCATCGGCGACGGTTCGGCCAACTACGGGATCACCGCGCTGTGGACCGCCGCGCGGTACCGGATCCCGGTGATCGTCGTCATCCTGAAGAACGGCAGCTACGGCGCGCTGCGCTGGTTCTCCAAGGTCCTGGACGCCGGTGAGGTGCCCGGCATGGACGTGCCCGGCATCGACTTCACCCAGATCGCCCGCGGCTACGGGGTCGAGGCGACGGCGGTGCGCACCGGCGCGGAGTTCACCGCGGCCCTCACCGAGGCGCTGGACGCGGACGGCCCGGTGCTCATCGAAGCGGAAACCGAACTCACCGAACCCTGATCCCCGCCTGCACCGGGACCACCCGGTTCGAACCCCGGGGGCCGGCCTCGCGCGGGATCACCACGGCTTCCTCCGGCGTTGCGGGTCGAAGGGGCCCATCTCCAACCGGCGCATGGTCTCGAACCGCGGGCTCACCGCCAGGTACCACTGGCCCAGGACGGCGAGCGTGATCAGCGCACCGACGGTGCACACCGCAAACGTCTCGAACACCCCGCCCTGCAGGTACACCCACACCCCGAGGCCGATCACCACGAAGAGCCACCACCGCAACCAGACGAAGCGGAGGTTGGTGCGGGCGAAGGCGAGCTGGTGGACGGCGAGCACCACCAGCGCCACGAACCAGTGCGGGTGCTCGGTGATCGCCAGCCACCCGACCAGCGCGAACGAGCCGAGGAAGAAGCAGATGAAGAAGACCAATCGCAGCAGGAAGCCGAGCAGCACGCTGCGCACCATGGCGTTCTTGGGCTGTGGTCGGCGCTTCCGCCACAGCAGGTAGGTCGGGGACCACTTGTCCAGCTGGAACAGCGCCGGCTTCGCCTCCTCCTCGTCGGTGACCGCGTTGTAGACGACGACCTCGTACCCGCCGATGCCCTTCCGCCAGCGGAAGACGACGGTCGGCGGCGCCGCGTTGAGGTAGTGGAAGATCTTGGCGTCCTCGTGCAGCACGCGCGGGTTGCCGAGGCTGACGAGGTGGAGCCAGAGGGTGCCGGCGAAGATGATCCTCGCGGTGAGCCACCCGGCCGTGAGCACGAGATCGAGCGGGGAACCCGTCACCAGAGCAGCCAATCGACCAGGTCCAGCAGGTCCGCGGGGTCGAACGGGTCGCTCGGGTCGAAGGGCGCGTTGGCGGCCACTTCACCGGCGATCCGGGCGATGCCCGCAGCGCGGTCCCGCAGTGCCGTTGCGAACGCGGTACCACCGGCGAGGGCGAGCGCCCAGGCGGCGACCTTCCGACCTGCCTCACGTCCGACGGGTGGAGCGGGCAGACCGCCCGCGAGCGCCATCGCCGTCAGCACCGCGCCCCCGCGGCGGGGATCGGCCAGGTCGTCGAACAACGTGGCCATCGCAGCGGAGAACGACTTGTTGGCCACGGTGCGCGCGAAGCCCTCGGGGGCTGGATCGCGGTCCGCCCGCGCCCGCTCCACGAGCGCCGCCAGCCGGGGTGAGGTGATCTGGGCGAGCTGACCCTGCCAGTCCGCCGGCAGCTTCTTCGCGGTGACCACCGGCCACAGCGCGAAGACGATCAGGTCGAGCAGGACCTGCTCGGGCACCGGCTGGTCCGGCGCGATGCTGGGCCGGGCCAGGTAGCTGGTGATGCCGGTGACCAGCAGGCGTCGGACCGCGTCCCTGCGCTGCTCGTCGTCGGGGCCGGTGTCGTCCAGCTCGGCGCGCACGAGGTCGAGCTGCCGGAGGTGCGTGGCGCCCGCGCGGTCGTCCGCGTGCTCGACCATCGTGCGGTAGTCCGCTGCGATGCGGTCGACCCACGACCGAAGCGCGGGCAGGGCCAGCGGTCGTCGGTCGTCCCAGTGGTGGTGGTGGACCTGCCCGGTGAACGTGCCGGCCTGCACCACCGGGCCGTGCACGACGGAGCCCCCACCGATCTGGTTGCGGATCTCGCGCGGTTCCGGGGTCGTCTCGTCGGCTCCACCGCCCATCCCGTCCCCTTCCGACCCGGTCGAGACTAGCCAGCGAGCCGGTGCTGGTGGGCGCGAACAGCGCAATCCCGTTGCGGGTCGGCCGAATCCGCGCGGGCAGTCGCTTCAGTCGAACGGGGTGCCGACGTAGTTCTCGGCCAGCAGGGTCCGGCCCGCGCGGGATCGGGTGACGGTGTCCAGCTCGGCGAGCTGGCGGTGCCGGTCGAAACCGGTCGCCCCGGGCATGCGGTGCAGCATCGAGGTCATCCACCAGGAGAAGTGCTGCGCGCGCCAGACCCGGGGCAGGGCGGTCGCGGTGTAGGCGTCGAGCGCGGTGCGGTCGCTGGTGGCGAAGAACTCGGCCATGGCGCGGGAGAGCACGTGCACGTCGGCGAGCGCGAGGTTCATGCCCTTCGCCCCGGTCGGCGGCACGGTGTGCGCGGCGTCGCCAGCCAGGAACAGGCGGCCGTGCTGCATCGGCTCGCACACGAAGCTGCGGAAGTGCAGGACCGACTTGGAGAAGATCGGACCCTCCTGGATCTCCACGCCCGCCACCCGGGTGTGCAGCTCCGACCAGATCCGGTCGTCGGACCAGTCCTCGACGGAGGTGTCGGGGTCGACCTGCAGGTAGTGCCGCTGGACGGTCGCCGAGCGGGTGCTGATCAGGGCGAAGCCGTTGTCGTGGTGGGCGTAGATCAGCTCGTCGGACGACGGCGGCGCCTCGGCCAGGATGCCGAACCAGGCGAACGGGTACTGGCGGAAGTGGTCCTGCCGGGGGTGCGGGCTCGGGATCAGGGAGCGGGTCGTGGTGCGCGACCCGTCGCAGCCGGCGACCAGCGCGCAGTCGAGCTGCTGCTCGGTGCCGTCCTGGGTGAACCGGATGCGGGGCCGGTCGCCGGTGATGTCCTCGACCCGCACGTCGGAGACGCCGAAGCGGATGTCCCCACCGTCGGCCAGGCGCCGGGCGATGAGGTCCTTGAGCACCTCGTGCTGCGGGTAGATGGTCACGCCGCGCCCGCCGGTGAGGTCGTCGAAGTCGATCCGGTGGCCGCGCCCGCCGAAGCGCAGCTCGATGCCGCGGTGCACCATCCCGATCCGCTTGACGCGCTCGCCGACCCCGGTCTCGACCATCAGGTCCACCGAGCCCTGCTCCAGCACCCCGGCCCGGATGGTGCCCTCGATCTCCTCGCGGGTCCGGGTGTCGAGCACCACCGACTCCACGCCGCGCTGGTGCAACAGGTGCGAGAGCATGAGCCCGGCGGGGCCCGCCCCGACGATCCCGACCTGGATCCGCATCGACCGATTCCTCCCTCGGACCTGCTGCGGGCGGTGCACCCCGGTGTGACCGCCGCCGCAGCCTCACGGTCCACGATCGGCACGCGACCAGCGACGCGGAACGCCCCTTTCCGCCCACCGGAAGTCCACCTCCAGCCGTCCCCGGTCCCACCCCGGTGCCAACGAGGTGACCGCACTGGCATTCGCTCCCGGGCGAGTCGTGCACCGGCCGCCCCGCAGTTTCAATTGAAACCTCGAACGCGTGTGGGGAACGGGCGCAGTTTCAATTGAAACTGCGCGCCACCGGCGTGTCGGCTGCTCGACACGCCGGTGGCGCGTTGGTGCGATTTCCCTGGGATCACCTCAGTGGAGAGACGTCTGATCCCCAGTGGCGTCGCGCCACTCCGGACAGCCGGTGCGGTGCACGTGCTGATCAGCGGTGTTCGAGGTGGGCCGTGGGTGGGAGGGCCTGGGCGTGGGGCGAGCCGAGGGCGCGCGAGAGGCCGCGCGCCGCCGCCCGGACCGCGGGCACGAGGGTCATCGGGTCCGTGCGCTGCGCCGGGACGACGATGGACAGCGCCGCGACCACCTCGTCGGAGTCGTCGTGCACCGGGGCCGCCACCGACAGCGTGGTCAGCTCGATCTGGCGGTCGCTGATCGCGAAGCCCTGCCGGCGCACGTCGGCGAGGACCCCGCGCAGCTGCCGGGCATCGGCGAGGGTCCGCTCGGTGAACCGCTTCAGCGGCCCGGCCAGCACCGCCTCCTGCTGCTCGGGAACGGCGTGCGCGAGCAGCACCAGGCCCACGCCGGTGGCGTGCAGCGGGAGCCGACCGCCGGGGCGTGAGACCACCGGGACCGCCTCGCGCCCGGAGATGCGCTCGACGTAGACGACCTCGTCGCCGTCGCGCACCCCGAGCTGCACGTTCTGCCGGGTGGCTGCGTAGAGGTCGCCGAGGAACGGCATCGCGACCTCGCGCAGGAAGGTGCCGCGCGGGGTCAGGCCCGCCAGCTCGTAGATCCGCAACCCGATCCGGTACCGGCCGTCAGCGGCCCGCTCCAGCGCACCCCAACCGGTGAGCTCGCCGACCAGGCGGTGGGTGGTGGTCAGCGCCAGCCCGCTGTGCCTGCTGATCGCCGACAGCGTCAGCGACGGCCGCTCCGGGGAGAAGGCCTCCAGGATCCGGAACAACCGGGACGCCACCGTCGGCGCCGCTCCGCGGTCGCCCATCGCACCACCCCACGCACTCCTCGACGCCCGCCCATCTCACCACGGCGGACACCGGCGGAGCGGGAGCGGGCCGGGGGCGCCCGCGGAGCGACCACCCTCGTCCGGGGCTCACCCGGCCGGGCGGAGATCTACCCCGCGCCCCCGGTAGCGGATCGACCGCGCCGGGTGACATCGGCTGCTCCGGTTGTCGGCTGGTCCGCGCGCCTCTCTAAGCTCAGTGGGATTGGCTGTTGTCGGCAGGGATGAGGTGGCGATCGCGTGGCTCAGCGGTCGGGTGAGGTCACGCGACGCGGATCCGCCGCTGCTCGGCGCTGGGCGGTGTTGCTCGGACTGCTGTCGGCGCTGGCAGCCCTGGCCGTCCCGCTGCTCCCGGTGCAGCACGAGATCACCACCCTGAAGTGGCCGACCGAGCACGGCACCGCCCCGGTGTCGGCCCCGCTGGTCACCCATACGCCGCTGTGGCTCACCGCCGAAGTCCCCTGCGCCAGCGCGCGCAGCCTGGACGCGCGCAGCACCGGGGCGGCCGTGCTGGTCGCGACGAACCCGCCGTCGGCGGAGTACGGCGGGGCGACCGGGCTGAGCCTGCAGGTCGAGGACGGCGCGGTGTCGCTGTGGTCGCGCGGGCAGCAGATCGGCTCGACCCCGCTGCCCAGCGGGGACTGCGCGATCTCGGTGCACGCGGACTCCTCCGGCACCCGAGCCGGTGTCGGTGGCACCGAGCTGGCCGCGGTCGGCGGTGACCGGCGTCCGCAGCTGACCGGGATCTTCTCGCAGCTCGACGGCGCGGTCGACGACGTGCGCGGGCTGTCGTTCCAGGCTCGGGTGGACGACCGGTTCGCCAGCACCCCGACCCCGCTGAAGGTCGCGGTCATGGTGCTGGCGGTGGTGGCGTTCGCCGGTTCGGTGCTGGCGCTGAGCAAGCTGGAGGTGCGGCGGGCACCGCGACTGCTGCGACCGGCGTGGTGGCGGCCGCAGGTCCGCGACGTCGCGGTCGTCGGCGCGCTCGGCGTCTGGTGGTTGATCGGCGCGATGACCGCCGACGACGGCTACATCCTGACCATGCTGCGCGCCGCCGACGACGCTGGGTACGTCACCAACTACTTCCGCTGGTTCGCCAACCCGGAGTCGCCGTTCGGCTGGTTCTACGAGCTCTACGCGCTGTGGGTGCAGGTCTCGGCTGCCACGCCGTGGGTGCGGTTGCCCGCGCTGTTCCTCGGCGTGCTCAGCTGGCTGCTGATCAGCCGCGGGGTCCTGCCGCGGATGGGGCAGCAGGTCCGGCGCAGCGAGTCCGCGGGCTGGGCCGCGGCGGCGGTGTTCCTGGCGTTCTGGCTGCCGTACAACAACGGCCTGCGGCCGGAGCCGGTGGTGGTGGCGTTCTTCCTGCTGTCGCTGTGCGCGGTGGAGCGAGCGGTGGCGACCCGGCGGCTGACCCCGGCCTCGCTGGGTCTGGTGGCCGCGGCGCTGGGCCTGGGGGCCAATCCACACGGCATGGTCGCGGTGCTGCCGTTCGTGGTGGCCGCCAAGCCGCTGCTGCGACTGCTGTGGCGGCGCGTGCGCGAGCGCGGGGTGCTGCCGGTGCTGGCGCCGATCGCGGCCTCGGGCCTGGTGATCCTGGTCGGGGTGTTCTTCGACCAGACGCTGCAGTCGGTGCTGGACTCGGTGGCGCTGAAGACCAAGTTCGGGCCGAACGAGTCCTGGTACGAGGAGCTGGTCCGCTACGACAAGCTGTTCGGGCCGTGGCCGGACGGTTCACTGACGCGGCGCTTCCCGGTGCTGTTGGTGATGCTGTGCGTGCTGGCCTGCGGGGTGGTGCTGCTGCGCCAGGGTCGGATCCGGGGCGCGGCGCTGGGGCCGAGCCGCCGACTGCTCGGGGTGGCCGCGCTGTGCTTCGTGGTGCTCGCGGCCACCCCGACCAAGCACACCCACCACTTCGGCGTGCTCGCGGGGGTGGGGGCCGTGGTCGCGGCGCTGACCGCGCTGGCGACCAGCGCCGCGGTGCTGCGCTCGCGCCGCAACCGGGCGGCGTTCTTCGCCGGGTTGATGGTCGTGTGCGCGTTCTCGGTCACCGGGACGAACTCGTGGTGGTACGTCTCGGGCTGGGGGGTGCCGTGGTTCGACCGCGCACCCAGCCTGGACGGGCGGTCGGCGAGCACCTACTTCCTGGTCGCCGCCGCGATCGCGGCCGTGGTGGCCGTCGTCGAGCACCTGCGCCACGACGAGCTGCCGGTGGTCACTGCCGACGCGCGGCGGCGCGGCGTGCTGCTGGGCGCGGCTCCGCTGACGCTCACCTGCGCGGTGCTCCTGGTCGGCGAGGTGGTGCTGTTCGGGGTGGGCATCCACGAGCAGCGTGCCGGTTACAGCCTCGGGGCGGACAACGTCAAGCAGCTGGCCGGGCGCAGCTGCGGGCTGTCGGACTACGTCCAGGTCGAGACCGATCCGCGGCGCGGCGTGCTCGCGGTGTCGCAGGACCAGCCGCGCAGCGCGGAGAACCGCCGCACCGGGACCGCGGAGGGCGCTGACTACCTGGCGGCCGCCTCGCGCGGCTTCCACCGGTTCGGCTACCCGCGCACCGAGTTCTGGACGCCGCCGTTCGCCTTCGGCGGCGACGACGCCCCGGTGTGGGGCAGCTACGACCGCGACGCCACCGGCACCGGCGAGGTGCGCACCCCCTGGTACGACCTGCCGCCGCAGGCCACCTCGGGCGAGGCCCCGGTGGTGCTGCAGTTCGCCGGCTCGGCGACGGGGGCGAACTCGCTGCGCGTCGAGCTCGGGCGGGACACCCCGGCGGGCTTCGAGATCACCGACGAGCGGGAGCTGGTGCAGAACAGCGGCACCTGGCGCGACCTGCGGTTCACTGTGGACGGTGCCACCAAGCTGCGGGTGCTGGCGGTGGACCAGAAGGTCGACGAGGGCGGCTGGCTGGCCTTCAGCGCCCCGCGCGTCCCACAGCTGACCACCATGACCGAGGTGGCCGGGGACGCGCCGACGTTCGTCGAGTGGACTGCGGCGCTGGTGCACCCCTGCCTGGACTTGGCGAGCCTGGAGCACGGGATCGCGGAGCTGCCGCGGTTCCGGGTGGCCGGTGGCGGGATGCTGCGCGACATGGGGCAGAGCTGGTCGGGCTCCTCCGGTGGGGGACCGTTCGGCTGGCTCAACGTGGCCGCCAGCGTGCGGGCGATGCCGAGCTACCTCGAGGGCGACCTGCACCGCGACTGGGGCGTGTTCTACGTGGTGGACCCCTTCGAGCCGGACGCCGTGCCCGCCGACGCGGCGGTGGTGGTCCACCAGGAGACGCACTGGGGTACCTGGAGTCCCGGCGCGCTGCCGAAGGCGGTCCGGCTGCCGGGCGGTCCGCCCAGCTCCAACGGCCGCACCGACCTGCAACCGCTGGAGACCGTCGAGACCGGCGACAAGACGTGAACGGCTGTGAGCAGCGCCATGCCCTCGCAGCCGGGCTGATCGCTTAGGATTGCTAACCGTGCGGGTGGCGGTCGCGCGGGCGCGGTCCGCGCCGGTGGAACCCGTGAGCACGGAAGAGCACAACGCTTCGCGCGCGAGGAGGACCTCGCCTGGTCACCACCGTCCGCAGTGGACGCCGCGGGGCTGAGCCGCGGGAGGTCCGTTGTCCGGGGTGGTCCAGGGCTTCGGTGTCATCGCCGCCATCGTGCTGATCGGCTACCTGCTCGGCCGCACCGGTGCGCTCGGCGACGGCGGGCGCGAGGCGCTGACCCGGCTCTCGTTCTACGTCGGCACCCCGGCGCTGCTGCTGAAGATGCTCTCCGAGTCCGACGTCTCGGTGATCTTCTCGATCCCGCTGCTGGTGACGGCGCTGAGCACGTTCGCCGCCGCCGGGCTGTTCGTGCTGGTCGGCCTGGTGCGCGGGTGGAACATCCGGCGCACCACGATCGGCGCGCTGTGCTCCAGCTACGTCAACGCGGGCAACTTGGGCATCCCGATCGCGGTCTACGTGCTCGGCGACGCCACCCTGGTGGCCCCGGTCATGCTGTTCCAACTGCTGGTCATGACGCCGATCGGGCTGACCGTCATCGACTGCGCGCAGTCCGGGGCACGCGGTCCGGTGTGGTCGCGGCTACTGGCGCCGTTGCGCAACCCGATCGTCATCTGCTCGTTGATCGGGGTGGCCCTCTCGCTGGGCGGGTGGCGCATCCCGGCCCCCGTCCTGGAACCGATCACGCTGCTGGGGCACCTGTCGGTGCCGACGGTGCTGCTGGCCTTCGGCATCTCGTTGCGCGGCAGCGCGCTGCCCGCGGGCGGGTCCGAGCGCTGGCCGGTGTTGCTGTCGGTCGGCCTGAAGTCGTTCGCGCACCCGGTGATCGCCTGGGCGATCGGCGCCGGGCTGTTCGGGTTGGAGGGTGCGTCGCTGTTCGCGGCGGTGGTGATCTCGGCGCTGCCCGCGGCGCAGAACCTGTTCGTGTACGCCTCGCGCTACGAGGTGGGTGTGCGCTTGGCCCGCGAGTCGATCCTGCTGTCCACCATCCTGTCCGTCCCTGTCCTGTTCACCGTCACCGCGCTGCTCGGCTGAACCGCGAGATCCCGCGGGGCTCGGCTGGCGCCGCCGGACTCCGCGGGATCGGGCGAACCGGGCTGGTGCCCGGCGCGACTCAGCTCACGTCGAGGTCGACGCAGGCGTAGAAGGCGTTGGCGGTGTCGGCGATGTTCCACACCGCCAGCAGCTTCTGCTTGCCGCTCACGCCGCCGAGGTCGACGGTGTGCGACAGCGAGTTGCCGGGCCGCTTGCCGCCGTCGTCGAAGACCGCGACGCGGTTGCCACCGATGAAGTACTCCCAGGTGGTGGTGGCGTGCGGGGCGGTGAGCGTCCAGTGGAAGTTCACCGAGTTGCCGACCTTGGTGGCCTTCCAGCCCTTGCTGTCGTCATCGAGGTCGGAGAAGCGGGAGTTGCCACCGCTGCAGCTGGTCAGGCCCTTGGGGCCCTCGACGCTCTGCGGCTCCCACTTGATCTCCCCGCAGGAGACCGTGCCCGATGCGCACTGCGCCTGCCGGCTGGGCGGCGTGTCGATGTAGCCGTGCGCGCTGGCGGTCGAGGTGGGGATGGCCACCAGGAAGGGCGCGATCGCCGCGCCGACCGCCGCAGCGGCGAACTTGCGCTTCGATGTCATCTCGACTCCCTTGTCGATCCGGCCGGGACGTTCCCGGCCGAGCGAGCCCCCGGTGCTGGCGGTCCGGCGCACTGCGCCTGGTGGGGGAGAGCAACGGTGTGGTCGACGACCGCCGGTCGACCGGCCGCCCCGGAAGAGGTGTGGTCTGGACCATAATCAGCAGGCTGGAATCCGGTCAACATTCCCGAAACGACGTCACTGCAAAGGACCAGGACCACTTCGCGAAGTGGTTCCGGCGAAACCGCCGCGACGGCGGCGGATTCGAGGCGGGTGGCGTGGAAAACCTGCCCTGTGGTCAGGAATCGGACAGCGGCGGTGGCTCGCTGCAGCGCAGCGCGGGGACCGGGCCGTCGTACCGCTCGACCTCGACGTGCGCGTGCTGCCCGGAGCAGCCCTGGGACAGCCGGGAGGACGGCACGTCGGCGGTGAGCACGTTCGGATTGCCGTGCGCGCAGAGGGTTTCGTTGGGGCGGAGCGGGTCTGGCTGTGGGTCGAACCAGGCGCCGGTGGCCAGCACGACCACCCCGGGCCGGACGTCCGTGGTCAGCCGCGCCCCGGCCAGGCAGGCGCCGAGGTGGTTGAACACCCGGACCACGGCACCGTCGGCGATGCCCCGCGCGGCGGCGTCCTGCGGGTGGATGCGGATCGGTTCGCGCCCGGCGACCTTGGCGCGCTGGCTGACCGCGCCCACATCGCCCTGGCCGTGCAGCCGGGTTGGCGGCTGGTTGGCGATCAGGTGCAGCGGTCCGCCGCGCCGCTGCCGCGTGGGCAACCACGCCGGGTGCCCGGGGCAGTCCGGGTAGCCGAAGGACTCGATCGTCGCGGAGTGCAGCTCGATCCGGCCGCTGGGGGTGTGCAGCGGGTTCTGCTGCGGGTCCAACCGGAACGCCACCAGCGGCGCCGGGCGCGGCACGTCCGGGACGCGCACCTCCCCGGCCGCCCAGAACTCGTCGAACGGCGGGAGGTCGTGGCCCTGCGCGAGCAGCCGACCGCGCCACTGCTCGTAGAGGTGCACCAGCCACTCGCGCGGGGAGCGGCCTCCGGTGAACTCCTCGTGCACGCCCAGCCGCTGGGCGAGCCCGGCGAGGATGGCGTGGTCGTCACGGGCCTCGCCGACCGGGGGGAGCACCTGGTGCATCGCGATCAGGTGGCTGTCGCGCCGCCCGGCGCCGAGGTCCTCCCGCTCCAGCGCCATGGTGGCGGGCAGCACCACGTCGGCGTGCCGGGCGGTCGCCGTCCAGTGCGTCTCCTGCACGACCACGGTGTCCGGTCGGCCGAACGCCCGCCGCAGCCGGTTGAGGTCCTGGTGGTGGTGGAACGGGTTCCCGCCCGCCCAGTGCACCAGCCGGATGTCGGGGTAGGTCAGGCGCTGCCCGTCGTAGTCGTACCGCTGCCCCGGGTTGAGCAGCAGGTCGGCGATGCGGGCCACCGGGATGAACGCCGACACCGGGTTGCGGCCCTGCGGCAGCGTCGGCGGGCGCAGCAGCGGGGCGTCGTCGCCGACGTCGGCCATCGACCCGTAGCCGTGCCCGAAACCGCCGCCGGGAAGCCCCACCTGGCCGAGCATCGCGGCCAGCGCGAGCCCCGCCTGCACCGGCTGCTCGCCGTGCTCGGTGCGCTGCAGCGACCAGGAGACGGTGATGAGCGTGCGCCCGGCGGCCATCCGGGTGGCCAGGGAGCGGATGTCCGCGGCGTCGATCCCGCAGATCCCGGCCGCCCACTCGGCGGACTTCGGGGTGCCGTCGCGCCTGCCGAGCAGGTGGTCGGCGAACACCTCGAACCCGGTGCAGAAGCGCTCCAGGAAGTCCTGGTCGTGGTGCCCGCCGGTGAGCAGGGTGTGGGCCAGGCCGAGCTGGAGGGCGACGTCGGTGCCGGGGACGATCGGGTACCAGGTCGAGCCGGGACCAGCGGGGACGTCGTCGGCGAGCGGGCTGACCACCGCCACGTCGGTGCCCAGCTCGCGCAGCGCGGCCGAGCCGGTGTGGCGGGTGATGCCGCCAGCGGCGATGGAGAGGTTCTTGGTGGCCAGACCGCCGAAGGCCACCACGAGGTCGGTGTGCTCGCGGATGGTCTGCCAGCTGTCGGCGTGCTGCAGCAGCGCGTCGGTGCTGCCGATCAGGTGGGGCAGGAGCACCTGGGAGGTGCCGAAGCTGTAGTTGCCGCGCGAGGCGGTGTACCCGCCGATGGTGTTGTGGAACCGGTGCAGCTGGCTCTGCGCGTGGTGGAACCGCCCGGCGCTGGACCAGCCGTAGGAGCCGCCGAAGACCGCCTGGTTGCCGTGCTCGCGCCGGGTGCGCTCCAGCTGCTCGGCGACCAGGTCCAGCGCGGTGTCCCAGGAGACCTCGACGAACTCCTCCTCGCCGCGCGCGCCGGTCGGGCCGGGCCCGCTCTCCAGCCAGCCGCGGCGGATCGCCGGGCGCCGGACCCGGGTGCGGTGCCGGACGGTGTCGGCGAGGTTGCCCAGCAGCGGTGACGGCGCGGGGTCGGCGGGGTGCGGCCGGACGTGGAGGGTGCCGTCGGGAGCGACCGCGGCGCGAAAGGCGCCCCAGTGCGAGCTGCTCGGCAGCCAGCTCGGTTCGGTCGTCATGCGTGCCTCCACCAGCCGTCTTTGGGCACGATAACCCGCGCCGGGGCTGTCCGGGACCGGCGGGCGCGGGCGCGGGAGGGGCCCCGGTGGACGAGCAGCACCGCACCGACCCGGTCGCCGTGCTGATCTCGCCGAGTGGTCCGGCCAGGCCCGCCGCGCCCCTGGCCCGCTGGACCACGGTCCCCACGCACCTGGTGCAAGCCCGTGACCGGGCGACCGCGCTGCCCCGCAGCATGCGGCACGGCGGGCACGCTGACGCACAACCGGCGACTGGACGGGTGGTCGTCGTGCACGGCTGCTCCGACGGGGGCGGCATCATCTTCGCCGCGGCGCGGGCCGACGTGGAGCTGACGGCCTCCGCGGTGCGCCACTCGTCGGGGTTCCTGTGCGTTGCGCTCCCCGGCTAGCGGTGCGACGAGCTGGTCCTGCCGCCGACGGCGCCGAAGGCCACGCGCAGCGGGTCCCACCTGAATCCACAGCGGACACCACGGGTTCGCGACCACGTGCTGGGCGGTCCCGCATCTCCTGGAGCAACTATGCCTCTGACCTTCCACTGGTTCCTGCCCACCTACGGCGACAGCCGGTACCTCGTCGGCGGCGGGCACGGCGTGGCCACCACGGCAACCGCGTCCGGTTCCCGCCCGGCGACGCTGGCCTACCTCGGCCAGATCGCCCGCAGCGCCGAGCAGCTCAGGTTCGAGGGCGCGCTGACCCCGACCGGAGCGTGGTGCGAGGACGCCTGGCTGTCCACCGCGATGCTGGCGGAGGTCACCGAGCGGCTGAAGTTTCTGGTCGCGTTCCGGCCTGGACGGCTGTCGCCGACGCTGGGCGCGCAGGTGGCGGCGACGTTCCAGCGGCACTGTCCGGAGGGTGGGAAGTGCGCCGGATCCGTTGACACCGCTGATCGCCCCTGGTGGCATTGAACCGTGTCCCCCGCAGACCGGCTGACCAAGCGCCGCCACGTCGACCTCGCTCGCGTCGGCGCGCAGTCCTGTCGCGACTTCTGATCTCCTAGGTCCTCCCGGCCGCTTCCAGCGCGGCCGGAATCCCCTCCTCCCCACTGCCGGAACGAGTTCCCGCGCCGGTCGAGCGCGCCCTCCGGCAGCACCGCACCACGCGTGACAGGAGATGAGCATGTCCGACGCACGCCGCGCCGAACCGCTGAAGTTCGCCTACTGGGTGCCCAACGTCAGTGGTGGCCTGGTCACCAGCACCATCGAGCAACGAACGGAGTTCGGCTTCGACTACAACAGGGAACTCGCCGTGCTCGCCGAGCGCAGCGGGTTCGAGTACGCCCTCAGCCAGGTGCGCTACGCCTCCAGCTACGGCGCCGCCCAGCAGCACGACCCGGCCGCGTTCAGCCTCGGGCTGCTGCTGGCCACCGAGCGGCTGAAGCTCATCGTCGCCGCGCACCCGGGCCTGTGGCACCCGGCGATCCTCGCCAAGTTCGGCATCACCGCCGACATCCTGTCCCAGGGCCGCTTCGCGGTGAACATCGTCAGCGGCTGGTTCAAGGACGAGTTCACCGGGCTCGGCGAACCGTGGCTGGAGCACGACGAGCGCTACCGGCGCACGGAGGAGTTCATCCGGGTGCTGCGCGGCCTGTGGACCCAGTCGAACTTCGACCTCAGCGGCGACTTCTACCGAATCCACGACTTCAGCCTGCGCCCGCAGCCCCACCAGGTGCCCGGCCGCCCGCACCCGGAGATCTTCCAGGGCGGGAACTCCACCGCGGCGCGGCGGGTCGCGGGCCGGGTCGCCGACTGGTACTTCAGCAACGGCAAGGACTTCGACGGCTTCGCCGACCAGGTCGCCGACGTGCGGGCCACCGCCGCCGAGCACGGGCGCACCGTGCGGTTCGGCCTCAACGGCTTCCTGATCGCCCGCGACACCGAGGCGCAGGCGCGCGACGTGCTGCGCGAGATCATCGACAAGGCCGACGTGGGCGCGGTGGAGGGGTTCCGGTCCGCGGTGCGCCAGGCCGGGAAGTCCACCGCGGACGGCAAGGGCATGTGGGCGGACTCGGAGTTCGCCGACCTGGTGCAGTACAACGACGGCTTCCGTACCGGGCTGGTCGGCACCCCGGAGCAGATCGCGCACCGGATCATCGAGTACAAGAAGCGCGGCGCGGACCTCCTGCTGCTCGGGTTCCTGCACTACCTGGAGGACGTCGAGCACTTCGGTCGGCACGTGCTGCCGATCGTGCGCGAACTCGAAGCCGACCTCGACCGCACCGGCGACCCCGCCGGCGTCGGCAACGCTCGTTGACAACAGGAGAGGGGCACCACCGATGACCACTGAGGACTGGACCGGCGAAGCAAGACCGACCACCCCGGAGGGCTGGATCGAGCGGGCGGCGCAGGTCGCGGCCGTGCTGGCGACCGACGCGCTCGAGCGGGACCGGGCCAACCGCACCCCGCGCACCGAGGTGCGGCTGCTCAAGGACTCCGGGCTCGTCACCCTGCTCGGCCCGGAGCAGCACGGCGGCGCGGGCCAGACCTGGGAGACCGCCTACCGGGTCATCCGCGAGGTCGCCAAGGGCGACGGATCGATCGGGCAGCTGCTCGGCTACCACTACCTGTGGGCGTGGGCGGCGCGGCTGGTCGGCACCCCGGAGCAGATCGCCGCCGTCGAGGAGCTCTACACCACCGGCAACCTCTTCTTCGGCGGCGCGGTCAACCCGCGCGACGACGACCTGCTCATCGCCGACGAGGGCGACGCGCTGGTGTTCCGCGGCAAGAAGTCCTTCTCCACCGGCAGCAAGGTCTCCGACCTGACGGTGCTGGAAGGCGTGCTGGAGGGCAGCGGCGAGCACGTGTTCGCAATCGTCCCGTCCGAGCAGGACGGCATCACCTTCGGCGACGACTGGGACAACCTGGGCCAGCGGCTGACCGAGTCCGGCAGCGTGGTGGTCTCCGACGTGCGGGTGCCCTGGTCCGCGGCCGCGGGCTACGTGGACAAGCAGTTCCAGGCCCTGACCTACAACACCCTGAACGTGCCGACGATCCAGCTGGTGTTCGCCAACTTCTACCTCGGCATCGCGCAGGCCGCGCTGGGAGCGGGCCGGTCCTACACCACCGCGCGCACCCGCCCCTGGCCCTACGGCGGGGACAACAAGGACTCCGCGACCGAGGAGTTCTACATCCTCGACGCGTTCGGCGACCTGCAGGCGAAGCTGTGGGCCGCCGAAGCCCTGGTCGACAAGGCCAACGCGCAGCTGTCCGAGCTGCTGCACGCCGAGCGGGAGGCGCTGACCCCGGAGCAGCGGGGCGAGGTGGCCGTGCTGGTCGCGGCGGCCAAGCAGCGCATCATCGACACCGGGTTGGAGGTCAGCAACCGGATCTTCGAGGTGACCGGCGCGCGGGCCACGGCGAACTCGGTCGGCCTGGACATCTACTGGCGGAACCTGCGCACCCACAGCCTGCACGACCCGGTGGCCTACAAGCGGGTCGAGGTCGGGCGCTACGTGCTGCTCGGCGAACTGCCCGAACCCACTTGGTACACCTGACCACCGCGGCGGGGGTAGGAGGTCGTGAGCGCGCATCCGGGCCCCACACCGGGTGCGCGCTCACGACCCGCACCGGCACGGCCACACCCGGCACCAGGCAGAAAGCGGCCGCGACGTCCGTCCCGAATCGATTTCCATTGGAATCGCACAGCACCGACACGCCCACGGCAAGTCGGTGTCCGACACGCCGCCGGTTCGCAGTTTCAATTGAAACTGCGGGGTCCCGGCGGTTCGCGGGGGTGTGGTGCGTGTTCTGGCTGGGGCCCGCGAGGTCGGGTCGGCGGGATCGTGGTGTGGTCAGGCGGCGACGACGAGGTGGGGGTTGGTGAACGGGGCGAGGGCTTCCGGGGCGACTCCGGCGCGGGCCAGGGCCGCCAGGGTGACCGGGAGGCGGGCGCGGTCGGTGCCGTCGGCGATCTTCGCGGCGATCGCCGTCCCGTCGGGCAGGGCGGCGATCTGCACCGCTTCGAAGCCGTCCTTGGCGATCAGCCCCGGCACCGCCCTCATCAGCGCGGTGGCGTCGCGGCGGGTTCCGGCGACCATCTCCGGGTGCGCCCGGACCGCCTGCGCGACGCGGTCCTCCGGCGATCCCGGCGGCGCGCTGGCGATCCGACCGGCCGCCGTGGCCAGCCCGCGCAGCGACACGGCGAACAGCGGGGCTCCGCAGCCGTCCGCGGCCACGTGAGCGATCTGCTGCCCGGTGAGGTCCTCGACGGTTGCCGCGATCTCGCGTTGGAGCGGGTGGGCCGGGTTTAGGTAGTCCTCCGTCGACCAGCCGTTCTCGTGCGCGGTCCACAGCATCGACGCGTGCTTGCCGGAGCAGTTGTGCGCGAGCTTGCGCGCCGGTCGGCCCGCCGCGATCCAGCGCTCGCGCTCGATCGGGTCGAACGGCAGGTCCGCCGGGTTGCCGAGGTCGTCCTCGGCGAACCCGGTCGCGGCCAGCACGCGCTGGGCGCCGTCGAGGTGGACCTGCTCGCCGGAGTGGCTGGCGGCGGTCAGCGCCAGCAGCTCCGGTGGCAGCGCCAGACCGAGGCGGACCATGGCCACCGCCTGCATCGGCTTGGCCGCCGAGCGCGGGTAGCAGGCGGTGTCGACATCACCGGCCTGGAACAGCGTCGATCCGTCCGGGCCCAGCACCACGACCGAGCCGTGGTGCACGCTCTCCACCATGCCGTCTCGCAGCACGTGCACCAGCGGGGCGTGCGCGGGCACTCCGACCGGGGGAGCGGCGTTCATCTCGGGGTCCTCCTCGAAAAGCGTTGTCAGGGCTTGGTCCGCGCGGGCGGCCGGGTCAGCGGGGGCGCCCGACGAGGTCGCTGAGCGCGAGTTCGACGTTGGCCAGGTGGTGTGCCATCGCCTCGGTCGCGGCGTCCTGCTGCCCGCCGGCGATGGCCTCGACGAGCCTGCGGTGCTCGGCGTCGGACTCGGCGCGGCGGTCCCCGCGCTGGTTCAGGAACGCCGACTGCCTGGCCAGGGCGTCCCGGATCTCCTCGATGACCTTGCCGAACACCGGGTTGCCCGAAGCTTGGGCGACGGTGATGTGGAACAGCGAGTCCAGCGCGACCCACGCGGTGCCGTCGGTCTCGCGGGCCATCCGCTCCAGCAGGTCGTGCAGCAGGCCGAGGTCGTCGGTGGTGTGCCGGAGGGCGGCGTAACCCGCGGCCGGGATCTCGACGTGGCGGCGCACCTCGAACAGGTCCCGCGCCGAGTAGGAACCGAACCTCGGGTTGTCGACCGGTTCGTCGGCGACGACGAAGGTGCCCTTGCCGGTGCGCGACACGGTGAGCCCGAGGGCCTGCAGGCCGCGCAGGGCCTCGCGCACCACCGACCGGCTGACCTCGAACTCCTTGCCGAGGGCCGCTTCGGAGGGCAGCTTGGCGCCGACCGCGTACTCGCCGCGCGCGATGGCGTCGCGGAGGTGGGCCAGCACGGCCTCCATCGCGCTGACGCGCTGGACCCCGGGCCCAGCTGTCCGGCTGTCAGACAGGTTCACGCCTCGAAGGGTGAATCGAGCACTGTCCGTTGTCAACCCGGCGCGTGGGCTCCAGCGAAAGGGCGATGGAGAACACGTCGCGATGACGCTGCGTCGTTGATCAGGGGTGCGGGCCCGGATATGTTACCGACCAGTAGGATCAGATGGTCCCCGCTGACCCCGAGGAGTCGCAGATGTCGGATCGCGTGTCGGTCGAGATCGACGGGCCGCTGGCCCACGTCACCATGACCAGGGAGGACCGGCTCAACGGACTCGACCTGGCCATGCTGCGCGGGCTGGTCGACGCCGCCGCGCAGGTGCGCGCGGACCGATCGGTGCGCACCGTGGTCCTCAGCGGCGCCGGGCGCTCGTTCTCGGCCGGGCTCGACTTCGCCTCGGTGGGCAAGAACCAGCGCCAGATGATGCGCAACTTCCTCCGGCCCCCGTGGCGCTCCACCAACCTCTACCAGGAAGCGTGCTGGGTCTGGCGGCGGCTGCCGGTGCCGGTCCTGGCCGTGGTCCGCGGGCACTGCTTCGGCGGGGCGCTCCAGCTCGCGCTGGGCGCCGACTTCCGGTTCGCCACGCCCGACGCCCAGTTCTCCGTGATGGAGGCGAAGTGGGGGCTGGTGCCGGACATGAGCGGCACCGCGACGCTGCGCGAGCTGCTGCCGATGGACGTCGCCAAGCGCCTGGCCATGACCGCGGAGGTCGTCGACGGCACCAGGGCGCGCGAGCTCGGCCTGGTCACCGAGGTCGCCGACGATCCGCACGCGGCGGCGCTGGCGCTGGCCGAGCAGCTCGCGACCCGCTCCCCGGACGCGGTGGCGGCGACCAAGCGCCTGTTCCAGCGCGCCTGGCACGTCTCCCCGTGGCAGGCGTTCCGCCTGGAAAGCGCCTACCAGCTGCGACTCCTCCTCGGCGCCAACCACAAGATCGCCCGCAAGGCCAACGCCGCCAAGGAGGCCGCCGAGTACGTCGCCCGCGCCTTCCGGTAGGGGATCAGCGGGAGAAGATGCCCACCCCGTTGGCGACCGGGCGCGGCACGCCGTCGGAGGGCACGTTGCGCACCGTGGCCAGGTCCTGGCCCGGTTCGCGCACCGCGACGGTCGAGGAGCCACCGCCGTCGAGGTTGACCCCGTCCACCGCGCCGAGAGAGCCCAGCAGGTCGGCCGTCTCGCGCACGCTCAGACCGGTGCTGGCCGTCGACCGCCCGTCCACGACGAGCAGGTAGGCCGTCCGGCCGTCCGCGCTGACCCCGGCCGCGGTGCGCGGGGCGAGCTCCTCGGTGTCGAGGCCGGGCAGGGGGCGTCCGTCGCGCAGGATCGGGAAGCCGCCGACGGCGAAGTCCAGCGGTGGGGTCTCCGCCGCCGACAGGTGGGTCTCGACCACGACGCGATCACCGAGCTTGAGCTCCTCCAGCTCGGCCGCACCGCCCTCGCGGCCCACCAGCACCACCGTCCCGGCCGGGATGCCCCCGGCACCGGGGCGGTCCTGCGTGGCGGTCACCACGCCGTCGCTGACCACCACTTCCTCGGTCTGCTCGCTGCACGGTGCCGAGCGGTCGTCGTCGGTGCCGCACACCGCTCGCTCGCGCGAGACCACGCCCCAGTCGGCGTTGTAGGCGCCGATGCCGTCCACCGGCAGCGCGTACTGGTTCAGCCCCGAGATCTCGGCGGTCCGGCCGCCGCTGCGGAGCAGGCCGTCGAGTTCCAGGCTGGACACCCGCGCCCGCCGGTCGACGCCGACGCCGAAGACGTCCTCAGTGGACGTCCCGGCGGGCAGCGCGGGACCGAAGCGCTGGCCGTCGGGCACCGCCGCCTTGAGGTCGTGGCCGTCGGCGATCGCCGGCCCGACCGAGGACCCGGTGGCCGGGATGCCCTCGTGCTCCTCGCTGATGTGGAAGAAGTCGCCGTTGACCCCGGCGATCGCGCCCCGGGCGTTGGTCATGTCCGGTACCTCGTCGCGCGCGGCGACCGAACCCGGGTGCAGCAGGTCGAGCTCGACGCTGGGCACGCGCAGGTCGGCGGTGAGCAGGTAGCCGACCACCGGACCGTGCGCTGTGGACATCTCGAAGGGCCGGTAGCTCACCCCGGGCGCCAACAACTGCGCGTCGGTGCGCAGCGCCTCGGCAGCCGTGGCCGCCGGTGTGGACAGCAGCAGCGCACCGGCCGCGACCGCGGCGCTCAGCGCCCTGCGGCGCCCCAGTTCGGCAAGGGCCATCGTCGACCGCCTTCCTCGGAATTCCGGCACCCCGGTTTCGATCACCGAATCATCCGATGATGAACAACTGGTGTGCTAGACCCGAACTGCGCCTGCCGACGAGGCGGCGATCGGTGCGGAAGTCGCAGCGCGCTGGGCCGGAAGACCCAGCATCGCCCGAAAGGCGGATCGGAGCGCGGGTGTTCCTCAGCGGCGCAGGTGCAGCACGCTGCCCTCGCCGTTGGCGGAGACGTAGAGCGAGCTGTCGGCACCAGCGGCCACCCCCGCGAACGGCACCGGCACGCCGGGCAGTCCACAGTTGAACAGCTCGGGCTGCGGGCGCGCCGTGCCCGGTGGCAGGCCGACGGCGAGGTCCTGCGCCTCGACGCGCTGCGCACCGGTCGCCGGGTCGATCGCGAGCAACCGGCGCCGACCGGTCTCGACGACGAACAACTCCCCGTCGAGCACGGCGATGCCCTGCGGTGCGTCGAGACCCGCGGCCACGACGGAGGTTCCGTCCGCGCCGACCAGCGACACGGTGCCGCGCCGCTCGTCGGTCACGTAGCAGCGGTCCTGCTCGTCGACCGCGACGTCCACCGGGGAGTCCAGGCCCTCGGCCAGGACGGTCAGGACGTCGTCCTCGGCGATGGCGACCACGCGTCCGGCGCCGGTCTCGGCCACCACCAGGCTCCCGTCCGCGCGTGCGGCGACACCGGTCGGCCGCGACAGCTCCCGGGCGCGGGTCGTCAGCACCCGGTCCTCCGGCTGGTAGCTGCGCACGTCGCCGAACTGCGACGTGAGGTGCACCCGACCGTGGTCGTCGGCGGCGACACCGTGGCTGAACACCAGCAGCTCGCGCGTGCTGACCTCGCCCTCCGCCAGGCTGGCCAGCCGGTAGTTGTCGCCGGTGAACACGGTGCCGGAGCGGTGCACCGCCACCCCGAACGGGCCGACGAGCCCGGCCGGCACCACCTCGCGGGCCCTGCCGTCCGGGGCGAGCTCGGCGATCCCGCCCGCGGCGAAGCTGGACACGAACATGCGGTTCTCGGCGTCGAACGCGGCATTGTCCATTCCGGACACCTCGCCCGGCACGACCGCGCGGTCGCCGGTGCCGAACAGGTCGATCCGGGTGACGATGCCCTCCGCGCCCCGCGACAGCACGGTGAGCACCCCGCCCTGGTCGAAGCGGACCGCCACCGGGGCGTGCACGTCCTCGGCGACCAGTTCCGGCGCACCACCGCCCAGCGGCACGCGGTGGACCTCGCCGGTGAGCATGTGCGGGTAGTACAGGCAGCCGTCCGGGCCGAGCTGCATCGCGTTGCCCATGGCCAATCCGTCGGCGAGCACCACCGGCTCCGCGCCGGGCGTCACCTCGAGCACGCGGCCGCCCGGCCGCATCTCGTTGACGAACACCCGATCACCGACGCACGCGATCCCGTTGGGCACTGCGACCTCGTCGGTGACCAGCGTGAAGGAGCCGTCCGGCGCGCGCCGCCACACCCGGCCGGGGGTGAGGTCGGTGATGTACATCGACCCGTCGGCGCCGAAGGCGAGGTCGTCGGGCGACTGGACCGGACCGTCCAGGTCCACCACCACCTCGACGTCCCCGGAGTCGAGGTCCACGGCGCTGATGCGCCCGGCCACGTACTGCGCGACGTGGAGCCGCCCGTCCGGGCCGAACGCGATGCCGTTGGAGCCCCACAGCGGGTTGGCCTCGGTGAGCCGCTCGATCCGCCACCGCTCGCTGCGCGGCGACCCGGCAGGTCCGTAGCGGGTCGGTTCAGCGCGCATCGCCGAGCACCTCGTTGATGCCCTCGCCCTCGCGCCACTCGCGCAGCAGCCGCTGGAAGGCGGCCGGGCCGGGACCGTAGGTCTGGCGGGGACCGCGCGGGGTGCCCTCGTTGTTGTAGTAGCCCGGGGTGCACTCGGCGGCGAAGCGCTCCTGGTCCGGCGCGGTGGCCCGGATCGTCTCCACCCAGGCGGTTTCGGCCTCCCGGGTCGGTTCGACGTGCTCCACCCCGCGCCTGCGCGCCTCGGCGACCACCGCGCCGATGTGGATCGCCTGCTCGTCCAGGACGTGCACGAAGTTCACCGATGGGGCGTTCTGCAGCGACCCCAGGTGGAACAGGTTCGGGAAGCCGTTGCTGCAGAAGCCGTGCAGCGTGCGCACGCCCCCGGTCGCCCACGACTCCAGCAGCCCGACCCCGTCCCTGCCGTGCACGGGCAGCCGCCCGGTCATCGCGTCGGACTTCCCGACCTCGAAGCCGGTGGCGAAGATGATGCAGTCCACTTCGTACTCCGCGCCGCCGACCACGATCGCGCGTTCGGTGATGCGCTCGACCCCGCCGGTGTCGGCGGTGTCGACGAGGGTGACGTTGGGGCGGTTGAAGGTCTGCAGGTACTCGTCGCTGAAGGTGGGCCGCTTGCAGCCGTAGCGGTACCAGGGCTTGAGCAGTTCCGCGGTCGCCGGGTCGTCGACGACCTCGTCGACGCGGGCGCGCAGCTCGTTCATCTTCTGGAAGTCGAGGACCTCCTCGAGGCGCTCCCACTCCTCGCCCGGGTGGTGCGCGTGGGCGTCGGTGGCGATGATCTTGCCCAGCACCTGGCCGCTGGCGGTCCAGGCGTCGGACACCAGGTCTTCGGCCACCTCGTGCCCGGTGACCGCGGCCTGGAAGTTCTCCCGGCGCCGGGCGTGCCAGCCGGGTTCCAGGGCGGCCACCCACCTCGGGTCGGTGCGCCGGTTGCCGCGCACGTCCACCGACGACGGGGTGCGCTGGAAGACGTGGAGGTGCTGGGCGTCGCGGCCCAGGTGCGGGATGACCTGGACGGCCGTGGCGCCGGTGCCGATCACCGCGACCCGCTTGTCGGCCAGCCCGGTGAGGCCGCCGTCCGGTCCGCCGCCGGTGTAGCGGTAGTCCCAGCGGCTGGTGTGGAAGGTGTGCCCGGTGAAGGTCTCGATGCCGGGGATGCCCGGCAGCTTCGGGTGGTCGAGGGTGCCGTTGGAGATCACCACGTACGTCGCGCGCACCTCGTCGTCGCGGTCGGTGCGCACCACCCACTCGCCGTCGTCCCAGCGCAGCTCGCGCACCGCGGTCTGGAAGCAGGCGTCGCGGTAGAGGTCGAAGGTGCGGCCGATGGCCATCGCGTGCTGGCGGATCTCCTCGCCGGGCGAGTACTTCCACCCCGGGATGGTGCCGACCTCCTCCAGCAGCGGGAGGTAGACGTAGGACTCGATGTCGCAGTGGATGCCCGGGTAGCGGTTCCAGTACCAGGTGCCGCCGAAGTCGCCGCCCTTCTCCACGATCCGGATCCGCTCCAGCCCGGCCTGGCGCAGCCGCGCCCCGGCGAGCAGGCCGCCGAAGCCGCCGCCGACCACCACGGCGTCCACCCGGTCGCGGATCGGGTCTCGGGTGAACCCTGGGGCGACGTAGGGGTCCTCGGCGTAGTAGCCGAACCGGCCCTCGGCGCGGTGGTACTGCTGGCTGCCGTCGGGGCGGACCCGGCGCTGGCGCTCCGCCCGGTAGCGCTCGCGCAGGGCGTCGGGGTCGAAGTCGAGTTCGGCGGGGAGCGTCGACATGCTGGCCTTCCTCGCAGCGGCGAGCGGGGGCCCTGGCCGCGGTTAAATCAGGTGACTGACTTAAAACGCTACCAGGGACGCTCCGCCCGGCGTCAACGCAGGGGCCGCCAACCAGTGTCCACTTCGGACTCGACGTGGTGCTCAGCCGCTGTGGTTCGGCGCGAGTTCGCCGGTCACGACCTCCTCCAGCGGGCGCCGTGGGGTGGCGGGCACGGGGGAGCCATAGCCGACGCGCAGCACGATCTGCGGCCACAGGCCGCCGCCGATCAGCTCCCGCAGCTCCCGGCGGGTGGCCGGGACCTCGACCACCTGGGAGAGGAACGAGCTGGCCAGGCCGTTCGCCGTCGCGGTCAGCAGGACCCGCTGCATGGCCATCCCCGCCTGCAGCTGCGCGTGCCGCGAGTCCTGGAAGGAGCCCAGGACGCAGATCAGCGGCTCCGGCTCGAAGTCCTTACCCGCCACCCGGGTGCGCGCGGTGCCGCCGCTGAAGTCGCGCAGCACGAACTCGTCCTGCGGTTCCGGGGTCGGGCCGCTACTGCGGGCCGGGACGCCCTCGCGGAGGCCCTCGGCGCGGCCGGTCCAGCGCTGCCACTCGGCGACGAAGTCCGGGTCGGCGAGCTGGGCCTGGTGGGCGCGCCGGCTCAGCTCGCACAGCGCCTGCCGCTGCGGCGGGTCCAGGACGGCCAGCCAGCCCCGCTCGACCTCGGCGGCCTGCCGCAGCGACGCCTGGAGCGCGGTGGGCACCGGGTCGTGGTGGAAGGGCTTGCGGTTGGTCCGGCGCCGCGGGATCGCCGCGGCCAGCTCCCGCTCCGCCGGGGTGGCCGGGCGCCGCGCCGCCGGGCGCACGACCGCCAGCAGGTCGGGTCGCGCCTGGTCGGGGAGCGGGCGGACGTCCGGGGTGGTCCCGCTGGCGCGGACGGCCAGGCGCAGGTTCAGCAGCGCAGCGCCGCAGGCCAGCACCAGCTCGCGGTGGTCGGGGTCGGCGACGTCCATCGCCCGCGAGGTGTCGGCGTGCAGCTCGATCGCGCTCGGTGTGCAGTGGAACCGCCAGGGCTGGGAGTTGTGCAGCGACGGTGCGGCGGTGGCCGCGACGAGGACGTCCCGCACCTCGTCTGAGGTCAGGCTGCCCACTGGCGTGATGGTGGTGTTCATCCTCGTCCCTCCGTCGCTGCGCTGTCCTCCACCCTGTCGGGGCGATCGCGGGCGGAGGTAGAGCCGATGGTCACTGCCCGACCGCCGGTGACGAAGTGCCCTGACCACCCGGTGCCGGGGTGGCGCAACATGGGAGGGGAGCCGGGCGGAAGGGGGCGGCATGTCCGAGGCGGGCAGCAAGGCGGTCGTGGTGGGCTTCGACCTGGGGGAGGCGTCCCGGCGCGCGGTGCGGTGGGCGGCGCGGGAAGCCGCCGGTCGCGGTCGGCCGCTGCTGTTGGTGCACGCGCTGACCTGGCCGTTCGAGGAGCACACGGCGATCCGGGTGCCGGGGGAGGGCGACGTGTCCGAGCCGCTGCAGCAGGTGCTGCGGCGCGAGCTCGCCGAACTCGCCGAGGAGTGCCAGCGGATCGACCCCGACCTGCCGGTGCGCAGCGAACTTCCCTTCGGCGACCCCGCCCAGGTGCTCGCCGCGCTGGCCGCCGACGCCGAGCTGCTGGTGCTCGGCGGGCCGCGGCTGGCGGCGTCGGTCGGGGTGGGGTCGACCTCGGCGGAGCTGCTCTCCAAGCGCGGTGGCGCCCCGGTCGTGGTGGTCCGGGGGAGCCGCGAGGAACCGGGCGGGGCGCCGGTGGTGGTCGGCGTGGACGGGTCGGCCACCAGCCGGGCCGCGATCGCCTTCGCCTTCGACTTCGCCTCCCGCAACCGCTGCGACCTGGTGACCGTGCACGCCTGGAGCGACCTGCCGCTGGACCCGTTCCAGTGGGTCTCGCAGTGGGAGCTGCCCTGGTCGGAGGTCCGGGAGGAGGCCGAGGAGGTGCTCGCGGAGTCGACGGCGGGCTGGGCCGAGCAGTACCCGGACGTGGCGGTCCGGCGCGTGGTCACGCCGGAGAAGCCCACCGAGGCGCTGCTGCGGGAAGCCGAGCAGGCGAGCCTGCTGGTGGTGGGCAGCCACGGCCGGGGGCCGGTCCGGCGCACCTTCCTCGGTTCGGTGAGCCACGCGGTCGTCAACCGCGCGCCCTGCCCGGTGGCGGTCCTGCGCGCCCCGTGACCGTCCACTGCGGACCGGTCACGCCAGGGTCAGCAGCACCACCCCCATCCCCACGGCCATCCCGGCGTGGCAGGCCGCTTCGTACGCGGCCGCGCGCTGCGGTCGAGTCCGGGCGCACCTGCCGATGTCCACCGCGACCGACAGCCACGGCAGCGAGGTCAGCACGAAGTAGCCGCCGAGCACCAGGCAGACGACCGCCACCGCGTTCACCGGGGCGGTGGCCGGTGCCGAGGCCAGGACCCCGGCGCCCATCGAGTGGTGGTGCCCGTGACCGGACCCGGTCGGCTGGTGCGACATCAGGGCGGGCATCGCAGCCAGCATCCAGCACATCCCGGCCGCCATCACGGCGTGGTGCGCCTGCTGCCACCGGCGGTGCCCGGTGCACCAGCGGGCGTTGGCGGTCAGCGCCAGGAACCAGGCCACCGCGGCCCCGAACACCACCAGCTGCGGGATGACGGGCAGCGCCATGCCCCACGGCCAGCACATCGCGATCATCGCCGCGCTCATGACGACGTGCGCAGCAGCGCTGATCCGCACCGCCGGGGTCCCCGGGACCTCCTGGCCCGCCACGCCGCGGGCCGACACCGGTGAGATCGGCTCCGCCCGGACCAACCGGTGCAGGCCCCAGAGCGCGGAAGCGGTGAACAGCGCGGTCAGGAGCCAGCGGAGCAGCAGGGGTTCCACCACGATCAGACCTCCGTCCGGCGGCGCGCGCCCAGCGCGACGTCGATGGCCAGGAACAGCAGCAGGGACGCACCGAGCACCGGCAGCGCGTACCCGACGAACGCGACGGCGAGGATGATCGGCGCCAGGACCCGCCCGGGGACCCGCCGCCAGGCGCCACGCTCCGGTGGTGCGCCGAAACCACGCGTCGGCCTGCGCAGCCACCACATCCGGTAGGCCATGCCGACCATGCTGGCCAACCCGAGGACCAGCGCGGCGAGCACCAGCTGGTTCGGCAGGCCGAACAGCAGCCCCATGTGCGCGTCGACGCCCCACCGGGCGAGCTTGGCCACCAGCGAGTGGTCGGCGAAGCGCAGTTCCGAGACGACCTGCCCGCTGCCCGGGTCCACCGCGACGGCGTCCAGCTGCGTGGGCCAGTGCCGCTCGGTCTGCTCGACCTTGTAGGCGCCGTCGTCGGGTGCGGTGATCTCCACCGGCCCGGTCACCCCGTGCGCGATCGCGGCGGCGTGCACCTGGTCGAAGCCGACGTCACCGCTGGGCGGGTGCGGCAGGTCGGTGGCCACCGACGGGGTCTCCCAGGACAGCGCCGAGCGCAACTGCGTGACGTTCTCGCCCGCGAACAGCGACCAGGTCAGGCCGGTCGCGGACAGGAACAGCAGCCCCGCGCAGGCCCACAGGCCCACCGATCCGTGCCAGGACAGCACCCGGCGGCGACCCGCGCCGCGCAACCGGGGAGCCACCAGCGACCGGGCGCTGCTGCGCTTGCGGCGCACCCACATCAGCAGCCCGCCGAGCGCCACCACCCACAGCCAGCTGGCGGCCAGCTCGCTGTAGACCCGGCCGACCTCCCCGAGGTGCAGGGTGCGGTGCAGCTGGGCCAGCCAGGTGCGCACCGGCAGCGACTGGCTGCTGCCGTAGGTCTCCAGCACGCCGCGGACCTCGGTGGTGTGCGGGTCGACGAACACCGTGCGGTAGTAGCTGCCCGCCACGTCGGGGTTGTCGAAGATGACCCGCGTGGTGTCGGTGGGGGTCGGCGCCGGGCGCACCGCGGCCAGCTCCGCGCCGGGCAGCGCATCGCGGGCGACGCCGACCTGGGTCGCGAGCGACTGCGTGGTCGGCCCCGGCGGGACGTGCAGCTCGTGGTCGTAGAGGGCCTGCTCCAGCTGTGGGGAGAAGATGTAGAGCAGGCCGGTCAACGCGGTCACGACCAGGAACGGGCCGACGAAGACGCCGGCGTAGAAGTGCAGGCGCCGCACCAGTGGTCGCAGCGCTGGCCACCACGGCTCGTTCGGCCGCTGCGGTGGCGCCGCCGGTTCCCGGGCGGTGGACTCCTCGACTGACATGCTGCTCCTCGGCGTGTTCGGCCCCGTCGCAGTAGCAGTCGTGCCGGGGGCCGCTCCGGTTCCCGGCGGTTCGCGCGACCGGTGTGAGAACGGGATTTGCCAGATTTGATCCACCGGCTGAGAAGGCCTGGCCAGCAAGCGTTCTCGTCGACGTGCTCCGGCGGTAGCCTGCGTGATCATGAGCAGCTCCGCGGTCGACGACGCCCGGCTGACCGACCTCGCGTTCGCCGCGGGCCGCGGTGATCGGGCCGCGCTGGAGGCGTTCGTCCGCGCCACGCAACGGGACGTGTGGCGCTTCCTGGCCCACCTCGCCGGTGCCCGCAGCGCCGACGACCTGGCCCAGGAGACCTACCTGCGGGCGCTGCGGAGCCTGCCCCGCTTCGAAGGGCGCTCCTCGGCGCGGACCTGGCTGCTCTCCATCGCCCGCCGGGTGGCGGTCGACCAGGTGCGCTACGAACGCGCGCGGCCGGTGTCCCCGGTCGACGCGGCCCTGGTGGACACCCCGCGGCGCGGGTTCGAGGAGCTGGTGGAGCTCACCGTCATGCTCGACGACCTGGATCCGGAGCGGCGGGAAGCGCTGCTGCTGACCCAGGTCCTGGGGTTGTCCTACCAGGAGACCGCCGAGGTGTGCGGCTGCCCGGTCGGTACCGTGCGCTCCAGGGTCGCGCGAGCGCGGGAGGACCTGCTGGGGGGCCGCCGACGCCGATCCGAGGAAATCGGGTGAGACCGGGAACTACGGGAACGCGGGCGACGACTGGATGGACGTGGACTGTTCGCACTTTCGCGAGGGGATCTCAGCGCGGCTGGACGGCGAGGACCCGCCGATGCCCGCGGCGGAGCTCGACGAGCACCTGGCGGACTGCGGGGACTGCCGGGAGTGGCAGCGCGGTGCGGCCGAGCTGACCCGGCGCTTGCGCGTCCGCCCGGCCGAACCCACCCCCGACCTGGTCGGTGGTGTGCTGGCGGCGCGTCCCCACCGGCGGCGCTGGCCGAGGCTGCTACTGGCCTGCGTGGCGCTGTGCCAGCTGCTGCTCGGGTTGGTGCAGGTGATCGGGTCGGCGGACCTCGGCCACGGCGGTCACTTGAGCGCCCACCTGTTCAACGAGAGCACGGCCTGGAACGTGGCGCTGGGCGTGGGACTGCTGCTGAGCGCGGTGCGGCCGCGGACGGCTCCTGGCCTGCTGCCGGTGCTTTCGGCCTTCCTGGTGGTGCTCGTCGGCTTCAGCGTGGTCGACCTGCTCAACGAAGCGGTCCCCGCTGCGCGGCTGCTCTCGCACGGCTTCCTCGTCGCGGGCCTGGTCCTGCTGGTCGTGGTGCGCCACGACCACCGCGACGCCCCGGAACCGGGTGCCGCCGCGCCACCCGGGCACCGGGCGGGCACCGGGCGGGCGGCCGAGCCACCGGACCAGGACGACGAGACCGAGCGCCGGCACCTCCGCCCGGTCAGCCACCACGCCGCTTGACGTTGCGCCACCCGGCGCAGTCGCGCTGCTGCCCGCGGTGCAGGGGCTTGATCTCGTGGGGCTGCCCGGGCAAGCTGTGCGGCGCAGAACGGGCGAGTCGGGGCCCGGCGCGGTGGCCGGGGATGCGTCCGGTGGAACCCGCTCGCCTGGAGGCACGCCGATGCTTACCCCCGACGACGTGCGCAACGTGGTCTTCGCCAGGGCCTGGCGCCGCGAACGCGGCTACGACGAGGCCGAGGTGGACGCGTTCCTGCAACGCGTGGTGGCGACGTTGCGCGGCAAGCGGGTGGTGACCGCGCGCGACGTGCTGACCGTCCGGTTCAGCACGCGCAAGCGGGGTTCGCGCGCCTACAAGAAGGCGCAGGTCGACGCGTTCCTGGACCAGGTCGCGCTCACCCTGATGAAGCGCGAGGTCCAGGAGGAGCGCAACCGGCCGGTGGTGCGGCGCACCGAGCCGGGGTCGCGGGTGGTGCGGCGCGCCGAGCAGCAGGCCGTGCCGCGGATCGAGCAGCCCGAGCTGGTGGCGCACCCCGGCTTCGACCAGGCCGGACCGCAGCAGCCAGCGCTGGACAAGGCCGAGGTGGACGCGTTCGTGGACCGCGTCGCGGCGACGCTGCGCGGAGCCGACACCCTGACCGCGCAGGACCTGCTGACCGCCCGGTTCAACCCGCCGAAGCCCGGCCACCCCGGCTACCAGGAGGCCGGGGTGGTGGCGTTCCTGGTGATGGTCTCGGCCAGCCTCAAGCACCTGGCGCCGCGCGGGCGGGCCATCCCGGCGCAGCGGATGCCGATCGCCCAGGCCTTCCGCCGAATGCGCACCACCCCGAAGCTCACCGCGGAGGCGATCAGCAGCGTGGTGTTCAGCGAGGCGGCGGCGGGGGAGCGCGGCTACGACGTGGACGAGGTCGACGCCCTGCTCGACCGGGTGGCGGCGACCCTGCGCGGGGACGACTCGCTGACCGCTGACGAGGTGCGCTGCGCGGCGTTCAGTGAGGCCGAGGCGGGCGGCTACGACCCCGACGAGGTCGACTCCCTGCTGGACCTCGTCGCCGAGCACCTGGCGACCGCACCGGCCCCGGACCGCGCCTAGTCGAGCAGCCGCTCCAGCGCGTCGAAGGCGCGCACCGCCAGCGGTTCGACCGCGGTGGCGATCTCGTCGTGGTCCTGCCCGGCTAGCGCGCGCCGCTGCACCTCGCGGAACAACGTCCGGTGCGCGGCGACGACGTGCGCGGCGACGAGCGCGGCGGCGAATCCGTCGAGCTCGTCGGCCAGCGCGGCCGCCAGCGGGGCCTCCCGCTCCTCGTGGATCTCCCTCAGCCGGGCCAGCAGGGTGGGGCTCCCGGCGAGCAGGCGGGCGAAGTCCGGGCCGGAGAAGCCGAGCATCGCATCGCGCCGGGCCAGGTCCTCGAAGTAGGCGCGGCGCAGCGCGGCCAGCGGTGACTCGCCCTTGCGGCGGTCGGCGACGACCTCGCCGAGGCGCGCGGCGAACTCCTCGTGGATGTCGAGGACCAGGTCCTCCTTGCGCGGGAAGTGGTTGGTGACGGTCATCTTCGCCACCCCGGCGGCCGCGGCGACCTGCGCGATCGTCACGTCCTCGAACCCGCGCTCGGTGAACAGCCGGGTGGCGATGTTGGAGATCTCCTGCCGCGTCTGCCGCTTGCGCCGGTCCCGCAACCCCGTCGTGCCCATGGCACCCAGCTTAGCCCAGACCCAGTGATTAGGCTTGACCTAATTAATGGGTTCGACATAAGTTCGCTCCGGTCTTTCGAATGGAGGAGGTGACCATGACGGCTCCGGCGAGCGCCCGCGCGGCGAAGTCCGCTGGTGGAACGGACGCCGAGATGTGGCGCGCCGCGGGGATCTTGCTCTGCGCCGCGGTGCTGGCCGGGTTGGACGCGACGATCGTCAACGTCGGCATCGACGCGGTCGCGCAGGACCTGAGCGCGCCGCTGAGCACGGTGCAGTGGGTGCTGACCGGCTACCTGCTCGCGGTGTCGGTGGTGGTGCCGGTCTCCGGCTGGGCAGCGGAGCGGTTCGGCGCCAAGCGGATGTGGCTGTGCTCGGTGGCGGTGTTCGTCGGCGGCTCGGCGCTGTGCGGGCTCGCGTGGTCCGCCCCGGCGCTGATCGCGTTCCGCGTGGTGCAGGGCATCGGCGGCGGGATGATGCAGCCGATCGGCCAGGCGATGGTGGCCCAAGCCGCCGGGCCCTCCCGGATGGGGCGGGTCATGGCTGTGACCTCGGTGCCGGTGATGTTCGCGCCGGTGCTCGGCCCGGTGCTCGGCGGGTTGGTCGTGCAGGGCCTGGACTGGCGGTGGATGTTCCTGGTCAACCTGCCCATCGGCGCGGCTGTGCTGCTGGTCGCGGTGCGGTGGCTGCCGTCGATCGGCTCGCGGGTCCCGCAGAACCGGCTGGACCTGCGCGGGCTCGTGCTGATCTCGCCCGGGTTGGCGGCCCTGGTCTACGGGTTCACCGTGGCGGGGGACGCGGGCGGTTTCACCGCGCCGGGTACGCTCCTGCCGCTGCTGCTCGGGGTGGCGCTGCTTGTCGCCTACGTGGTGCACGCGCTGCGCAGCGCTGGGGTGCCGCTAATCGACCTGCGGTTCTTCGCCAGACGAGGGTTCGCCGCCGCCACCGGCAACTCGTTCCTGCTCGGTGCTTCGCTGTACAGCTCGATGCTGCTGATTTCCCTGTACTACCAACAGGTCCAGCAGGTCAACGCGCTGGAAGCCGGGCTACTGCTGGCCCCGCAGGCGCTCGGCACGGCCATCACCACCTACCTGGCAGGGCGGCTGACCGACCGGCTCGGGCCGCGCCCGCTGCTGCTCACCGGCATCAGCGCCTCCCTGGTGGGCACGCTGGCCTTCACCCAGCTCGCGGCCGGACCACCGGGCTGGCTGCTGACCGCCTCCCTGGTGCTCCGCGGCATCGGCATGGGCCTGACCATGGCGCCCGGCATGGCCGCGGTCTACAGCAGCGTGGCCCGGCACGAGGCGCCGCGAGCGGCGAGCGCGGTGAACGTGCTCAACCGGGTCGGCGGTTCGCTCGGCACAGCATTGCTGGTCGTCGTGCTGCAGAACGGCGACCCGGACCCGGCGGTGGCGTTCGGCGACACGTTCTGGTGGGCCTTCGGCCTCAGCGCGCTGAGCCTCGTCCCCGCGTTCCTGTTCCCATCCCGGAAAGGGGAGTGACCATGACCCTGCGCCTGATGACCGTGCACGCCCACCCCGACGACGAATCCAGCAAGGGCGCCGCGACGCTGGCCCGCTACGCCGAGGAGGGGGCGGAGGTCCTGGTGGTGACCTGCACCGGCGGCGAGCGCGGTGACGTGCTCAACCCGGCGGTGGACCGGCCGGAGGTCCGGGAGGACATCGCCGAGGTCCGCAGGCGGGAGATGGCGGCGGCGGCCGAGGTCCTCGGTGTGCGCCAGCAGTTCCTCGGGTTCACCGACTCCGGACTGCCCGCTGGGGGCGAGCCGCTGCCCGCGGGCTGCTTCGCGCTGGAGCCCACCGAAGTCGCGGTCGCCGCGCTGGTGGCGGTCATCCGGGAGTTCCGGCCGCACGTGGTCATCACCTACGACGAGTCCGGCGGCTACCCGCACCCCGACCACATCAAGACCCACCAGGTCGCGGTCGCGGCCTTCGACGCGGCAGGGGACCCGGCGCGCCACCCGGACGCCGGGGCGGCCTGGCAGCCGCTCAAGCTCTACTACCAGGTCGCGCTGTCCCGGAAGTGGTTCCAAGCCCTGCACGAGGCGATGCTGCACCGGGGCATCGAGTCGTTGATGGGGCCGGTGCTCGCCGAATGGCCCGCCGACGCCCCGGAACTGGAGGTCACCACCCGCGTGCACTGCGCCGAGCACTTCGCGACCAGGGACCGGGCCGCGCTCGCGCACGCTACGCAGATGGGCCCGGACAACCCGTTCTTCGCCCACCCCAGGGAGGTCGAGCGCGAGGTCTGGCCCACCGAGGACTACCACCTCGCCCGGTCCGAGGTGCCCACCAGCCTGCCGGAGCACGACCTGTTCGCCGGGATCCGGGCGGTCAGCTCCAGGTCATCTTGATCTCGCGCTCGAACTCGACGTACCCGGCGCGGCGGAAGGCGTCGGCCATCGGGGTGTTGCCGCGGTCGGTCGCCGCCCGGATGCGCGGGACGTGCTGCTCGGCGAGCACGCGGGTGCCCTCGGCCAGGACGTCGTCGATGTGGCCGTTCCCGCGGTGGGCGGGCAGCACGGCGAGGTAGGCGATCGTGGCGTTGTAGCCGTTGTGGGCCGGGATGACGAAGCCCACCGGCTCCCCGCAGGGCAGCGTCGCGATCCGCCACCACTGCCGGGGGCTTGCGAGGCGGGCGAACTCGTCCTCGTACTGCGCGATGGCCGCCTCGCGCGCCGACATCCGGGTCAGGTCGTCGCGGGAGTGCGCGTCCAACGTCCCGTCCAGGGCAGCGGTCATCAAGTCCACCAGCTCCGCGGCGTCCTCGACCGGCCGGAACCGGAGGCGGCCGCTGGGCTCGGGCACTGGTGTCCCCGGCTCCCACACCAGGCGCAGCCGTTCCACGAAGAGCTCGGCGCCCACCCGCTCCAGCACCGCCACGCGATCCGCGACGACCCGCTCGCTCGCCGGATCCGCGCGCCAGTCCGGTGGGACGAAGCGGCTGTACTCGGGAGGGTGGGCCCCGAGTGGCAGGGTGGCGGTCATCGCGGTGCGCAGCAGGTGCGCGCCGATGTCCACGCGGTCGGGTTCCGCGTCGTCGACGTCGACCACGTCCAGGATCCGCGGTGCCGCATCGCCCGGTCGACCCCACCAGGCCACCCGGGCCAGCAGCCGACCACCGCGCAGCGCGACCCACATCCAGCCCGGGTGTCGGCGGCCGGCGGCGAGGTCGTCGGCCAGTTCCTCGTTGAGGGTGTAGGGCAGCCGCGAGAACAGCTCGAGCTCGCCGTGCCCGGTGATCGGGCGCGTGGTCACGTCGGGAATTCCGGTCAAAGCGCGCTCTGGGAGACGGCGGGGGATCACGTACAGCCTAGTTCCCGCGCGCACGCGCCGACATTCCTCCTCGCACTGCACCAGAAGTGGCTTCTGGAGCGATCTGGCGGCAAAAGCCCTGTCGGACAACGTGCCTGGCTCATCTGGTGAGCTGGAAGCCGTGGCTGTGCAGTGGCGCACCGAGGTCTTGGGGCGGCCCGGCGGGTCCGCTCCGCCGGGCCACGCCGTCGATCAGGTCAGCTTGATCTGGCGGTTGACGTCCTTGTACAGCAGGTAGCGGAACCTGCCGGGACCACCGGCGTAGCAGGCCTGCGGGCAGAAGGCGCGCAGCCACATGAAGTCACCGGCCTCGACCTCGACCCAGTCGTCGTTGAGCCGGTAGACCGCCTTGCCCTCGAGCACGTAGAGCCCGTGCTCCATCACGTGCGTCTCGGCGAACGGGATCGCCGCGCCCGGCTCGAACGTCACGATGTTGACGTGCATGTCGTGCGAGAGGTCGTTCGGGTCGACGAACCGGGTGGTGGCCCACCGGCCGTCGGTGTCGGGCATCGGCGTCGGCTCGACGTCCTGCTCCTGCAGCGCGAACGCCTTCGGAACCGGGATCCCCTCGACGTGCTCGTAGGCCTTGCGCACCCACTGGAAGCTCGCCACCGCGTCGGAGGTGTTGGCCACCGACCAGTTCGCGCCCGGCGGCAGGAAGGCGTACCCGCCCGGGGTCAGCTGGTGCTTCTCGCCCTCGATGACCACGTCGAGGTTGCCGGTGAGCAGGAACAGCACCGACTCCACGCCGCTCTCCGGCTCCGGCTTCGTGCTGCCGCCGCCCGGCCCGACCTCGACGATGTACTGCGCGAAGGTGGTGGCGAACCCGGCGATGGGTCGGGCGAGGATCCACGAGCGGGTGTTGTCCCACCCCGGCAGGTTGCTGGTGACGATGTCGCGGAGGACACCGCGAGGGATGACGGTGTACGCCTCCTTCACGATGGCGCGGTCGGTCAGCAGCGTCGTCTGCGACGGCAGGCCACCTTCGGGGGCGTAGTACGTCGGCTCGCTCAAGTTGCAACTCCTGTCCTGATCGGCGTTCGCACGCTGGGGCGCGCAGGCGTGCCGGGTGCGCCGCGCCCGCCAGCGTTCGAGACGTCCACAGAGTAAGGCCCCGAGCCCGGAATGGACAGCCTCGATTCGTCACATTGACGAGCCCGTGACCCGCGCCTAATCGTTTTGGCTCAACGCCCGCCCGGGCCTCGTGGCCAGCCCGCGCGACACCGGTCTCGGCGGCGTGCCGGTCAACCCGGTCGGCCACCGCGGACACGCGCACACCGCCCCACCGGGCACCCACCACCCGGGCGGAGTTCTGCGCAACCAACCGGGGACTCCTTGCTCGCCTGACGAGGGGTGGGGGGGGGGGGGGGTGGATTAGGGAGAGAGTGGAATAGAAAAACCCCCCCCCCCCGGCCGGGGGGCAGAGAGTGGGGGGGGGGGGAACCCCCCCCCCCCC
>NZ_JBEPDU010000058.1:0-45993 GCF_040300525.1 Saccharopolyspora sp. NPDC000359 | reverse complement strand
CACTACGCTCTTCCTATAAAACCACTCCCGCCCCGCCGCGGCCTCCGCCGCGGCGGGCCGGCCGTTCGCCTCCCCGGCTGCGCACCCGCCGTGGTCCTGGTCCCCGACCAGGACCACGGCGTCCGGGGCTCACCTCTGCAGCGTGATCGCCAGCGCGGGGCAGCCCGCCGCGGCGTCCTCGACCTGCGGCAGCAGGTCGCTCGACGGATCGGGGTTGAGCACCACCACTTGGCCGTCCTCGTCGTTCTGGTCGAAGACGTCGGGGGCGATCAGCGCGCACTGCCCGGCGCCGATGCACTTGTCCTTGTCAGCGCTGATGTTCATCGGATGTCCTCCGCTCGGTCGGGGTGCTCACCAGGTGACGGGGACCGAGTTAAGCCCGCCGGTCAGCCGGTCGCTGCGGACCGCGATGTCGTCGAGGTCCACGGCCAGCCGCAGGGTCGGGAACCGCCGGAACAGCGCGGGAAATACCGTGCGCAGCTCGGTGCGGGCCAGGTTCGCGCCGATGCAGAAGTGGGCGCCGTGGCCGAACGCGAGGTGTCCGGGCGCCTTGCGCTCCGGGTCGAACTCCTCCGCGTTGGGGAACGCCTCCGGGTCCTGGTTCGCCACACCGACGGCGATGAGCACCGCGTCCCCAACCGAGATCGTCTGGCCCGAGATCTCGACGTCCTCGTGCGCGTAGCGCACCAAGCCCAGGCTGCCGGGCGCGGTCCGGCGCAGGATCTCCTCCACCGTGCCCTCGACCCGGCCGTCGGGGTCGGCGACGAAGGCGTCCCGCCGCTCCAGGTCGGACAGCAGCAGCAGGACGCCGAGGTCGATGCGCCCGGCGGTGGTCTCGTGACCGGCGAAGATGAGCGCCACGGCGAGGCGCGCGATGTCCTCGTCGGTGATGCCTGGGAACGCCTGCTGCGCCAGCACCAGGTCGGAGATGACGTCCTCAGCGGGGTTCTTCCGCTTGGCTTCCGCCAGCTGGCTGGTGTAGGCCATGAACTCGACCATCGCGTTGCGGGCGGCGTCGCCCTGGTTCAGCAGACCGATGCGCTCGGAGAGGTCGCGGAAGACCTCGCGGTCGGCGTAGGGCACGCCGAGCAGTTCGCAGATGACGAGCACGGGCAGCGGGAAGGCGAGGTGCTCGTGCAGGTCGACCGGCTCACCGGGGGCCCGGTCGTGCGCGGCCTGCATCGAGTTGAGGCAACCCTCGGTCAGCTCCTTGATGTGCTCGCCCAGCGCGCGCATCCGCTTGGCCGAGAACGCTGGTGCGAGCAACTTGCGGAGCCGTTGGTGGTCGGCCTGCTCGGTGTCGTGGTTGCCGGTCGGGCCGCCGAAGAACGCGGCCTCGGAGACCTTCGCGGCCGCTTCCGGGTTCGGGTGCGACCGCCCGAGGCGCGGGTCGCCCAGCAGCGACCGGGCCTCGTTGTAGCGGGTCACCAGCCACGCCAGGTCCCCGGAGGGGGTGCGGACCTGGACGAGCGGGGCTTCGCGGCGCAGCACGGCGTAGCGCGGGGCCAGGTCGAGCACGTTCGGGCGGTGGAACGGCAGCTGTGGTGCGGTCATAGGACTTTCGCTTCCTCCATCATCGGTTTCGCTTCGGACGCGGGTGGCGTCAAGCGGCTTGCTGCGGGTCGGGTGAGGTGCTCTCGGGGTCCTCGCAGCGGTCGGCCCCCGGGGTGCAGCGATGGTTTCCGGTCATGCGGCGGAACAGGCGCCAGGCCAGCAGCGCGCCGACCCCGTGCACCACCGGACCGAGGGAGTTGGTGACCCCGAGCACGACGGTCTGGTCAGCCAGGAACAGCGGGATCTCCACCGACAGGATGAGGAGCTTTCCCACGAGCAGCACCAGGTTCGCCCGGGTGAAGGCCCGGCGGCGCAGCGGGCAGCGGCGCCACCTGGTCCCCTCGCCGGTGACCAGGCCCGCCGCCAGGCCCAGCGGAGGCCAGCCCAGCGCCATCATCACCGGGGACACCAGCGCGAGGGAGCCCTGGAACACCAGGCTGGGCACGAAGAAGTTGGTGGCGTTGCCGGTCTGGGTGGCCAGCAGCCCGCCGATGCCGATGACCGCGAGGGCGCCGAGTGCGCGCCAGGCGGGTTCCTTGCGCATCAGCCTGCGCACTGTGATGATCACGCCGCAGGCCAGGGCGAGGGCCACCGCGAGGACGACCTGGCGGGTCAGCGCGAAGGTTACGGTGAAGACCACGATCGGCGCGATGTCGATCAGCGCGGACCGCACCTTGTTCTGCACGGTGCTGGGCGGGCCGTCAGCACGGTCGTCCTGGTGGGGCGGCGAAGGGACCACGGCTGCTCCAAGGGGCTGGCTGGGTGTTGCTGCCAGCAAACCCACACCAGCTGACCCGAGGCGGTCACCAACCTGACGATTTCCTGACGCAGGGACCGCTCCGACCTCCCTGGGACCGGTGTTCTAGCTGCACAGGGGTGGTGCAGGTCGAAGATCAAGAGCTTCGTCAGCAGCCGAATCGTGATCAAGGAACGCGTCGCCCGGACCACGACGCGACGCGCTCCTGCCGCCGACGTCCTACTTCGCGGTGGTCGGCCAGGGCTGGGCGTCGCGCAGCAGGCCCAGCATCCCGGAGATGAGGCGCATCTGGTCGACCGTGCGGATGTCAGCTTCCAGCAGGCGGGGGCTGCACACCAGGACCGCCACCGACTGCGCCCGCGACAGCGCCACGTTCACCCGGTTGCGGGACAGCAGGAAGTCCAGCCCGCGGGGGAGGTCGATCGCCGACGAGGACGTCATCGTCGTGATCACCACCGGGGCCTCCTGGCCCTGGAACCGGTCCACCGTGCCGACCCGCACGTCACCGAAACCGGCGTCGGCCAGGGCCCGCGACACCGTCCGGGCCTGCAGGTTGTACGGGGCCACCACGAGGAAGTCCGCGTCCCCCAGTGGGCGGCCCTGCCAGCTGCGGCCGTGCAGGTCCGCGATCACCGACACGACCTGCGCCGCCTCCTCGGTCGACCGCGTGGTGTTGCCGGTGTGCTCCACCGACGCGAGGTACAGGCCGGGGTCGAAGCCGTCGATCGCGCGGTTCGCGGACGGGTGGGAGCGCAGCAGCCCGGCGTAGGACAGCCGGGACACCGGCGCGCACACCGCGGGGTGCATGCGCCGCGTCTGGTCCAGGAAGTAGCCCAGCTCGGGCGGCATGATGTCCGCGCCGCCGATCAGGTGCCCCAGCGCCGAGGCCTCCGCGCCCGCCGGGTGCGTGCCCTGCACGACCTGCGGCAGCTGCTGCGGATCGCCCAGCAGCACCAGGTTCTTCGCGCACATCGACACCGCCAGCGCGTCCGCGAGCGCGAACTGCCCCGCCTCGTCGACCACCAGCACGTCGAAGGGTTCCTCGCGCACGGCGGCGTTCGCGAAGGTCCAGGCGGTGCCGCCGACCAGGTGGCCGTCGTTGTGCTCGGTGCGCCACTTCGCCAGCGCGTTGTTCGTCTTCGGCTGCTCCCACGGCAGGTCGGGGTCCGGCGTCCGGCGCGGCCGCTTCGCGCACGCCATGGACGGCGCGTTGCCGAGCGCGGCGGAGAGCACGTTCTCCACGGCCTTGTGGCTGTTGGAGGTGACACCGACGGTCCGCCCGGAGCGAACCAGGTGCGCGATCAGCTTGCCCGCCAGGTACGTCTTGCCCGCTCCGGGCGGCCCCTGCACCGCGAGCACCGACCCGTCGAGCGCGTCGACCGCCTCGATGACGGTGGCCACCGGGTCCCAGCCAGAGGCGGGCAGCGCGCCGCCGCCGCGCAACCGCGGGATCCGGCGCAGCAGGTCCACACCCGGGTGCGCGGGCAGCTGCGGGAGCGCTTCGCCGACCAGCCGGGCGAGGTCGGCCACGGCCTCGTCCTTCGGCGCGGGCCGCACCGGGCCGCCCGGGAGGACCGCCACCGGTCGTTCGTCGGACGTGGCGTCCGGGGCGCTGCTCTCCTCCAGCGTCAGCTCGACGGCCGACGCCGCCACGACTTTCGCGTCGCGCGCATCGGCGCCGTACCGCAGGCGAACGTTGTCGCCGACCGCGAACGGGTGCGGCCGGTCCGGGTCGCAGGCCACGGTGAGGGTGCGCTTCGCGGTGCGCTGCCGTCCTGTCGGCGGAACCCACTCCCCGGTCGACACCGACACCGGCACCGCGCAGGTGGTGTCCACCTCCAGGTCGCTGACCGGGGCGGCGAGCTGCCGGAAGAACTCCCACCACGCCGGGTTGGTCTCGCGCCGGTGGTAGCCGACGGAGGCGGCGAGCAGCGCGCGGGCCTGGTGGTCCGGGGTGAAGTCGGCGGGGTCGTCGGGCAGGCCGTCGAGCAGCGGGTCGACGAGCGCGGCCAGTGCTGCCGCGCGTTCGGCCCGGCGCTCGGCGGCCTCTTCCTCCTCCGCCCGCCGCAGCAGTTCGTCCACTTCGGACTCCGGTGCGGGGGTGGCGAGCTCGATGCCCGAGTCCTCGCGGACGCGGTGCAGGAACTCCAGCAGCCGCAGCGTGGAAACGCAGTCGTACTCGTTGTACTCGGCGATGCCGCGCAGGACCTCCTCGGCCTGCTCGGTGTCGCCAGCCCCGGCCAGCGTCAGGTAGTCCTCGTAGGCCTCGATGCTCGACGCGGCCGTCTTCACCTCGCCGTCGCGCGCTTCGGGCATGTACAGCGGTTCGAGGTACTTGATGGAGTACGACCGCTGGCCCACGCGCAGCGCCTTGCGCACCACCGCGTACAGGTCGATCATTCGACCGCTGCGCAGCAGTTCGTCCACGGCCTCCTCGCGCGTGCCGTGCACGGCGGCGAGCCGCTTGACGGCGGTGACCTCGTACGGCGCGTAGTGGAAGACGTGCGCGTCGGGGTCCTCGGCCAGCCTGGCCGTGGTGAAGTCGATGAACTCCTCGAAGGCGCGCTTCTCCTGGGCGCGCGTGTGCGCCCAGAACGGGGTGAAGCGGGCGTCGGGCGTGACGGCACCGAACAGGTACTCCAACCCGGTGCCGCCGAGCGCGTACGGGTCGCCCTCCATGTCGAAGAAGACGTCGCCCGGGCTCGGCGGCGGGAGTTCGGCCAGCGCGGACGGGTCGATGACCTCGTACGCCAGCTGCCCGGTCCGGTCCTGCCGCACCTGGATCGCGGCCTGCGCGCGCAGGGTCGTGAAGGTGCCCGCCGACATGTCACGCGGGCGGTCCGCCGGGTCGGCGGCGGCGAGCGCGTCGATCGTGCCGAGCCCGGCCGCCACGAGCTTGCGCCGCTGCTCACCGCGCATGCCCGCCACCAGCGACAGGTCCCGGTCCGCTTCGCGCGCGGACGAGCAGTGGTCGGCGAAGGCGCAGCCGCTGCAGGCGGGCCGCTCGTCGGCCCACAGGCGCTCCGGGAGCCGCGGTGGCCGGTTGACCAGCCGGTCGCGGAGGCGGTCGAGCAGCGGCAGGAAGTCGTCGACGCGCAGGCTGCGCGTGGTGCCCTCGCCGAGCAGCAGGTGCATCTGCGGGCCGGTCGGCCACCCGGCGCGGCGCAGCGCGTCGGCGTAGGCGGTGAGCTGCACGACCGCGGAGGGCTTCGCGTGCCGCGCGAGCTTCGTGTCGTAGACCTCGTAGCGGCCCTGGTCGTCGCGAAGCAGGAAGTCGGCGCGGCCGGAGAACTCGCCGTCCTGGAAGACCGCCTGGTAGACCACCGGCGCCCCCGCCCGCAGCGCCTCTTCGGTGGCCTTCGCGGCAGCGACTGGGTCGCGCTCGTCGATCTCGACGACGGTCGTGCGCTCGCCGCGCAGCCGTTCGAGGGTGGCCTCCTCGTGCGCGCGGCCGTGCTTGACGGCCAGCCGGTCGGGCCCGGAGCCCGGGCGCGGCGCGCCGGGCAACCCCGCCACCCACGCCTGCGCGAGGATGCTGCGGTGCTCGCATTCGAGCAGGTCGGCGAGGTCGGACGGGGTGTGCATCGGAGGAAGTCTGACATGCCCGGTGGTCCGGGTTGGCGCCGTGGGTACCCGACACGCCGCGGCGAGCGGTCCGCGTACCCGGCGACCGCGGTGGAAGTCCTGGTAGGCGGGTCCGGGCGGTGACGACTGGGTCACTCCGCGAAACCGGCGGGCTGCTGGCGGCGATGACTGCGCCACCGCGCGGCCCCGCCCCATTCGTCCACAGTGGATGACGGCTCGGCGTCCGCGCTCCTCCCGACCGGACTCGCGCACCGCGGGGATACGATGACCCGGTAGCCGCAGACGCAAGAGCCGCTGGCCCGTGATCGCTGCTCCGCATCCGGCGCCGAGGCCGGACGGGAAGAGCATGAGCACGGGTCGACAGCCGAGCCTCACCGAGGCCGTCATGGAGCACGTGCGCTCCGCCGTCATCGAAGGCACGATGCGCCCGCAGGAGTGGTACAGCGTCTACCAGCTCGCCGACGAGCTCGGCATCTCCCGCTCGCCGGTCCGCGAGGGCCTGCTGCGGCTGGAGGAGGCCGGGCTCCTCCGCTTCGTGCGCAACCGCGGCTTCCAGATCATCCCCACCACCCCCGAGGACGTCGCGGAGATCTTCTCCATCCGCCTCGCCCTCGAAGTCCCGGCCGCGCACCGCGCCGCCCTGCGCGCCGACGAGTCCTTCGCCGCGGAGGCGGCGGAACTGCGGCGCCAGATGTGCGAGGCGGCCGAGCGGGACGAGGAGACGCGGTTCTTCGCGGTCGACCAGCAGCTGCACGGCATCGTGCTGGTGGCCGGGGACATGCGGCGCGGTCGCCGGATCATCGACCAGCTGCGGGTCTCGACCCGGTTGCTCGGCGCTTCGACGGCGGGCCGGAGCCGGGACTACGCCGACATCATCGGCGAGCACGACCCGATCGTCGCGGCGATCCTCGACGGCGACGGCCCCGGCGCGGCCCGCGCGATGCGGGAGCACCTCGAAGCCACCGCCGTCCTGCTGGTCGGTCAGGCGCTGCGCCACGCGGAGCGGACCGAGGACCCGCAGGAGCTCTGGAAGCAGTTGCGGGCCGGTTTCGACTCCTGACCGGGTCACGCCCCGTCGGCCGACCCCTCCGCCGGGAAGTACTGCAGCGCGAAGGCGGCCAGCGCGCAGAGCGTCGCCGCGCTGAACGCCGACCAGTTCAGCGCGGCCGCGGCACCGCTGACCAGCCAGGGGCTGAGCAGGACCACGCCGAGCAGCTGGCCGAGCACGATGAGCGCACCCAGCGCGAGGAACGCGGCCAGGGCGGTCCAGAAGACGAGTTCCAGGGCCTTCTTCACGGTGGGTCCTCTCAGCTCGGAATCGGCAGCCAGCCCATGGCGATGAGCCAGGCGATGGCGATGACGGGGGCGACGAACCAGGCGATGAGTGGGAGGAACGTCTTCTGCGGGCTCACCTCGGCCATCCCGGAGGCCAGGTAGATGGGCGCGCCCACCGGCGGGGAGGCCCCCTCGGTCGAGGTGCACACCAGGAGCGCGCAGATGGCCACGACGGACGGGACGTCGACGGTGCCCAGCGCGATGACCGCCGGAGCGGCGATGGCCGCGGCGGTCGCCGTCGAGGAGAGCGGCGTGGCCACCAGGACCGCGGTGAGGCAGACCACCAGGACGAGCAGGGGCTTGGGCAGGTCCATCCGGGCCAGGGCTTCGGACAGCTGCGGCCCGACCCCGAGTTCGCCCATGATGTTGGAGGCGGCCAGGGCCGCGAACAGGGAGATGCCGACCGTGGCGAACTGGGGAGCTTCCGCCCGGACCGCCCGGCGCAGCTGGCCCCACTTGCCGCGCAGGCGCTTGCGGCCCTCGACCAGCGCGATCGCGGAGATGAGGATCGGCACCCAGACGATGATGGAGATCTCGCCCATCGCCTCCTCGCCGACCCGGGCCTCGGACTCCAGCCAGGTGAACAGCGGTCCGAAGGTGAGCAGCACCGGGATGAGGATGCCCGCGAAGATCGTCGTCGAGGTCCACCCGCTCGCCAGCGCCTGCCGGAAGGTGGCCAGGTGCCCGGAGTCGGTGCGCTGGATGCCGTCGCGGCGGGTCCAGAGGAACACCACGAGCATGCGGTAGAGCACGCAGTAGGCGCCGGCGACGAACAGCGAGACGTAGACGTCCCCGGCGCTGACGCCGACGGCGGCCGGGGTCGCCAGGATGATGAACATGGTCGAGTTCGGCGGCAGCGAGACGCCGAGGCCGGAGTTGCCGGCCACCAGGGTGGCGGCCCGTGCGCCCGACCAGCCGTTGGCCTTCATCCACGGGATCGTCACCGAGCCGACGGTGGCGGCGTTGCCCGCGGTCGACCCGGCGACGAGCCCGATGGCGGCCGAACCCGCCGTGGAGACGTAGGCCGCTCCGCCGCGCAGGCGGCCGAAGACGGAGTTGAAGATCTCGATGAGCCGTTCGATCAACCCGGTGGCCGAGACGATCACGCCCATGAGTACGAAGGCCATGCCGGCGAACGTCACGTCGTTGTCGAGCGCGCCCCAGATGCCGGTCCACAGCAGCGACAACGCGTCCTTGCCGCCGACGAGCGCGGTGGCCAGCAACGCCACCAGCAGGGACTCGGAGATAGGTCGCTTGAGCGGGACGTTCATCACGACGGTGACCGCGATGAAGACCAGCAGCGCGAGGATGCCCATCGTGCCTCACTTGTTCTTCGGATGTTCAGCCGCTCAGCGCGGAGCGGGGGTCAGGAGCGCGTGTTGAGCGCGCGGCGGAGCAGTTGCGCGAGGTGGAGCCCCTGCTTGTGCGCCGGGCCGTGCTCGCGGATCTGCGTCCGGCAGGAGAAGCCGTCGGCGAGCACGACGGCGTCCGCGTCGAGCTCCCGGATGCGGGGGAGCAGTTCCCGTTCCGCGAGGCGGCGGGAGAGCTCGGCGTGACCGGGTTCGAACCCCCAGTTGCCGGCGAGCCCGCAGCAGCCGGTCTCGACCTCGGACTCCTCGACGCCCAGCCGGGTCAACGTGGTGCCGGTCCCCGCGTGCCCGCGGCGGGCGCGCTCGTGGCAGTGGACCTGGGACAGGGCCGGGACCGGCAGCTCCCCGAAGGGCCAGTCGACGTCGTCGACGTGCCGGGCCACGACGTCGCCGAGCGTGACGACCTGCTCGGCCAGCCGGTGCGAGCGCCGGTCGTCGGCGAGCAGTTCCGGAGCCTCCTCGGTGAGCATCGCCGCGCAGGACGGTTCGAGGACGACGACGGGAGTGCGGCCGTCGAGCCACGGGGCCAGCGACGCCAGGGTGTGGGTGAGGACCTGCTTGGTCCGCGTCAGCTGACCGGTCGAGTGCCAGGTCAGCCCGCAGCAGAGGAACCCGCGCGGCACGACCACGTCGTATCCGAGCGCGGTGAGGACCTGGTGGGCGTCGGCGGCCACGTCGGCGTCCAGGTGGTTGGTGAAGCTGTCCGGCCAGAGCACCACCGTCCCGCGGGAGGGGCGCTTGCTGGCCTGAGCCGCGCGGAAGCGCCGTGACCTCGCCAGCGATTGGAAGCTGCGCGAGGAGAACCGGATCATCGACCGGCTGGTGTCAACTCCGCCGAGCCGCATCACGGCCTTCGCCACCGGGCGGACCGACAGCAGTGCGTTGACCACCCGGGCGGCGCCGGGGACGAGGTGCAGGAGCCTGCTGGTCAGCGGCAGCCAACCCATCGAGTAGTGGGCCGCGGGGCGCCGCCGACCCGCGTGGTGCTGGTGGAGGAACTCCGACTTGTACGTGGCCATGTCCACGTTGACCGGGCACTCGGAGGCGCAGGCCCGGCACGACAGGCACAGGTCGAGTGCGTCCCTGACGTCCTCGGAGGCGGCGCCCTCCGGGTGGAGTTCGCCGCGGAACATCTCGGAGAGGATGCGGGCCCGGCCGCGCGTGCTGTGCACCTCGTCGCGGGTGATCTGGAAGGAGGGGCACATCGCGCCCTCGTCCGAGCGGCAGGCACCGACTCCCACGCACCGGTTCACGGCGTTGACCAGCGAACCCCGGTCGTGGCTGAGCGCGTGCACGGGGATGAACTCCTTGCTGCGCTGCCCCGGGGCCGGGCGGATGCCGACGTCCACGGCGTCGGGGTCGACGAGCACGCCGGGGTTGAGGACGCGCTCCGGGTCGAAGGCCGCCTTGAACGCGGCGAACGCCGCGAGCACCTGCGGCGGGTACATCCGGGGCAGCAGAGCGGACCGGGCGCGGCCGTCACCGTGCTCGCCGGAGAGCGAACCGCCGTGGGCCGCGACGGTGGTGGCGGCATCGGACATGAAGGACCGGAAGACGTCGAGCCCGTCCTCGGTGCCGAGGTCGAAGGAGATGCGGATGTGCACGCAGCCCTCACCGAAGTGCCCGAACGGAATGCCCCGCAGCCCGTGCTCGTCCAGCAGCGCGTAGAGGTCGCGCAGGTAGTCGGCGAGCTGCTCGGGTGGCACGGCCGAGTCCTCCCAGTTCGGCCAGGCCTCGCCGCCGTCGGGCAGCCGGGTGACCAGGCCCGCCGCGGATTCCCGGATCCGCCAGAGCCGCCGCATCCCGGCCGGGTCGGCGACGACGGCGGAGTCCGCGGTGCGGTGCTCGGGGTGGGAGCAGAACTCGGCCACGAGTTCCTCGGCGCGCCTGCGGGCGTCCGCAGTGGACTCGCCGGTCGTCTCGCAGTAGAGCCAGCCACCAGCCGGGCGCGGATCACCAGCACCGCCCGGGAGGACGTCACCGGCGTCGCGGCCCTGGCTGATCCGCAGCACGTCGAGCAGGTCACCGCCCATGCCCTCGGAGGTCACCACACCGGGCCGCCGGGTCAGCGGCGCGGCCGCGGCGGCGTCGAAGACGGTCGGGAACGCCAGGACGGCCAGCGCTTTCGCCTTCGGCGCGGGGACGAGCCGGACGACGGCTTCCACGATGATGCCCAGGGTTCCTTCGGATCCGGCGAAGGCCTTGGCCGTGTCGAAGCCGTTCTCCGGCAGCAGGTGGTGCAGCCCGTACCCGGAGACCTGCCGGGGGAACCGGCCCAGGGTGGTGCGCAGCAGCGCCAGGTTCTCGTCCCGCAGGCGCTGGAGCGCGCGGTCGAGCTCGGGATCGCTCGTCCCGCCCCGCCGCAACGTGACCAGCTCGCCGTCGGCGCGCAGGACGGTGAGCTCGACGACGTTGTCCGCGGCGGTTCCCCAAGCCAGTGAGTGGGACCCGCACGCGTTGTTGGCGATCATGCCGCCGACGGTGCACCGGCTGTGCGTCGAGGGGTCCGGCCCGTAGGTGAGGCCGTGCGGTGCCGCTGCCTCGCGCAGCGCGTCGCAGACGACGCCGGGTTGGATCCGGGCGGTGCGCGCCTCGGGATCGATGTCGAGAACCCGGTTGAAGTGCCGGGAGGTGTCGATGATCAGCCCTTCGCCGATCCCGTTGCCCGCCACCGAGGTGCCGCCGCCGCGGACGGTGACCGGCCACCCCTCCTCCCGGGCGATGCGGACCCCGGCCTGAACTTCCGCCAGGGACCGGGGTTCCAGGACGGCGCGGGGCGCCCGGCGGAAGATCGACGCATCGGAGACGTAAGCGCTCAGCGCGGCGCGGTCGGTGCGCAAGCGCGCGCGGATGTCCTCGGTGGACGCAGTCGTCACCGCGGGCTCTCCCTCCGGGTTCGCAGGGCGGTGACGTCCTGCCGCCGCAGGCGCACCTGCGCGGGGTGGCGCCCCACCACGAACCGTGGGCGCCGTCACCGACCGCAGGACAGTAACATGTTACTCGCGGAGGTTGGCAAGCACGAGTTCTCGATCTGGCGGCCCGCCTCAGCGGACCAGCACCCGAGCGGCACGTCCGGTCAGCGCCCGTCGGGACCCCGCTGCGTGGCCTTCGGCCGCCAGTGGGTGGAGGTGGTCGCGCGGACCTCGTTGAGGTCGGGGTCGTCAGGTGGCGGGGTGCTTGATCTGCTCCCGGAGGATGTCCCCGTGGCCTGCGTGGCGCGCGAAGTCCTCCGCGATGAGGAGGTAGATGAACCGGAGGTTGACCTCGCCCAGGTCGGGGTGCACCGCCGTGTGGTCGAGGTCGAAGTCCGCGGCGATCGCCCGCGACCGCTCGCTGGCGCGCTCGAACTCGCTGATCACGTCGCGCACGGTTTCACGGCCGCCGACGAGGAAGCTGGCGTCCCCCGCGGTCGTGCCGCCGTCGCACTGGTCCTTCGGCAGACCGCCCAGGACGTGGTGGAACCAGATCCGCTCGGCGACGGCGGCGTGCTTGAGCAGCCCGATCGGGGTGGTCGGGGACGTGACGAGTCGGCGGCGGGCCTCGGCTTCGGACAGGCCGCGCACCGTGCCGATCAGCTCGGCGCGGTTGCGGTCGAGGGTGCTTTCGAGCAGGTGGCGTTCCGCGCCGGTGGTGGTGAGCGGTATCGACCAGGTCATCGTCGGCCTCGATCCTGCAGGTTGTCGGTGGATTGGGGAAGTGCGTCGCATCGTGGTGGGGGCGCTCGCGCATGACGGCGCGGGGCACGGAATTCCGCTGATCTCGGCGAGCCTTCAGAGGGGAGGTGCCGCGGATTCGCTGGAGCTGCGCGTCGCGGGCGGCCGGGATGCGGCCAGCCCAGCGCGTCACGCGCAGGCGTTGCCTGGACCTTATCCCAAGGCGGATACGAGGTCCAGCGCGATCTGGACCAGCCTCGCCGAGGAGCGGCCACCGCGCGCACCGGTCGGCGGGGCCGACCAGAACTGGTCGACCCCGCATTGGAGTTCACTGTGGACGGTCGGTTTCCGCTTCGCGGGGGAGGGATCACCGGATCAGTCCGGGGTTGGTCACCGCGCCGGTTGGGCGTAGGTGGCGGCGCCGGACCAGTCGATGGCGATGAAGTCCTCCTCGCCCACGACCCACGCGTCGTGCCCGGGGGAGACGACACCGGTCTCGCCCGCGCTGATGTCGCGTTCCTGGCCGTCGTCCATCACGATGTGCAGCCTGCCGGACAGCACGTACATGGTGTGCGCCTGCTGGCAGCTGTCGGTCTGCGCGATCGGCTTGACGTCGTTCGACCAGCGCCAGCCGGGGTGTAGTACGGTGCGCCCGACCGTCACCCCGGGGAGCTCGACGAGGTTCAGCTCGCCGTGCGCGAACTCGCGCGATTCGTCCGGCTTGCCGAGGTCCTTGACTTCGAGGGTCATCGCTCCTCCTCGAGTGCGCGGATCCTGCGTGCGGTTCGAGTCTGCGGCGCGCCCGCTCGCCGCGGCCAGGGACCAAGGACGCGTGGTAGGGCGAGCGGAGCTGGGCCGGTGGCGCGGTCTGGTCGGTATTCGCCGGGCATCGCTGGACAACTGGTCCAGTTTCTGCGCCAGAGCTTCACCCAGTGGACATAAGCAACTAGCTTCTGCTGGCACAGCTGCGCACCTGCACCCGTCGCGACACCGACGTCCAGCCCGCTCGATGCCGAGCGTGATCACCGGGATGCACCCATGCCCAACACCCTGATCCTGGTCAACACCGCCTTCGCAGTCCTCGCGACGGTGCTGCTGATCATCCGCTTCCGCCTCACCCCCGTCATCTCGCTGCTGCTCGGGGCCTGCTACCTCGGCCTGACCTCGGGGCTCGGCGTGGACGGCACGATCGAGGCCATCACCACCGGTTTCGGCGACCTCATGGCCGAGATCGGCCTGCTAGTCGCGTTCGGCGTGCTCACCGGTTCGCTGCTGCAGCGGTCGGGCGCGATCGAGCGCCTCGTCGAGGCACTGCTGCGCCGGGTCGGGCCCAAGCGCATGCCCCACGCCCTGTCGCTCACCGCCGCCACCGCGCTCCAGTCGATCTTCCTCGACGTCCTGGTGGTCATCGTCGCGCCGCTGGCGCGACGTCTGGGCGTGCGCATGGGGCCGACCGGGACGCCGCGGATGATCGCCGCGATGGGCATCGGGATGGAAGTTGGCGTGGTCATGGTCGTTCCGGGCATCGCGTGCCTGGCGCTGGCCGGTCTGCTCGGGGTCCCACTCGGCACGATGCTGCTCTTCGGCCTGCTGGTCGCGGTGCCCACCACCGCCATCTCGGTCGCGGTCGTGCAGTTCCTCTTCCGCCGGGGTTGGTGGGACGTGGACGAGGACGAACGTCCTGTCCCCGCAACGGAACCAACCCCCGAACCAACCCGCCAGATACGCCTGGTCGTGCTCTTCGGCCCGGTCCTGCTCGCGCTGCTGCTCATCGCCACCGGTGCGGTGCTCGACATCGCCGGGGTCGAGGTCGAGCCGCTGGCGTTCGCGTGCGACCCGGTGATCGCGCTGTTCCTCGGGTTGATCGGCACAATCGCGGTGACCCGCCGGGTCGCGGGCGCGGCGGTGGTCGAGGCGGCGCTGGGCAACGGGTTCCGGGAGAGCGGGCAGATCCTGGTCCTCAACGGGGTCGGGGGTTCGCTCGCCCTGACGATCAAGGACGTGGGCCTCGGCGACGTCCTGGGGCAGTACTTCGCCGCGAACACCACGGCGCCGCTGCTGGTGGTGTGGGCGGTGGCGGCGGTCCTGCACGCCGCCGTCGGTTCGGTGTCGATCTCGGCGATCACCGCGGCGGGCATCCTCGCTCCGCTGGCTCCGGTCATCGGGCTGGATCCGGTGTGGATCGCGCTGGCCGCCGGGGCGGGCTCGCTGTTCGCCATCCACGTCACCAGCAACACGTTCTGGCTGCTGCAGTCGTTGGCCGGGCTCACCACGCGGGGCACGCTGAAGACCTTCTCCGGCGGGGTGTCGATCGCCTCGGTGGTCGCGATCCTGGTGATCCTGCCGCTGTCCGCGGTGTTCGGTTAGAAGAGCTCCTCGTCGTCGCGGTGCGACGGGAGCCGCCCGGCGAGCGCGAAGCCCGCGATGCCAAGCACACCGAGCCCGAGGCCGCCGAACAGCGGCAGCGTCTCGACCTGCGAGCACGCCGCCGCACCGCTGGGGCTGTCCGCTTCGTTTCCCCCGGAGGTCAACACGAGACCGCAGTTGAGCCGAACACTGGTGACCATCCCGTCCACCCCGCCGTCACCGATCGTCGGGTCCTCCTCGCCGAACAGGTCGGTCGGCAGGAGCATGATCTGGTCGCTGGTGCCCCGCCCCCACGCGTACTTGGCCCGGACGGAGTAGGGATCGCTGCCGTCGTCCACGAAGTACATGGCGATCCGGGGGACCAGCAGCAGCCACAGCGCGAAGCCGATCACGGCTGCGGACGCGAGTCGCACCCACGGGCGAGGCCGTCGAAGCGGATTCATGTCGAGCAAAGTAGCTCAGCACGTGACCGGAGAACCCGCCTTTGACCAAACCGCGACCAGCGGGAGGCAGCAGTGCACTCGCGGGGTCCCGCCAGCGCACTCGTCACCGCGCACCGCCCGGAGGTGAACGGCACCCTTCGCCGTCTGGGTGCTCTGCACCAGCTGGGTCAGCGGCGGAGTTCGTCGTGCATCTTGCGGATCAGCGGGGAGATGCGGGGCATCAGGCGGCGGCTGAGCACGACCTCAGTCGACGTCCGCTCCACGCCGTCGACCGCGATGATCTGCTGCAGCACGTCCTCCAACCCGGCGTTGTCCTTGGCAACCACCCGGCACAGGAGGTCGGCGTCACCGGCCACCGCGTTCGCCTCGATCACCTCGGGGATGCGGCTGAGCCCGGCCAGGGTTCGCCCGAGCTTGCCCTGCGCGAGCTGCAACCGCACGTAGGCCAGCCCCGTATAGCCCATCGCCGCGGGGTCGAACTGGGGCCGCCAGCTGATCAGCACGCCGAGCCGCTGCAGCTTGTCCACCCTGGCCTGCACCGTCGCGCGAGCGACCCCGAGCCGCCGCGCGTACTCGCGCACGCCTGCGCGGGGCTCCTCGGCGATCAGCTGGAGGACAGCGGTGTCGAGCGGTTCGAGCGCTGGTGGCATGCGGTACTCCCGGTGCTGGGTTCGGACGGCCAGTGGTGCGCACATTCTCCACCTGGGAGGGCCATCCGCCAGGGGGAGCGCCGCGCGCGGTGGGAAGTCGTGACCAGATGTCCATGGTGGTCGGCGAAATCGGCTCACCGCTGTACCAGTTGCTCAATGTTCATGCGGACAGTTGACCCACCGGTAGCCAATGTTCACCCTGTTCACGACCAAGTGGCCCGCTCAGCACGGCGGAAGGAGGGCGAGATGGCACGGACCCTCGCCGAGAAGGTCTGGGACGCCCACGTCGTCCGCAGGGCAGGGGAGCAGGACCTGCTCTACGTCGACCTGCACCTGCTGCACGAGGTCAACACCCCGATCGCCTTCGACGGGCTGCGGGCCGCCGGGCGCCGGGTGCGCCGACCCGACCTCACGCTCGGCACCGAGGACCACCTGGTCCCCACCCGCGACCTACACAAGCGCATCGAGGAACCGGCGATGCGCCGCCAGGCCGCGCTGCTGGCCGAGAACTGCGCCGAGTTCGGCGTCGAGGTGTACCGGCGGGGCGACCGCGAACGCGGCATCGCCCACGTCATCGGACCGGAGCTCGGGCTGGTGCACCCGGGCATGACCGTCGTCTGCTGCGACTCGCACACCACCACCATGGGGGCGTTCGGCGCCCTGGCCTTCGGCATCGGCACCTCGCAGGTCGAGCACGTGCTGGCCACCCAGACCCTGCCGATGACCCGGCCGAAGGACATGCGGGTGACCGTGACCGGGCGGCTCGCCGACGGCGTGACCGGCAAGGACCTGATCCTCGCGCTGATCGCGCAGATCGGCACCGCGGGCGGGCAGGGCCACGTCGTCGAGTACTGCGGTCCGGCCGTCGAGGCGCTGTCGGTGGAGGCGCGGATGACGGTGTGCAACATGACCGTCGAGGCCGGGTCGCGGGCGGGCATGATCGCCCCGGACGAGAAGACCCTGGCCTACCTGCGTGGTCGGCCGCACGCCCCGACCGGCCCCGAGCAGGAGGCCGAGGAGGCCTTCTGGCGCAGCTTGCGGTCCGACGACGATGCGACGTTCGACCGGGAGGTCGTGCTGGACGGCGACCGGATCAGCCCGTTCGCCACCTGGGGGACGAACCCGGCGCAGGGGGTTCCGCTGGACGCCGTGGTGCCGCACCCGTCGTCGTTCACCGATCCCCAGGAGCGCGCCGCGGCGGAGCGCGCGCTGGCCTACATGGACCTGCGGCCCGGCACCCCGATGCGCGACATCGCGATCGACGCGGTGTTCATCGGTTCCTGCACCAACGGGCGCATCGAGGACCTGCGCGCGGCCGCGGACGTCCTGCGCGGGCGCACCGTCGCGCCCGGTGTGGAGGTTTACCTCGTGCCCGGGTCCGACACCGTCCGCCAGCAGGCGGTGGACGAGGGGCTCGCGGAGGTCTTCGCCGCCGCGGGGGTGCAGCTGCGCACCAGCGGGTGCTCCCTGTGCGCCGCGGTGAACGAGGACCGGCTGCGGCCGGGGCAGCGAGCCGCCTCCACCAACAACCGCAACTTCGAGGGGCGCCAGGGCAAGGGCGCCCGCACCCACGTCGTCTCGCCCGCCGTGGCCGCCGCCAGCGCGGTGGCCGGTCACCTCGCCGCACCCGCCGACCTGGAGCCCTGATGCAGAAGTTCACCGTCCACATCGGACAAGCGGCCCCGCTGCGGGCGAGCAACGTGGACACCGACCAGATCATCCCGGTCCGCTTCCTGACCCGGCTGACCAAGGCCGGGTACGGGCAGGACCTGTTCGCCGACTGGCGCGACGACCCCGGGTTCGTGCTCAACCGGCCGCCGTACGACCGGGCCACGATCCTGGTGGCGGGCACCGACTTCGGCACCGGCTCGTCCCGCGAAGGAGCGGTCTACGCGCTGGCCGACTTCGGGTTCCGCGCGATCATCGCGCCCCGCTTCGGCGACATCTTCACCGGCAACGCTCACCAGAACGGCCTGCTCCCGGTCGTGGTGCCCGCGCCGGTGGTGGAGCACCTCTGGGACCTGCTCGACCGCGAGCCGACGTCCCCGGTCGCGGTCGACCTGGTGGCCCGGGAGGTCCGGGCGGACGGGGTCGAGTGCCGCTTCGACGTCCCCGAGGCGGTCCGCGACCGCCTGCTGGCGGGCCTGGACGACATCGGCACGACCCTCCGGCACACGGGGGACATCGCGGCCTACGAGGCCCGCCGCCGACCAGCGCTGCCGACCACGACCCGGCGCACCGGGCGTGGCGCGGGTGATCCATAGGATTCGCGGATAGCCCTACAGCCTTTTGATATCGACGAGGTATTGGCAGGAGCCGTCGGGGCGCTGAGAATCCCCCTCCATGGATGCCGACGTGATCGTGGTGGGGTTGGGCAGCGTGGGGTCGATGGCCTGCTGGCGGCTCGCCGAGGTGCACGGTGCGCAGGTCATCGGGGTGGAGCAGTACGCGCTCGGGCACGACGCCGGGGGGAGCGCGGGCGAGTCGCGGCTGTTCCGCACCGGGTACCACGAGAGCCCCGAGTACGTCCCGATGCTGCTGCAGGCCCGCGAGCTGTGGCAGGAACTCGAGCGGGGCGGCCGCCGGGTGCTGTTCCAGACCACGGGCGTGCTCTCGATCGGGTCCCCGGCGATCGCACCGATGCGCAACGTGCTCGCCTCGGTCACCGAGCACGAGATCCCGCACGAGGTGCTGGACGCGGCCGAGCTGCGGAGCCGGTTCCCGCAGCACGGGTCGATCACTGACGAGATCGGCGTCCTCGACCGGCTCGGCGGCGTGCTCCGGCCCGAACCCGCGGTCCGGGAGGCGCAGCGCCGGGCGCGGCAGGCGGGTGCCGAGCTGATCGACAACGCCCCGGTCACCGGGATCGAGGACGTCCCCGGTGGTGTGCGGGTCTCGACCGCGCGGGGCAGCCGCACCGCCAAGAGCGTCGTGGTGACCGCTGGGGCCTGGGCAGCGCAGCTGCTGCCGGAGCTGCGGGAGCTGCTCGAGATCCGCCCGCTGGTGTTGACCTGGTTCGCACCGGAGGACCCGGCGGCGTTCGCGCCCGAGGTCTTCCCGGGGTTCATCCGGGACCTCGGCGACGTCCACCTGTTCGGCATCCCGAGCGTGGACGGGGCGCTGGTGAAGGCGGGCTGGGCCGACAACTGGGGCTCGATCGGCGAACCCGGGCAACTCGTCCGCTTCCGGGAACCGCGCGAGCTGGCCGGGGTCGGCGCGCAGGTCCACGAGCTGGTCCCCGGTCTGCCCGCGCACCCCAGCCGGCACTCCGCCCACGTGGACGCCTACACCCCGGACCGGCGGGCCGTCATCGGGGCGGTCCAGCCCGGGGTGGTGGTCGTCGCGGGGTTGTCCGGGCACGGCTTCAAGCTCGCGCCCGCGTTCGGCGAGATCGCGGCGCGCTCGGCGCTCGGACTGCCGCAGCAGCACGACATCTCGCGGTTCTCCCCGGCCCGGTTCGGGGGTTGAGGTGGAACTCCGGCTCCTGCGCCACTTCGTGGCCGTCTACGAGGAACGCAGCTTCACCGCCGCGGCGCGCCGCCTGCACACCGCGCAACCGCCGGTGAGCCAGGCGATCGCCAACCTGGAGCACGAGCTCGGGGTGCGGCTGTTCGAGCGGACCAGCCGCTCGGTGTGGCCGACCACCGCCGCCGACGTCCTCTACCCGGAGGCGAACTTCCTGCTGCGCCGGGCCTCGGAGACCAAGGCGCTGGTGCGCGGGGGATCCGGTCGCGCACCGGTCCGCGTCGCCGCGGTCACCTCCGCCTTCCCGGCCCTGCTCCCGGCGCTGCTGCCGGAGCTGGCCGAGTGGGACCCCGTGGTGGTCGACCTCGGTAGCTCCGAGCAGCGGCACGCCCTGGCCGCCGGGCGCATCGACCTGGCCATCCTCCGGGAGTGGGCGGACGACTCCCCGGACCACGTGGTGCTGGCCGACGAGCGGCTGCTGCTCGCCGTGCCGCTGGACCACCCGCTGGCCCGGTCGGACACCGCCTCGCTGCGCTCCGCGGCCACCGAGCGGATCGTGCTGTTCGGCCGGGACCGAGCCCCGGTCGCCTTCGACGCGATCGCCGCGGCCTGCGCCGAAGCCGGGTTCTCCGCCGAGCCGGTGGCCCACGTGCAGAGCGAGCAGGCGATGCTGGGCCTGGTCTCGGCCGGGCACGGCGTGGCGATCGTCTCCGAGATCACCGGCCTCACCCCGTGGCCGGGCGTGCGGTTCCTGCCGCTGCCCGGCACGACCGCCCGGTCGCCGCTGCGCGCCCGGGTCGCCAGCGGCGACCCGCTCGGGCTGCTACCGGTCGTCGAGCGCGCCTTCCGGTCCGCCCAGCGCTCGCTGGGCTTCGGCGAGCCCGCCCGGCACCCCACCGCATCCGCACCAACACCGTAGGAGTCCCGTGGACTACTCAGCCTGGTCGCTGCTCGTCGACGCCGGATTGATCGGCCTGCTCCTCGTGGTCGGGGCCGTCCTGCGCGCGACCGTCCGACTGCTCCAGACCCTGATGGTCCCGGCCAGCGTGCTCGCCGGGGTGCTCGGCCTCGTGCTCGGCCCCGAGGTGCTCGGCCTGCTGCCCTTCTCCGACCAGCTCGGCGCGTACTCGTCGGTGCTCATCGTGGTGGTGTTCGCCTGCCTGTCGCTGACCGGCGACGTGGACCTACGGCGGCTCGGCCGCTCGGTGGCCGGGTTCGCCAGCTACGGCGTCCTGTTCTACGCGGCGCAGGTCGTGGTCGGCGTCGTGCTCGGGTTGCTGGTGCTGGGCCCGCTGTTCGGCACGCACGACGGGTTCGGGCTGCTGCTGTTCGCCGGGTGGGCCGGCGGGTTCGGCTCGGCGGCGGCGATGGGGGCGGTCTTCGGCGAAGGGGGCTGGACCGAGGCGCAGTCGTTGGCGTTCACCGCCGCGACCGTCGGGCTGCTGGTCGGCATCGTCGGCGGCATCATCCAGGCGAAGGTCGGTGCCAAGCGCGGCTGGGCCGAGGAGTTCGAAGGGCTCGACGCGCTCCCCGAGCACCTGCGCACGGGGGTGCTCCGCGGGGACGACGACCGGCCGGTGGTCGGCACGCACACCTTCTCCAGCGGTTCGATCGAGTCGCTGGGCTTCCAGGCCTCCGTCGTGTTGGTGGTCTCCGCCGCGGCCTACGGGGTGAACGTGCTGCTCGGCGAAGCGTTCCCGGCGGTGTCGTTCCCGCTGTTCTCCATCGCGTTCGTGGTGGGCCTGGTCCTGCGCGGCCTGCTGTCGGCGACCCGGACGAGCCGGTTCGTCGACCCCGAGTCGCTCAAGTCGATCTCGGGCAGCGCCACCGATGTGCTCGTGGTGTGCGGCATCGCCTCGATCGTGCCGAGCTTCGTGACCGGGTACTGGCTGCCGCTGCTGGTCCTGTTCGCGGTCGGGCTGGCGCTGTGCCTGCTGCTCGGCGTCGTCGTGGCGCCGCGGATGCTCGGCGACGCGTGGTTCGAGAAGCAGGTCTTCACCTGGGGCTGGGCGACCGGGTCGGTCTCCACCGGGCTCGCGCTGCTGCGCATCATCGACCCGCGGCTGCGCTCGCGGACCTTGGAGGACTTCGCCATCGCCTACCTGCCCCTGCTGCCGGTGGAGGTGACGGCGGTGACCTTCACCCCGGTGCTCGCGCTAGCGGGCGCGGGCTGGGCGATCGCCGGGATCTGGGGCGGCATCGCGGTGCTGGCGCTGGGTGTGCCGTTCCTGCTCGTCCGGCGGGCACCGACCCGCGATGCGGGGCGAACCGCGCAGCGTACCGGCTGAGCACAGCGGACTCCTGCTCGGTTCGGGCTGGTGCATTGGCGATATGGGGCAGATAACGCGGGGTGCCAGGCTGCACGGGCCTTGGGGCAACGCGGTTGCTCGTCGTCGTTCGCAGGAGGGTGTCATGGCAGCGGCTAGTTCGGTCCCCGTCGCCCAGCGCGGTGATCTCATCTCGCTGGCGGACCTGGATCTGGCGCAGATCCGGGAGATCGTGCGCAACGGGGCCGCGTTCGGCCGCGGGAAGCGCGCCGGGGAGCCGCTGGCCGGGACCGTCATCGGCATCTACTTCCGCAAGACCTCCACCCGGACGCGGACCGCGTTCTCCGCGGCGGCGCTGCGGCTCGGCGCGCGCATCATCGCCTACGGGCCGGACGACCTGCAGCTCAACACCGGGGAGACGGTCGAGGACACCGCGCAGGTGCTGTCCCGGATGCTCGACGGGCTGGTGTGCCGCACCGCGGGCAGCACCGAGGAGCTCCGGGCGCTCGCCGCGCCACCGGGGATGTCGGTGATCAACGCGATGAGCGCCCACGAGCACCCCACGCAGGCGCTGACCGACCTCATCACGCTCCAGCAGCACCTCGGTCGCGTTGACGGGGCCCGGGTGCTCTACGTCGGCGAGGGCAACAGCACCGCTGCCGCGCTGGCGTTGTCGTTGCCCCGCTTCGAGGGCACCGAGCTGCACCTGCGGACCCCGCCCGGCTACGGGCTGGACCCGCGCGTGCGGTCGCAGGCCGAGCAGTACGCGGCGGAATCCGGTTCGGTGCTGCGGGAAACCCACGACATGGCCGAGCTGCCCGCCGACGTCGACATCGTCTACACCACCCGGTGGCAGACCACCGGCAGCACCAAGGCGGACCCCGACTGGCGCGCGGTGTTCCAACCGTTCCAGGTCGACGAGCAGCTGCTCGACCGATACCCGGAGGCGCGGTTCATGCACGACCTGCCCGCGCACCGCGGCGAGGAGACGACCGCGGCCGTGCTCGACGGACCGCGGTCGATCGCCTTCGACCAGGCGGAGAACAAGATGCACGGCGCCATGGCGGTGCTGGAGTGGGCGCTCAGTTCGCGAACCTGAGGTCGGCCTTGGCGGACCTGCCCACCAGCCGGGGGGCCCGGGTGGTCTCGGCCGCCCGCACCTCGTCGTGGTCCAGCTCCGCCGCGAACGTGCGCAGCAGCGGCTGGAACTGGTACCGGGCGTCCTCCGAGTCCGGTCCGGGAACGCCGTCCAGCAGGTGCGCGTCCACCAGGTCTTCGATGAGCCGCTCGGCCTCGTCCGGGTCCAGTCGCAGGAGGTTGCAGGCGTCGTGCAGGCCGAACTCGGTGGTGTCCAACCGGCCCAGCAGCCGGAACATTCGCGCCACGTCCGGGCTCAGCCGCTGGTAGCTGGCCTGCAGTCGGCTGCGCAGCCGCTGCTCGCCGTGCTCGAACTGGTCCAGCCGGGTCCGCGGCTCGGCGAGCCGGTTCACCAGCCGCTGGATCGTCCAGTGCGGCTTGGCGATGAGCTTGGTGGCAGCGATGCGCAGCGCCGCTGGGAGTCGGGCGCACAGCTCCGCGAGTTCGGCGGTGGCGCGGGGTTCGGCCTCGGCCCGGCTGCCGATCAGCGAGCCGAGCAGGTCCACTGCTTCCTGCTCGCTGACCGGGCGCAGCCGCAACCACAGCGCGTCGCCGACCAGTTCGCTGATCTGGTTCTGGCTGGTGATCAGCGCCGTGCTGCGCGGTCCGGGCGGCAGCGCACGGCTGATCTGCCGGTAGGTCGCGACGTTGTCCAACAGCACCAGGGCCTTCCGGTCGCGCATCAGGTCCTGGTAGAGGGCGGTGGCGGCGTCCAGGTCGGCGGGCAGGTCGGCCGCGGCGACGCCGAGCTGCCGGAGCAGCTGGTGCACCGCGTCCCGGGCGTCGAGCTCCTGCGGTCCGCGGCAGCACGCGTGCAGGTTCACGTACAGCACGCCGCCGGTGAACTCCTCGGCCTTGCGGTGCGCCCAGTGCACGGCCAGCGCGCTCTTGCCGATGCCGGTGCAACCGGTGATGAGGGCGGCACTCGGCCCCGGCGCGTCGGCCAGCCCGTCCAGCGCGGCGAGTTCGGCGTCCCGGCCGCGGAACGCGAGGACGTCAGCGGGAACGGCGCTCGGCCGCGCCACCGGGGGCGCGACCTGCCGCGGCTGGGCGGGTTCCTGGATCGCCGGGTCGTCGTTGAGGATCGCCTCGTGCAGCTCCTGCAGCACCGGACCGGGTTCCAGGCCGATCTCGTCGATGAAGTGCTGGCGGCCCTGGCGGAAGGTCCGCATCGCCTCCGCGCGGCGCCCCGCGCGGTACTGGGCGAGCATCAGCTGGGCGCGGGTCTGCTCCCGGAGCGGCTTCTCCTCGACCAGCGCGGTGAGTTCGCTGATCAGCTCGCGGTGCCTGCCGAGTTGCAGGTGCAGCGCGGTGCGCTCCTCCTGGACGGCGAGCTTCTGCTCCTCGAGCCGTTCGGCTTCCAGCTCGATGACGGCGGAGTTGATGTCGCACAGCGCGCGGCCCCGCCACAGCGCCAGCGCCGCGTCGTAGCGCTCGGTGGCCGGCACGATCTCGCGGCGGTCGGTGAGGGCGCGGGCTTCAGCCACCTTGGTGCGGAAGGACAGCAGGTCGATCTCGTGCTGGCTGCGGCGCAGCAGGTACCCCGGCGAGTAGGTCAGCAGCACGTCGTCGCGAAAACCGAAGGAGCGGAAGGTTTTCCGCAGTTCCGCGACGCAGATCGCCACCTGGGTCCGGGCCGTCGCCGGGGGGTGGCCGTTCCAGATCGCTTCCGAGATCCGGTCGATCGAGACGACCCGGTCGGCGTTCAGCAGCAGCATGGCCAGCACGATGCGTTGGCGGGGTCCGCCGATGGAGATCCTCCGTTCCGCGAACTCGAGGTGCAAGGGCCCGAGCAGCCCGAAATTGAGACGGTCGGTCATGAAATCTTCTTCCTGTTGCTCGCGGCCCACGAGCAACTGTTGCCGTGCCCAACGCAATCCCCCCTGGAGTGCCCTGGATGGCACAACGTTCATCTTATCGAGTGGTAGTGACCAACCCCGGGGCTTTGACGGCGTTTGCAACTCCGCGGTTCCGTCGGGTTGATCCGGTCAATCCGCCTGGTTCGGGTGGTCTCGGAACGGGAGAACTGCTCGACCTGGGGGGATGGTGAAAAAGCCGAGCGAGGCTCGTGTTCTGGCCCTGGCGGATCAATAAGGCATCGATAACGAAGCGAAAGGGAGAGTGGCGAGAAATTGACAACCACTGGCACAACAGCGGACGGTGTGGCAGTTGCCGCAGCGACGATCGACCAGTTGCAGGCCGGGCAGGAGTCCGGTCGGTTCAGCGCGGTGGAGCTCGTCCGGTTCCACCTGGACCGGATCGACCGGCTGAACCTGCGCGGGCCCGAGCTGCGCGCGGTGCTTGAGACCGATCCGCAGGCGGAGGAGGTCGCCGAGGAGCGCGACGCCGAGCGGCGGCGCGGAGCGGTTCGCGGCCCGCTGCACGGCATCCCCTTCCTGGTCAAGGACAACCTCGAAACCGCGGGCGGGCTGCGCACCAGCAACGGCACCACGGCGCTGCTCGGCTTGCGCCCCGAGCAGGACGCGACGGTGGTCGCGAGGTTGCGCGCGGCGGGGGCGATCGTGCTGGGCAAGACCAACAAGAGCGGCTGGATCAGCGGTTCGGCTGGGTGGAGCGCGCGCGGTGGGCAGGGCCGCAACCCGCACCGGCTGGACCGGTCACCGCACGGGTCGAGCTCGGGTTCGGCCGCCGCGGTCGCCGCCGGGCTGTGCGGGTTCGCGCTGGGCACGGAGACGATCGGGTCGATCCTCGGCCCGGCCGGGGTCAACGGCGTCGTCGGGCTGAAACCGACGGTGGGGCTGACCAGCAGGGCGGGGATGATCCCCGGCGTGCCGAGCCTGGACTCGGTCGGTCCGCTGTGCCGCAGCGTCGCCGACGCCGCCGCGGTGCTGGAGGTGCTGGCCGGGGCGGACCCGCGGGACCCGGCCACCAGCGCCGCCACGCGCACCGGATACCAGGACTGCCTTGAGCAGAACGCGCTGGTCGGGGCCAGGATCGGGGTGGCGCGGGAGGGGTTCTTCGGGTTCGACGACCACGCCGACGCCGTCGCCGAGGAGGCGGTCCGGGTGCTGGCGGCTGCGGGCGCGACCATCGTCGACCGCACCGAGATTCCGAGCCTGTCCCAGATCCTGTCCGACGAGAACCTGATGTTCGCGCAGCTGCAGGAGGTCAAGCACCACCTCGACGCCTACCTGGCGGCCGCGCCGGGCGAGCACCCGCGCAGCATCGGGGAGCTGATCGCGTACAACCGCGCGCACGCCGACGTCGAGATGCCGCACTTCGGACAGGAGACGTTGGAGCTGGTGGACGGGCTCAGCGGGGACCTCGCCGACCCGGCGTGCACGACGGCGCTGGCCACCATGCGCCGGTTGTCGCAGGACGAGGGCATCGACGCGGTCCTGCGCGAGCACCAGCTCGACGCGCTGGTGGCCCCCACCGGCGGGCCCGCGTGGAAGATCGACCTGGTCCACGGCGATCCACCCGCGCGGGGCAGCGCGCTGCTGCCGGGCCTGGCCGGGTACCCGGCGATCAGCGTGCCAGCGGGCGCGGTGCGCGGGCTGCCGGTCGGTGTCACGTTCCTGGCCGGGGCTTGGTCGGAACGGGTCCTGCTGCGCATCGCGCACGCCTTCGAACGGGCCAATCCGGCCTGGTTCCCGCCCGCCTTCGAACCGCCGGGCGTCGGCTGAGCAGCGATTTCCGCGGCGGGCTCTCAAGCGGCTTCGGTCAGCAGCCGCCGGAGTTCGGAGATCTCCGAGGTGAGCGCGGCCAACTCCGCGCGCATTTGCCGGGTTTCGGCGGCCAACTGCTGGGTTTGCGCGTTCTTCTCCTGAAATTCCCGGGAAAGTCGATTTCGTTGAATCCTGGAGTAGCCGAACAGTGCGATCAGCAAGGTGGTGGAGGCGATCAGCAGGGAGATGACACCGGTGTCCAGATTGTCCATCCTGGAATCCTTTCCGCGCGGATTTCCGTTCCCGCCGCCCGTAGCGCGGGGAACCGGCAGGCGCATGCTACGCCCTGCTGGCCGCGCCCGGCGGAGGCGTGCTGCGCTGCGGAAATGCGCACGATAACGACCCGAAAATCGCGCTGCCTAGCCTCGCCGGAAAAGCGAGGACTGCGTGGTGCGAGGAGTTGTGGGTCGGCATGGATGATCTGGTGGGGCGCGACCTGGACGGGCATGCCACCCTGGCCGAGCTGGTCGAGCGCAGCGCGCGGCGGGTTCCCGACGCGGTCGCCGTGCGGTTCGGCGCCCAGGAGCTGAGCTACCGCGAGCTCAACGAGCGCGCCAACCGGCTGGCGCACCGGCTGATCGCGTCGGGCGTGCGGCCGGGCGACCTGGTCGCGCTGGCGCTGCCGCGCACACCGGAGCTGGTCGCGGGCCTGCTCGCGGTGGTCAAGGCGGGCGCCGCCTACCTGCCGGTCGACCCGGGCTACCCGGCGGAGCGGATCTCCTTCATGCTGGCCGATTCCCAGCCCGCGCTGCTGTTGACCACCGCGGAGATCGCCCCGGTGCTGCCGGATGCCGCGGCACCGGTGGAGCTGGTCGCCGACGACGACCAGTTCCCGGCCACGAACCCGGGACCGCTCGCCACGCCCCGGCACCCGGCCTACGTCATCTACACCTCGGGTTCCACCGGGCGCCCCAAGGGCGTCGTCGTGCCGCACGCCGGTGTGGTCAACCACATGCGGTGGCAGGCCGAGGAGTGGAGGCTGCGCGCCGACGACCGAGTGCTGGCGCGCACCGCGATCAGCTTCGACGCGGCCGGGACGGAGGTCTGGCTGCCGCTGGTCGTCGGTGCCTCGCTGTGCCTGGCACCGGCCGACGTGGTGCGCGACCCGGAGCGGCTGCTGGACCTGGTCGAGCAGCACGAGGTGACCGTGGCGCAGTTCGTCCCGTCGCTGCTGGCGGTGGCCGCGGGGGTCGAGCTCGGCGGGCGCACGCTGCGGCTGCGCCTGGTGTTCGTGGCCGGTGAGGTCCTGCCGCCCGCGCTGGCGGCCCACGTGGTGGCGACCTGGGGCGTGCGGCTGGCGCACCTCTACGGTCCGACCGAGGCGTCCATCGACGTCACCTACTGGGACTACGACCCGGCGGTCGGGGACCGCCCGCTGCCCATCGGACGTCCACTGTGGAACACCAGGGTGCACGTGCTGGACGAGCGGCTGCGCCCGGTCGCCCCCGGCGAACCGGGCGACCTCTACGTCGCGGGGATCCAGCTCGCGCACGGCTACCTGCACCGGCCCGGCCTGACCGCGCAGCGGTTCCCGGCTGACCCGTTCGGGGCGCCGGGGGAGCGCATGTACCGCACCGGGGATCTGGCCCGCTGGAACGGGGACCAGCTGGAGTTCCTCGGCCGCGCCGACGACCAGGTCAAGGTCCGCGGTTTCCGCATCGAGCTCGGCGAGGTCGAGTCGGTGCTGGCCGGTTTCGCCGACGTGGCGCAGGCCGCGGTGGTGGTGCGGGAGACCCCGGCGGGTGAGCCCGCGATCGTCGCCCACGTCGTGCCGCGCGAGCGGGTCTCGGTGGACGTCCTGCGCCAGCGGGTGGCGGAGGTGCTGCCCGAGCACATGGTCCCGGCCGCGTTCGCGGTGCTGGACGAGATGCCGTTGGCGCCCAACGGGAAGGTCGACCGGCGCTCGCTGCCGGACCCCTGGGCGGCCTCCGGTGCGGGCGCGGCACCGCGCGACGCGCGGGAGGCGGCGCTGTGCGAGCTGTTCGCGACCACCCTCGGGGTGGCGCGGGTCGGCGTGCACGACAGCTTCTTCGAGCTCGGCGGGCACTCGCTGCTGGCCACCCGGCTGGCCACCGCCATCCGCACCGGGCTGCGGGTCGAGGTTGCGGTCCGCGACATCTTCGAGGCACCGACCCCGGCGGCGTTGGCCGAGCGGCTCACCGGTGCGGCGCAGGTCGCGGCGCGGGTCGCTCCCGTCGAAGGCGGACCAGCGCTGTCCGCCGCGCAGCAGGGCTTGTGGTCCCTGCACCGGCTGGAGGGGCCGAGCGCCACCTACAACATCCCGCTGATCGTGCGGCTGGACGGCCCGCTGGAGCAGGCCGCGCTGCGCCAGGCCGTGCAGGACGTGGCCGACCGGCACGAGACGCTGCGGACAATCTTCCCCGAGGACGACGGGCAGCCCCGCGCGGAGGTCTCCGACGTCGCGGTGGACGTCGACTTCCGCACCGTCGACGAGGCGGAGCTGGAGCAGGAGCTCGTGCGGGAGGCCCGCCACGCGTTCGACCTGCGGGCCGAGGTCCCCTTCCGGGTGCGAGTGCTCTCGCCAAGGCCGCGGCGGCACGTCCTGCTGCTGTTGATGCACCACATCGCCGCGGACGGCTGGTCCGAGCGCCCGCTGGTGCGCGACCTCGCCGACGCCTACCGGGCCCGCCTGGCCGGGGAGGTCCCGCGGTGGGCGGTGCTGCCCACCGACTACGCCGCGGAGATGCGCAGCAGGAGCGCGGCGCTCGGTTCGGCGGACGCGGCGGGCAGCCGCCTGTCCCGGCAGCTCGCCTTCTGGGCGGAGCAGCTCGCGGACCTGCCGGAACTGGTCGAGCTGCCACCGACCGGCCGCGCCCGGCAGCCGCGACGCACCGCGGCGACGTGCTGCGGGTGCGGCTGGACGCCGAGCTGCACCGGTCGCTGGCGGAGCTGGCCCGCGCCACCGGCACCAGCACGTTCATGGTCGTGCAGGCCGGGCTCGCCGCGCTGATGACCCGGCTCGGGTCGGGCGAGGACATCCCGCTGGGCACCCCGGTGGCCGGGCGGGACTCGTCCGATGTGGACGACGTCGTGGGCTACTTCGTCAACACGCTGGTGCTGCGCACCCGCACGCACGGCGACCCGTCGTTCCGCGAGCTGCTGGCGCGGGTGCGGGAGACCGACCTGGCCGCCTTCGCCCACCAGGACGTGCCGTTCGACCGCGTCGTGGAGGCGGTCAACCCGGCCCGCTCGCTGTCGCACCACCCGCTGTTCCAGGTGATGCTGACCTTCGAGACCCTCGCCGAGGCGCGCCCGGACTTCCCGGACGCGCGGGCCGAGGTGGACGAGGTCCCGATCGGCGTCGCCAAGTTCGACCTGGACCTGCGGCTGCGCGAGCACCGCAGCGCGGCGGGCGTGCCGGAGGGCGCGGACGGGATCATCGAGTACAGCACGGACCTCTTCGACCGCGACGGCGTGGCGCTGCTGTGGGAGCGGTTGGCCCAGGTGCTGCGCTCCGCCATCCAGGACCCGGACACCCGGCTGACCGAGCTCGAACTGCTCGCGCCGCAGGAGCGCACGCACGTCACCAGCCCGGAGCAGATCACGGTGCGCGGCATCCGCCTGGACCCGCGCCGCGCGCAGGACGAGCTGCTGGGGCACCCGGCGGTGCGGGACGCCGCGGTCATCGGGCGCGGTGACCGGCTCGTCGCCTACGTCGTCGCGGAGGCGCGCACCGAGGACCTCCGCGGCTACCTGGAACGGCGCGTCCCGTCGTACCTGGTGCCCGCGGACTTCGTCGCGCTCGGAGCGCTCCCGCGCGGCGCCGGGGGCGAGGTCGAGGTGGACCAGCTGCCGGAACCGGTCCGGGACGCGGCGGTCCGCCGCCCGCGCACCCCGCAGGAGGTGGGGCTCGCCGAGCTGTTCGCCGAGGTGCTCGGGGTCTCCGACATCGGCGTGGACGAGGGTTTCTTCGACCTGGGCGGGGACAGCATCGTCGCCATCCGGCTGGTCAGCCGCGCCCGCAAGGCGGGGCTGGTGCTCACCCCGCGCGACGTCTTCGAGCACCGGACCGTCGCCCGGCTGGCCGCGGTCGCCGCGCAGGACACCGACCGGCCCGCCGCCGCTCCGGCACCGGACGCGCACGGTGACGTGCCGCTGACGCCGATCATGCGCACGCTGCTGGAACGCGGCGGGGACATCGACGGCTACCACCAGTCCACGGTCTTCCGCGCGCCCGTCGAGCTGACCGAGGCGCACCTCACCGCCGCGGTGGCAGCCCTCGTCGCGCACCACGACGTGCTGCGCATGCGACTGGCCGAGGACCAGCTGGTCGTCTCTCGCGAGGTCGGGTCCGGTCTGGTGCACCGCGTCGACGCCCGGGGCCACGACCTCGACGAGCTGGTCACGCGCGAGACCGGGAACGCGCAGGCGCGGCTGGACCCGCGTGCCGGGCGGGTGCTGCAGGTCGTGTGGCTGGATGCCGGGGACGAGCCCGGGCGACTGCTCGTGCTGGTGCACCACCTCGCCGTGGACGGCGTGTCCTGGCACATCCTCGGCGCTGACCTGCGCGCCGCGTGGGAAGCGGTGCGGGCCGGGCGGCCGGTGCGGCTGGACCCGGTCGGCACGTCGTTCCGGCACTGGGCGCACGCGCTGCGCGGGGCCGCCGCGTCCCGGGAACCGGAAGTTCCGATGTGGACGGACGTGGTCGCCGAGCGGTCGGAACCGTTCGGCGAGCTGGTGCTGGACCACGCCCGCGACGTGCGGGGCACGGCCCGGACGTTGACCCGCGAACTGCCGACCGAGCTGACCCGGGCGCTGCTCACCGACGTGACGGCCGCGATCCGCGGCCGCGCGAACGAGGTGCTGCTCGCGGGACTGGCCGCCGGGCTCGGCGAGGTGCAGCACCGCTGGGGCACCGGGGAGTCCCGGGTGGTGGTCGAGCTGGAGGGTCACGGCCGCGAGGAGATCACCGACGGGCTGGACCTGTCCCGCACCATCGGCTGGTTCACCAGCGCCTACCCGGTCCGGCTGGATGCCGGGGTGCGGCGGCTGGAGGAGCTGGCCGACGCCCGCACCCGCGGCCGCGTGCTCAAGCTGGTCAAGGAGCAGCTGCGCGCGGTTCCGGACAACGGCATCGGCTACGGGGTGCTCCGCGACTCGCTGCCCGGCTGCACGCCGCAGGTCGGGTTCAACTACCTCGGCCGGTTCAGCGCGGGGGAGCCCACCGAGGACTGGGCCGTGGTGGGTGAGGCGCTGGGCGGCGGTGCCGACGCCGGGCTGCCGCTGTCCTACCCGCTGGAGATCGACGCCGTCACCGAGGACCGCCCGTCCGGCCCGCAGCTGAAGGTCACCTGCACTTGGGCGGGCGAACTGCTCGACGAGGGGCGCGTGGCGGAACTGCTGGACGCGTTCTTCGCCGCGCTGCGGCTGCTCGGCGAGCAGCGCACGAGCGCCGGGCTGACCCCGTCCGACCTGCCGCTGGTGTCGCTGTCGCAGAGCCAGGTCGAGCAGCTGGAGCAGGCCGGTCCGGTCCGCGACGTCCTGCCGCTGGCGCCGCTGCAGGAAGGCCTGCTGTTCCACGCCCTCTACGACGACCAGGCGCCGGACGTCTACGCGGTGCAGGAGGTCTTCCGCGTCGACGGGCCGCTGGACGCGGTGGCGCTGCGCGAGGCGGTGGCGGGCCTGCTGCGCAGGCACGACAACCTGCGCGCCGGGTTCCGCTACGAGGGGCTGCCGCGCGCGGTGCAGGTGGTGCCGGACGAGGTGGAGCTGCCCTGGCAGGAGCTCGACCTGTCCGATGTGGACGACCAGGTGGCCGAGGTCGACCGGCTTACCGCCGCCGACCGGGCCCGCCGCTTCGACCTGACCCGGCCGCCGCTGCTGCGGTTCACCCTGCTGCGGCTCAACCCCGGCGAGCACCGGCTCGTGGTCACCAACCACCACATCCTGTTCGACGGCTGGTCCATGCAGTCGCTGCTGGACGAGTTGTTCGCCACCTACCGCAGGGCGGGCGCGGAGCTGGGGCGGGTCACGCCCTACCGCGACTACCTGGCCTGGTTGGCCGACCGGGACCAGGCCGCGAGCGCCGAGGCGTGGCGCAGCGCGCTGGCGGGCACCGAGCCGACCCTGCTCGGCGCCGGTGGCAGTGCCGTGGTCACGCCGGAGCAGGTCGTGCTGGACCTGCCCGCCGACTTCGCCGACCGCCTCCAGCAGTGGATCCGCGGCCGGGGCCTGACGCTCAACACCGCGGTGCAGGGCGGGTTCGGCCTGCTGCTGGCCCGCAACCTGGACCGCGCGGACGTGGTCTTCGGCAGCACGGTGGCGGGCCGCCCGTCGGAGCTGCCCGGCGTGGAGTCGATGATCGGCATGTTCATCAACACCGTGCCGGTGCGCGTCCAGCTGCGCGCCGAGGAGTCGCTGGGCGAGCTGCTCGCGCGCATCCAGGACGAGCAGTCGCGCCTGCTGGACCACCACTACCTGGGCCTCAACGAGATCCAGCAGCTGGTGGGCGCGGGCGAGCTGTTCGACGCGCTGACCGTGATCGAGAACTACCCGCACGAGCCCGGCCAGTCCTGGAGCCCGGCACCCGGCATCGACGTCACCGGCCTGGAGGACCACGACGCCACGCACTACCCGCTGACCCTGTCGGTCATCCCGGGGCAGGCCCTGCGGCTGCGCTTCGAGTACCGGCCGGACCTGTTCGAGCGGACGAGCATCGAGCGCCTCTCGGCGCAGATGTTCGCGCTGCTGCGCGACATCGTCGAGCGACCGGACCAGCCGGTTGGCCAGACCGGGGTGCTCGCCGCGGCCGAGCGGCTGCAGGTCGCCGGAGCGGCCGACGGTGGTGTGCAGCGGCAGGAGGCGGCGCGGGCGCCGCGCACCCCGCAGGAGGAGATCCTGTGCGGGCTGTACTCGGACGTGCTGGGCGTGGCCGAGGTCAGCATCGACGACAGCTTCTTCGAGCTCGGCGGGCACTCCCTGTCGGCGATCCGGCTGCTGAGCAGGCTGCGGTCGATGTTCGGCGTCGAGCTGTCGCTGCGGCACCTGTTCGAGAAGCCGACGGTCGCGGCGCTGGTCGAGGAGTTCGGCACCGCCACCGACACCCGGGCGGCGCTCGAACCCCGCCCGCGACCGGAGCCGATGCCGCTGTCGTTCGCCCAGTGGCGGCTGTGGTTCCTACACCAGCTGGAGGAGGACAGCGCCACCTACACCGAGCCGCTGCTGCTGCGGCTGTCCGGGCCACTGGACCGCGAGGCGCTGCGCGCGGCCGTCGCGGACCTGGTCGGCAGGCACGAAACGCTGCGCACCACCTACCCGGAGACCGACGGTACCCCGCACCAGGTGGTGCTGAGCCCCGAGCAGTCGGTGCCGGAGATCGAGTTCGTGCGCACCGACGAGGCCGGGCTCGCTGAGCACCTGCGCGACCTCGGGCGCTACAGCTTCCAGCTGTCCACCGAACTCCCGCTGCGCGTCTGCCTGTTCGAGCTCGGGGAGCAGGAGCACGCGCTGCTGTTGCTGCTGCACCACATCGCCAGCGACGGCTGGTCGGACGCGCCGCTGAGCCGCGACCTCTCGACCGCCTACGCGGCGCGGCTGCGGGGCGCGGCACCGGAGTGGGCACCGCTGCCGGTGCAGTACGCCGACTACGCGCTGTGGCAGCGGGACCTGCTCGGCGACGAGGACGACCCGCAGAGCCTGGTGTCGCAGCAGCTGGCGTTCTGGTCGCAGAACCTGGCCGGGCTGCCGGAGCGGCTGGAGCTGCCCACCGACCGGCCTCGTCCGGCGGTGGCGTCCTACCGGGGCAGCGAGGTCGAGTTCGAGATCAGCGCCGAGCTGCACCGTGGTCTGGTGGAGCTGGCGCGGCAGACCGGGACCACGCTGTTCATGGTCGTGCAGGCCGGTCTGTCGGCGCTGCTGACCCGGCTCGGCGCGGGCACCGACATCCCGCTGGGCAGCGTGATCGCCGGTCGCTCCGACGAGGCGCTGGAGGAGCTCGTCGGGTTCTTCGTCAACACCCTGGTGCTGCGCACCGACACCTCCGGGCGGCCCAGCTTCCGGGAACTGCTCGGCCGGGTGCGCAAGAACGATTTGGCCGCCTACGCCCACCAGGACGTGCCGTTCGAGCGGCTGGTGGAGGTCCTCAACCCGCCGCGCTCGATGGCGCACCACCCGCTGTTCCAGGTCATGGTGCTGTTCCAGAACAACGCCGAGGCGGAGCTGGACCTGCCCGGGCTGCGCGCCAGCTTCCACGACATCGGTGCCGGGTCGTCCAAGTTCGACCTGGACTTCGACTTCCGCGAGGACTACGCCGCGGACGGCACCCCGCTGGGCATGGCCGGGCTCATCGAGTACGCCACCGACCTGTTCGACCGCGACACGGTGCAGGCGATGGGGCAGCGGCTGGTCCGGCTGCTGTCGGCCGTCGTGGCGGACCCGGAGCGCCGCGTCGACGACATCGACCTGCTCTCGGCGGCCGAACGCCGCGCGCTGCTCCCGGCGGTGCCGGACAGCGACCGCGCGGCGGCCACCATCCCCGAGCTGTTCGAGGCGCAGGCGCGCCGCGTCCCGGACGCCACCGCGCTGGTCTTTGAGGACACCCGGCTGACCTACGGCGAGCTCAACGCGCGGGCCAACCAGCTCGCGCGAGTGCTCGTGGAGCGCGGTGTCGGTCCGGAGCACGTGGTCGCGCTGGCGTTGCCGCGCTCGGCCGAGCTGCTGGTGGGGCTGCTGGCCGTGCTCAAGGCCGGGGGCGCGTACCTCCCGGTGGACCCGGGTTACCCGGCGGACCGCATCGAGTTCATGCTGGCCGACGCCGCACCGACGATCCTGCTCACCGCCGCGTCGTCCACACTGGACACCGACGTGCCCCGGCTGGTGCTGGACGAGCTCGACCTCACCGGGCGCGACGGCAGCGACCTCGGCGCGGTCGCCGGTCCGGACAACGCGGCCTACATCATCTACACCTCGGGCTCGACCGGCCGCCCGAAGGGCGTCGTCGTGCCGCACCGCAACGTGCACCGGCTGCTGACCGCCACCGAGCCCTGGTTCGGCTTCGACGAACAGGACGTGTGGACGCTGTTCCACTCCTACGCCTTCGACTTCTCGGTGTGGGAGCTGTGGGGGCCGCTGCTGCACGGCGGTCGCCTGGTGGTGGTGCCGCACCTGGTCAGCCGCTCGCCGAAGGAGTTCCTGGAACTGCTGGTTCGCGAGGGGGTCACGGTCCTCAACCAGACCCCGTCGGCGTTCCACCAGCTCGTCCAGGCCGACCAGGAGGACCCGGAGCTCGGCGACCGGCTGGCGCTGCGCTGCGTGGTCTTCGGCGGGGAAGCGCTGGAACCGGCCAAGCTGGCCGGCTGGTACGAGCGCCACGGCGAGGACGCGCCGCGGTTGGTGAACATGTACGGGATCACCGAGACCACCGTGCACGTCACCTACTTCCCGCTGGCGGCCGCGCACACCGCCGAGCTGCGCAGCCCGATCGGCGAGGCCATCCCGGACCTGGGGCTGTACGTGCTCGACGGATCGCTGCAGCCGGTCGCGCCCGGTGTCGCCGGGGAGCTGCACGTCTCCGGCGCCGGGCTGGCGCGCGGGTACCTCGGCCGGGCCGGGCTGTCCGCGCAGCGGTTCGTCGCCGACCCGTTCGGCCGCGCGGGCTCGCGGATGTACCGCACCGGGGACCTGGTGCGGTGGAACGCCGAGGGCGTGCTGGAGTACCTCGGCCGGGCCGACGACCAGGTCAAGATCCGCGGGTTCCGCATCGAGCTGGGCGAAATCGAGGCGCAGCTGCTCGCGCACCCGGCGGTGGCGCAGGCCGCCGTGGTCGTCCGCGAGGACAAGCCGGGCGACAAGCGCCTGGTCGGCTACGTCGTGGCCGGTGAGCCGGTCGACCCGGCCGACGTGCGGCGGCAGGTGGCCGCGGCGCTGCCGGAGTACATGGTGCCCACCGCGGTGGTGCAGCTGGACGCGCTCCCGCTGACCGCCAACGGGAAGCTGGACCGCAAGGCGCTGCCCGCGCCGGACCTGTCGGTGCTGGCCGGTGGCCGCGCGCCGCGCGACCAGCGCGAGGAGGTCCTGTGCGGGCTCTTCGCGGACGTGCTGGAGGTCTCCGGGGTCGGCATCGACGACAGCTTCTTCGACCTGGGCGGCCACTCGCTGCTGGTGACCCGGTTGGTCAGCCGGATCCGCTCGGCCTTCGACGCGGAGCTGCCGCTGCGCGCCCTGTTCGAGACGCCGACGGTGGCCGGGCTCGCCGAGCGGTTGGACGCCGCCGAACGCGCCCGGGTCGCGCTGCGGCCGATGCCGCGCCCGGACCGGATGCCGCTGTCCTACGTCCAGGAGGGGCTGTGGTTCCTGTCGCGGCTGGAAGGTCCCAGCGCCACCTACAACGTGCCGCTGGTGCTGCGGCTGACCGGTGAGCTCGACGTCGTCGCCCTGCGCACCGCGTTCGCCGACGTCGTCGCGCAGCACGAGTCGCTGCGCACGGTCTTCCCGGAGCACAGCGGTGTTCCGCACCAGGTCGTGCTGCCGCCGGAGCAGGCGCAGCCAGTGCTCGAGGTCGTCGAGGTCGCCGAGGCCGGGCTCCAGGAGGCGCTGCGCGAGGCGTCGCGGTACCACTTCGACATCACCTCCGAGCTGCCGATCCGCGCGTGGTTGTTCTGCCTGGGCGGTGACCGGTACGCGCTGCTGCCGCTGATGCACCACATCATCAGCGACGGCTGGTCGGAGTCGCTGCTGGGCAACGACCTCGCCACCGCCTACGCCGCCCGCTGCCGCGGTACCGCGCCGGAGTTCGCGGTGCTGCCGGTGCAGTACGCCGACTACACGCTGTGGCAGCGGGAGCTGCTCGGCGACGTGTCCGACCCGAACAGCGCGATCAACCGGCAGATGGCCTTCTGGGCGGACGCGCTGCGCGGGCTGCCGGAGAAGATCGAGCTGCCCACCGACCACCCGCGCCCCGCGGTGGCGAGCTACCTCGGCGACGAGGCACCGCTGCGCATCGACGCCGAGCTGCACCGGGCCATCGACGAGGTGGCGCGCAGCACTGGCACTACGCAGTTCATGGTGATCCAGGCCGGGGTCGCCGCCCTGCTGACCCGGCTGGGCGCGGGCGAGGACATCCCCATCGGCACGCCGGTCGCGGGCCGCACCGACGAGGCGCTGGAGGACCTGTTCGGGTTCTTCGTCAACACGCTGGTGATGCGCACCCGCACGCACGGGGACCCGTCGTTCCGGGAGCTGCTGGACCGGGTGCGGGAGACCGACCTGGCGGCGTTCGCGCACCAGGACGTGCCGTTCGATCGGATCGTGGAGGCGGTCAACCCGACCCGGTCGCTGGCCCACCACCCGCTGTTCCAGGTGATGCTGACCTTCGAGAACTTCGACGAGGTCGAGGTCGCGCTGCCCGGGCTGGAGGTGGAGCTGGAGGACGTCGTCGCGGGCGTGGCGAAGTTCGCGATGGACATCCGGTTGCAGGAGCGCTATGCCCCGGACGGCGCGCACGCCGGGATCGTCGGCGAGATCGAGTACGCCACCGACCTGTTCGACCGCGCCACGGTCGACGCCTTCGGCGAGCGGCTGCTGCGGCTGCTGCGCAGCGCCACCGCTGACCCCGGGCGGCGGCTCGGGGACCTGGAAGTTTTGGCACCCGAGGAGTTCCCGGCACCAGACGCGCAGCAGCTCGTGCTCGACGAGGCCGGGCGCCCGCTGCCACCCGGTGTGGTCGGCGAGCTGCACCTGGTCGGGGCCGACGGGCCGGTGACGACCGGCGCTCGGGCGCGCCGCAGGGGCGAGGAGGTCGAGGTCGTCGCGCGTCCCGGCCGGTGGGTGCAGGTGCGCGGGATCGGGGTGTCGCTGGACGAGGTCGAGCAGGTCCTGTCCGCGGCCGGGCCGGTGGCGGTGGTCGCCGACGACGACGGGCAGCTGGTCGCCTACGCCACCGATCCGGCGGCGGTCGGTGCGCACGCCGAGACGGCGCTGCCGGAGTACATGGTGCCCGCGAGGTGCATCCCGCTGGAGTCGCTCCCGGTGGACGCGGCAGGCGGGACCGACTACGCGGCGCTGCCCGTGCTGTCGCGCCGCGCCGGGCGCAGGGGCCCGCGGTCGCCGCGCGAGGAGATCCTGTGCGGCCTGTTCGGCGAGGTGCTCGGCCTGGACCGGCCGGTGGCGGTCGACGAGAGCTTCTTCGAGCTGGGCGGGCAGTCGCTGTCGGCGATCCGGTTGCTCAGCCGGATCCGTGCCACCTTCGGCGTGCAGCTGTCGGTGCGTGCCCTGTTCACCGAGCCCACCGTGGCCGGTGTCGTCGGTCGCCTGGACGACGCGGCGAACGCACCACGCGTCCCGCTGTCCGCCAAGCCGCGACCGGAGCGCGTGCCGTTGTCGTTCGCGCAGCAGCGGTTGTGGTTCCTGTCGCGGTTGGAGGGCCCGAGCGCGACCTACAACGTGCCGATCGTGCTGCGGCTGACCGGCGAAGTCGACACCACCGCCCTGGAAGCGGCGGTCCGGGACGTCTTCGACCGCCACGAGAGCCTGCGCACGGTCTTCCCGGAGGTCGACGGCGAACCGCACCAGGTCGTCGTGGACACCTTCCCGGGGCTGCGGGTCGCGCGGGTGGCACCGGCGGAGCTGACCGCGCAGCTCACCGCGGCATCGCAGCACGCCTTCGACTTCACCGCCGAATGCCCGTTGCGGGCAACGCTGTTCGAGGTCGACGAGCACGAGCACGTGCTGCTGCTGTTGCTGCACCACATCGCCACCGACGGCGGTTCGGAGGAGCCGTTCGCCCGCGACCTGTCCACGGCCTACGCCGCGCGGCTGCGGGGCGAGGCGCCGCAGTGGTCGCCGCTGCCGGTGCAGTACGCCGACTACACACTGTGGCAGCAGGAGCTGTTCGGCGGCGAGGACGACCCGGGCAGCCTGGTGTCCAAGCAGCTCGCGCACTGGCGGGCGGCGCTGGCCGACTTGCCGGACGTCCTGGCGCTGCCGACCGACCGGCCGCGCCCGGCGGTGGCCTCCCACCAGGGCGACGAGCTCAACTTCGTGCTGCCCGCCGAGTTGCACGCGGACCTGCTGGAGCTGGCGCGCAAGACCGACACGACGCTGTTCATGCTGGTCCAGGCGGCGCTGGCGGCGCTGCTGACCCGGCACGGCGCGGGCACCGACATCCCGATCGGCACGCCCGTGGCGGGCCGCGACGACGAGGCGCTGGCGGACCTGGTCGGCTTCTTCGTCAACACGCTGGTGTTGCGCACCTCCACCGCGGGCGACCCGACGTTCCGGGAGCTGCTCGGCCGGGTGCGCGACGCCGACCTGGCGGCGTTCTCGCACCAGGACGTGCCGTTCGACCGGCTCGTGGAGGAGCTGAACCCGGTCCGCTCGCTCGGCCACCACCCGCTGTTCCAGGTGATGGTGGTGGTGGACAACGACGCCGGGAGCAGCTTCGCGCTGCCCGGCCTGCGGGCCGAACCGCTGGACGTCGAGATGTCCGCGGCCCGCTTCGACCTCGTCCTCCACCTGCTGGCGCGGGACGGTGGCGGGATCAGCTGCGACTTGGAGTACGCGGTCGACCTGTTCGACCGGGCCACCGCGGGCAAGCTGGCGCGGCGGCTGCGGACGCTGCTCGAAGCGCTGGTCGCCGACCCGGACGCGCGGCCGAGCGAGGTGGCGCTGCTCGACGAGGACGAGCTGGCCATCGTGCTGCCTGCGGTCGCGACCGCGCCCGAGGCGTCGGAGATCGCCGTCGCCGGGATCGATCCGTCCGCTGTGGACGGTGGGGTGGCGGCGCCGGAGGAGGTCGTCGGCAGCGCCTCGGACCTGCTCGGCTGGCTGGACTGGGACGAGGTCGAGGAGGTCGTGCTGTCCCACGACCTGCTGGAGCAGGTGTGCCGCGTCGCGGTGGAGCAGGAGTTCCTGCCCGCGAGCCTCGAGCGGTTGGTCGGGTTCGGCGCGACCGGTTCCGCCGACCTGGCCGCCTTCCGGGAGCGCTTCCCGGCCGTGGCGGTCGAGTTCTGGCGCGGTCGACCGGGAACCGGGGCGATCACGACCGGCGAGCACGGCGCCGAGCGGCCCGCCCCGGGGGTTGCGGTCTACGTGCTGGACGACCAGCAACGGCCGGTCCCGCCCGGCGTGTTCGGCGAGGTCCACGTGAGCACCGCCCGGCTGGTCGACGGGATCGAGAACCCCTTCGGCACGGGCGGCCCGTTGATGTGCCCGATCGGGGACCGCGCCCGCTGGCGCGCCGACGGCCTGCTGGAGTTCCACGTCGAGCAGGCCGTGGTCGAGGCCGTGCACGAGGACCGCGAGTCGACACCCGAGGAGGAGGCCCTGCGCGGGTTGTTCGCCGAGGTGCTGGGTGTCGAGGAGATCGGCCTGCACGACAACTTCTTCGCCTTCGGCGGGCACTCGCTGCGCGCGACGCAGCTGACCGGCCGGGTCCGTGCCGCCTTCGGCGTGGAGGTCCCGGTGCGCGCGGTCTTCGAGTCACCGACCGTCGCCGGGTTGGCCGCGCGGCTGTCCGGCGCGGCTGAAGCCCGCCCCGCACTGGGCCGCAAGCCGCTGCCCGAGCGGGTCCCGCTGTCCTACGCGCAGCGGCGGCTGTGGTTCCTGCACCAGCTGGACGGGCCGAGCCCGACCTACAACATCCCGCTGGTGCTCAAGCTCTCCGGGGAGCTGGACGTGGCGCAGCTGCGGCGAGCGTTCGCGGACGTGGTGGCCCGACACGACAGCCTGCGCACCCTGTTCGCCGAGACCGGTGGCGTGCCGCACCAGGTGGTGGTGGACCGCGAGCCGGTGTTCGAGGCGGTGTCCACCACCGCGCTGGACGCGGACCTGGTGCAGGCCGCCCAGCACGCGTTCGACCTCGGTTCCGAGTTGCCGGTCCGGGCGACGCTGTTCAGCGAGGACAGCACCTCCCACGCGCTGCTGGTGCTGCTGCACCACATCGCCGCGGACGGTGGCTCCACGGAACCGCTGCTGCGCGACCTGGCGGCGGCGTACTCCGCCCGCGTCAGCGGTGGGCTCCCGGACTGGGAACCGCTGCCGGTGCAGTACGCGGACTACACGGTGTGGCAACGCGAACTGCTCGGCGACGAAGGGGCGCCCACCGCCCTCGCCGAGGCGCAGCTGGCCTTCTGGCGCGAACAGCTGGCGGGCATCCCGGATCGGCTGGAGATCGCCACCGACCGGCCGCGCCCGACCACCGCGAGCTACCGCGGCGGAGCCGTCGACGTCCGGTTCGGTGCTGACCTGCACCGGTCCGTCGTGGACTTGGCGGGGTCTCGTGGGGTGACGGTGTTCATGGTGTTGCAGGCTGGTTTGGCTGCGGTGTTGTCGCGGTTGGGTGCTGGGGTTGATGTTCCGATCGGTACTCCGGTGGCGGGTCGTTCGGATGCTGCGGTGGAGGATCTGGTCGGGTTCTTCGTGAACAACTTGGTGCTGCGCAACGACTTGTCGGGTGATCCGTCGTTCGAGGAACTTCTGGACCGTGTCCGTGAGGCGAATCTGGCGGCGTATGCGCATCAGGATGTGCCGTTCGAGCGGTTGGTGGAGGTGTTGAACCCGACGCGGTCGTTGTCGCACCACCCGCTGTTCCAGGTCATGATGACGGTGCACGACGCCGGTGCCGACGACCTCGGCCTGCCCGGCCTGCGCGCGGAGGTCGAAGGGCTGGACACCGGTGCGGTCACCATGGACCTGTCGCTGGAGCTGCGGGAGACCTTCGACGCGGCGGGCAACCCGGCTGGCATCGAGGGCGATCTGGAGTACGCCGCCGACCTGTTCGACCCGAGCACGGCGAACTCCCTGGTCGAGCGCTTCCAGCGGCTGCTGCGCGACGCCCTGGCGAACCCGCGGCGCACCACCGCTGAGCTGGAGGTGCTCTCCGACAGCGAGCACGCGCAGCTGCGCGCCTGGAACGACACCCGCCGCGACGTCCCGGACGAGACGTTCGTGGCGCAGTTCCAGGCCCGCGCCCAGGCGGACCCGGAGTCGTGCGCGCTGATCACGGCGACGCAGCAGCTCAGCTACCGCGAGCTCGACCAGCGCGCGAACCAGCTGGCCCACCACCTGATCAGCGCCGGTGCACGTCCCGAGACCGTGGTGGCGGTGGCCCTGCCCCGCACGCCCGAACTGCTGGTGGCGCTGCTGGCGGTGGCCAAGGCCGGGGCGGCGTACCTGCCGATCGACCCGAACCACCCGGCGGAACGCCTCGCGCACGTCCTGCAGGACGCCCGGCCCGCGATCCTGGCCACCGACCGGACCACCGAGGTCCCGGTGCCGGAGGGCACCCGGCGGGTGCTCGTCGACGCGGTGGATCTCGCCGCGGAGAACTCGGCGACCCCCGTCGTGGCGCGGGACCCGCAGCAACTGGCGTACGCGATCTACACCTCCGGTTCCACCGGGCGCCCCAAGGGCGTGCAGGTGACGCGGGCGAACCTGGACAACTTCCTGGCGTCGATGCGCGAGGACGTCGGCCTGGCCGCCGACCACCGGGTGCTCGCGGTCACCACGGTGTCGTTCGACATCGCCGGGCTGGAGCTGTACCTGCCGCTGTCGGTCGGTGCCACCGTCGTCCTCGCCGACGAGGACACCGTGCGCGACCCGCAGGCGCTCGGCGCGCTGATCGAGCGGACCGGCGTCACCCACGCGCAGGCCACGCCGTCGCTGTGGCACGCGCTGGTCGCGGGTGCGCCGGACCGCCTGCGCGGCCTGCGGGTGCTGATCGGCGGGGAGGCGCTTCCGGCGCAGCTGGCTGCGGAACTCGTCGAACTCGGCGGGCGGGTCACCAACCTCTACGGCCCGACCGAAACCACGATCTGGTCGGCCTCCGCGACCCTCGACCGCGTCGACGGCGCGCCGCCGATCGGGCGGCCGATCGGCAACACCACCGTGCGTGTGCTCGACAACCACCTGCGGCCGGTCCCGGTCGGGGTCCCGGGCGAGCTCTACATCGGCGGTCTGGGTGTCGCGCGCGGCTATGCCAACCGGGCCGGGCTGACCGCGGAGCGGTTCGTCGCGGACCCGGCCGGTGCTCCGGGCGAGCGCATGTACCGCACCGGGGACCTGGTGCGGTGGCGCGAGGACGGCCAGCTCGACTACCTCAGCCGGGTGGACGACCAGGTGAAGGTGCGCGGGTTCCGCATCGAGCTGGGCGAGGTCGAGGCGTGCCTGGCCGACCACCCCGGCCTCGCGCAGGTCGCGGTGGCGGTGCGCGACTCGGGCACCGACCAGCGGATCGTCGCCTACCCGGTGCCAGAGCCGGGTGCGGTGCCGGACGTCGACGAGCTCCGCGAGCTGGCGCGGCGGCGACTGCCCGAGTACATGGTGCCCGCGGCGTTCGTGGTGCTCGACGAGCTGCCCCTGACGCCCAACGGCAAGCTGGACCGCGGGGCGCTGCCGGAACCGGAGTTCACCGGCTCCGGGCGCGCCCCGCGCAACCGGCGCGAAGAGGCGCTCTGCGACCTGTTCGCCGAGGTGCTCGGTGTCGCGGAGGTGGGCATCGACGACGGCTTCTTCGACCTGGGCGGCCACTCGCTGCTGGCCACCCGGTTGATCAGCCGGATCCGCGCGGAGTTCGCCGTGGAGCTGCCAATCCGCGAGCTGTTCGTGCACCCGACCGCCGCCGGGCTGGCGGGTGCGCTGGACGCGGCCGGTGGCGCGCGCTCGGGTCCGGTCGCCGGACCCCGCCCGGCGCGGGTGCCGCTGTCGTTCGCGCAGCACCGGCTGTGGTTCCTGCACCGGCTCGAAGGGCCGAGCGCGACCTACAACATGCCATTCGTGCTGCGGTTGTCCGGTCCGCTGGACGTCCCGGCGCTGCGCGCAGCGTTCCACGACGTGGTCGGCAGGCATGAGAGCCTGCGCACCGTCTTCCCGGACGCCGACGGCACGCCGCACCAGCTCGTGCTGTCCGAAGCGGAGGCGGTGTTCGAGGTCCGGGAGACCGACCCCGAGCGCGAACTGGCCGAAGCCGCGCGGCGACCGTTCGAGATCAGCACCGAACTGCCGATCCGCGCCACGCTGTGGCAGGGCGGCGACGAGCACGTCCTGATGCTGCTGCTGCACCACATCGCCGGGGACGGCTGGTCGCAGGGACCGCTGCTGCGCGACCTGTCCGAGGCCTACGCGGCGCGCCAACGCGGTGCGGCGCCGCAGTGGGCGGAGCTGCCGGTGCAGTACGCGGATTACGCGCTGTGGCAGCGGGAGTTGCTGGGCTCCGAGGACGACCCGACGAGCCTGCTGGCCGGGGAGGTCGAGTTCTGGCGCAGTGCCCTGGCCGACCTGCCGGAGCGCATCGAACTGCCCACCGACCACCCGCGCCCGGCGGTCGCCTCGCACCGCGGCGACCTGCTGGAGTTCACCTTCGGCCCCGACCTGCACCGGTCTGTCGTGGACTTGGCGGGGTCTCGTGGGGTGACGGTGTTCATGGTGTTGCAGGCTGGTTTGGCTGCGGTGTTGTCGCGGTTGGGTGCTGGGGTTGATGTTCCGATCGGTACTCCGGTGGCGGGTCGTTCGGATGCTGCGGTGGAGGATCTGGTCGGGTTCTTCGTGAACAATCTGGTGCTGCGCAACGACTTGTCGGGTGATCCGTCGTTCGAGGAACTTCTGGACCGTGTCCGTGAGGCGAATCTGGCGGCGTATGCGCATCAGGATGTGCCGTTCGAGCGGTTGGTGGAGGTGTTGAACCCGACGCGGTCGTTGTCGCACCACCCGCTGTTCCAGGTCCTGCTGGACCTCCAGGACAGCGGCGGCGAAGTGGCGCTGCCCGGTCTGCGCGTCGAGCTCGAGGGGGCCGGGACCGGGGTCGCCAAGTTCGACCTCGCGTTCAGCCTCGAAGAGGGCCCGCACGGCGTGGAAGGCGTCGTCGAGTACGCCACCGACCTGTTCACCGCCGACACCGTCCGGACGATCGTCGACCGCTTCGAGCGGCTGCTCACCGCGGTCGCGGCCGACCCCGGCCGCCGCATCGGCGAGGTCGAGCTGCTCGACACCGCCGAACGCGAGCGCATCCTGACCGCGTGGAACGACACCGCGCAGCCGGTCGAACCGCGCAGCTTCCCGGAGCTGTTCGCCGACCAGGTGCGGCAGCAGCCGGACGCCCCCGCGGTGGCCTTCGAGGGCACCACCCTCGACTACGCCGAACTCGACCGGCGCGCCAACCAGCTGGCGCACTGGCTGATCACCCGGGGCGCCGGGCCGGAACGGCTGGTCGGCGTCGCGCTGCCGAGGTCGGCGGACCTGGTGGTGGCGCTGCTGGCCGTGCTCAAGACCGGCGCGGCCTACCTGCCGATCGACCTGTCCTACCCGCGGGAACGCATCGAGCACATGCTCGCCGACGGCGAGCCGGAGTTCGTCCTCACCGACCAGGCCAGCGCGGGCTCCCTCGCTGGCACCGACGTCCGGCTGGTCGTGCTGGACGGCGCGGACACCACCGCGGCCCTGCCCGGCATGCCGGGCACCGAGGTCACCGCCGCCGACCGCGGGGACCTGCCGCCGTCGGCCGCGGCGTACGTGATCTACACGTCGGGTTCGACCGGCCGCCCGAAGGGCGTGGTGGTCACCCACGCCGGCATCGCGAGCCTGCTGACCGCCCAGTGCGGGGCGCTCGGCGTGGACCGCACCAGCCGGGTGCTCCAGTTCGCGTCGCTGAGCTTCGACGCGGCGGCGTGGGAGATGTGCATGGGCCTGCTGTCCGGCGCCTGCCTGGTGCTGGCCCCGGCGCACCGCCTGCTGCCTGGTGATGCGCTCGCCGAACTCGTCGCGCAGCAGCG
>NZ_JBEPDU010000057.1:0-46069 GCF_040300525.1 Saccharopolyspora sp. NPDC000359 | reverse complement strand
CCCCCGGCGTCCACGGACTCGAACCCGAGCACGTCCCGGAGGAACTCCCGGTCCCGCTCGGCGTCCCGGCCGGACCACCGCACCCCACGCGGGTCAGGCGAAGGCGAGGGCCGGGTCGGTGGCGAACGCGTCGAGCTGCTCGAACGACACCGCGACCGCCGGGCGCGGCTCGGGGTCCTGTTCGTCGTCGATGACCGGGTCGTAGTTGTAGCCGCTGACGATCGTGACCGCGCCGTCGAGCCGGAAGTGCATCGTCGAGGCCGTCTCGAACGGGTCCTCGGCGGTGCCGCCGCGCCGCTTGTGCACCAGCACCGAACCGTCCGGGAGCAGGGTGCCCTCGCAGAGCCAGGCCTCGGGGTCCCGCTCGCACGACAGCTTCGGCTCGGCGGTCCACTCACCCGGCGCGTCGTACTGAAAGGTCACCCCGGTGCGGCCCCCGGGGATGTGGAAGGACGTGGTGCCGAGCAGGAGGTTGTCCTTCAGCAACCCGGGCTGGGGCGTCTGCGGGTCCACCGCGTTCGGCACCACCTCGGGGAACGTCCGCTCCACGTGCTGCTGCAGCCGGGTGGCGATCTGCTGGATCTCCTCCGGGGTGTGGTTCGGCGGCGTGGTCCCGGCCGGGGGCCACTCGATGTCGGGGACGTCGGCCGGTGCCGCCGCGGCGGTGACCGGCGCGGCGAAGACCGCGGCTGCCAGGGCCAGCGCGGAACACCTGCGGATGGTGGTGCTCGTCTCGTTCCCTCTCGTTGTTGCGCTCACCGGGACAGGGGGAGCTGCGGATCGGTGGTCAGCGCGGTGATCTCGGCGGAGTCCAGCGGCGGCGCGTCCTGCCCGCTGGCGGTCGGGTCCTGCGGGGTGGCGCCGAAGGACGTGGTGACCGACACGACCGAGCCGTCGGCCCGGAAGTGCTGCGCCTCCCGGTTGGGCGCGCCCTCGCCCGAGGCCAGGGCGGTCGTGCGGTCCACGAGGACCGAACCGTCGGGGCGGACGTGCCGATCGCAGTGCTCGACGACGATCGGCGCGCTGGCCTGGCAAACCCGCTCGGGCGGGCTGGTCACGACGCCCGGCCCGAGCACCTCCACGTGCAGCAGCACCGGCACGTCCCGACCACCGCCACACCCGCAGCAGGACGACCCGCGCATAATCGTCCACAGTGGCCATGCCTACCCGGCGCCAGGAGCGGTAGAGCTTGAGCAGCGTCGCCTGCACGAGGTCCTCGGCCAGGTGCCAGTCCCCGCAGAACAGGTATGCCGAGCGGCGCAGCCACAACGCGCGCTCCCCGACGAACTCGCGGAACGCCCGCTCCTGTTCGGCCCGCATGGAACAATTCCCCTTTCCGCGCAACCACCGCTCCAGACGCACGTGCCCCGCGCGGGGTTGCACGACCTCGCGGGATTTCGACGCGGCGCGGGTCCCCCGGCGTCCGACCAGGCGTTTTCGCCCGGCGCCCGGAGAACCCGGACGGGCGATCTCTTAAGGAAACCTCAACGACCGCGGGCTGTGGTGGCCGCCCGGACACCCCGCCGAATATCGTTGCCCTGCAACGACCAGGAGCGAGGGTGCAGCGGGGATGGACATCGACGTGTTCGGCGGCGAGCAGCAGGACGTGTTCTGGATCGTCGGCATGGGCCTGACCCAGCGGCACGCGATCACCATGCGCCCCGGCGCGGTCTACGCCGGACAGTCCGTCCCCGCGCTGTGCGGCGCGGAGCTGAAGATCCCGCAACCCACCCCGATCGGCCGCGACCCGCGCTCCAAAGCGGTCACCGACAAGTGCCCGACCTGCGCGGACCGCACCACCGGAGCCAACTGCACCGAAACCACCTGGGACTTCTGACCCCACCGAGAACACCACGACTCCGGCGGGCACCCGTTCCCCGAAACGTTCCCGACCAACACCCAGCCACACCGACGACACCGATGTGCCGCGCGATGGCACACCAGTGGATCGCAGTTTCAATTGAAACTGCGGAACCCCGTGAGGCGAGGTCGCAGTTTCAATTGAAACTGCGGAACCACGTGGGGACAGGTCGCAGTTTCAGTTGAAACTGCGGAACGACGTGGGGCGAAGTCGCAGTTTCAATTGAAACTGCGGATCACCAGGGTCGGCGGGTGAGCCTCAACTGGACCCGCGGAGCGAGGAGGAGGGAGCAGCGGGCGGGGTTTGGGGGCTGGAAATTCGTTCGCCAGGGGTGTTTTCGCGGGCTACCGTCGGTCGGGCCATGGCTTCCGAGAGTTCCCTGCACTTCCTGTGGTCCCTGCTCGCACAGCGGCCGGGACTGCTGCTGGCCGCCACCGTCGCGGGCTCGATCTGGATGTTGCCGACGGCGCTGATGCCACTCGCCATCGGCTCCGCGATCGACTCCGGCATCGGCCCGCACGACGTCGGCGCGCTGCTGGGCTGGGTGCTGGTCGTGCTCGGACTCGGGCTGGTGCAGGTGGTCGCCGCCGGGTGCCTGCACTGGGCGACGCACACCATCTGGCTGCACGGCACGGCCGGTTCGCAGCGGCGCGTGCTGGCGCACGTGACGAAGCTGGGCGGGGTGCTGACGCGCAAGGTCCGGGCCGGTGAGGTCGTCGCGATCGGCGCCTCGGACATCTACCACGTGGGCAACCTGTTCGAGGTGATCGGCCGGACGACCGGGTCGCTGGTGTCCTTCGCCGTGGCGGTGGGCCTGCTGCTGTGGATCTCCCCGCTGCTGGGTGCCGTGGTGCTCGTCGGCGTGCCGCTGGCGACGCTGGGCATCAGCCCGTTGCTGAGCCCGCTGCGTCGCCGGGAGGAGGCCCAGCGGGAGCAGTTGGGCCAGGTCAGCGCGCAGGCGGCGGACATCGTGTCCGGGCTGCGCATTTTGCGCGGCGTCGGCGGCGAACCCCGGTTCCACGAGCGGTTCACCCGGGCCAGCCAGCGGGTGCGCGCCGCCGGGGTGGCGGCCGGGCGGATCGAGTCGTGGCTGGTCGGGGCCGAGGTCCTGCTGCCCGGCCTGGTGACCGTGCTGGTGACCTGGCTCGGCGCCCGGCTGGCGCTCGACGGCACGATCAGCGCAGGCGAGCTGGTCACGTTCTACGGCGTCTCCGCGTTCCTGGTCATCCCGGTGCGCACGGCGTCGGAGGCCGCCTACTCGTTCGCCAGCGCGATGGTCGCGGCGGGCCGTGCGAAGGCGTTGCTGCAGGTGGCGCCCGAGCCGCCGTCGCCGGAGCAGCCGCGATCGCTGCCGCCGGGCCCGCTGGAGCTGGTCGACGAGGCCAGCGGGGAGCGGTTCGCCGCGGGCGAGCTGACCGTCGTCGACGCAGGGGAGCGGACCGAGGCCGTCGCCGAGCGGCTGGCGTGGCAGTCGAGCGCGGGTGGCGTGCCGCTGCGCGAGGTCGATCCGGACGAGGTGCGGCAGCGGATCCTGCTGGCGCACAACCAGGACCAGCTGTTCGCCGGACCGGTCCGGACCGAGGTGGACTTGGGTCGCGGGGTGGACCTGGACGCCGCCCTGCACGCCGCTGATGCGCACGACGTGCTGGCCGCGCTGCCCGCCGACGGCGTCCTGGACGAGCGCGGCCGCTCGCTGTCCGGCGGTCAGCGGCAGCGGCTGCTGCTGGCCCGCGCGCTGTGCGCGGACGCGGACGTGCTGGTCCTGGACGAACCGACCTCGGCCGTCGACGCGCACACCGAGGCGCGGATCGCGGCGCGGGTCAAGGAGTTCCGCGCCGGTCGCACCACGATCGTGCTCAGCCAGAGTCCACTCTGGGCGGCAGTGGCGGACCGCGCACTGGAAATGGGGGCCGAGGGGTGAAGCTGCCGTTGGCCGACGGGCGCACCGTCCGGCGCTGGGCGTGGCAGGCCCTGCGGGCGCACCGCGGCCAGTTCGCCGCGATGATGCTGCTGTTCGGGCTGGCCACCGTGGTCGGGCTGGCCGGTCCGCAGATCCTCGGCAGCCTGGTCGACGCGGTGGTCGCCGGCACGACGACGCAGCGCATCGACCTGCTGGCCGGGGCGTTCCTCGTGGTCCTGGTGGTGAACGCGCTGCTGATCCGGGCCGCGCGGATGCGCGCGACGCTGCTCGGCGAGCACCTGCTGGCCGAGTCCCGCGAAGGCATGGTGGGGCACGCGCTGCGGCTGCCACTGGGCACCGTCGAAGCCGCGGGCACCGGCGACCTGCTCAGCCGCGCCACCACGGACGTCGACCGGCTGGACTTCACGATCCGCAACGCGGCCCCGGAGATCACCACCGCGCTGATCACCGTGCTGCTGACCGGCACCGCGATGGTCCTCACCTCGCCGCTGCTGGCCTGCGGGATGCTCGTCGCGGTGCCGCTGATGGTGCTCAGCACCCGCTGGTACTACCCGCGCTCCCTGCCGCTGCTGCGCCGGATCATGGCTGGTTGGGCGGAGGTGCAGTCGAGCACGCACGAGTCCGTCGAGGGCGCGCGCACCATCGCCGCGCTGCGCCTGGGCGGGCGCCGGATCGCGCGCAACGAGGAGGTGCTCGGCAACGCGCTGGGTCCCGAGTTCCGGCACCGCAAGCTGCTCACGATCTGGCTGCCCTGCCTGGAGCTGTCGTACGTGCTGCCGATCGGCACGATCCTGCTGATCGGCGGCTGGGCGTACTGGGGTGGGGTGGTCGAGCTCGGCACGGTCATTACCGTCGTGCTCTACGCCCAGGCGATGTCGAACCCGTTCGACGAGCTGTTCCAGTGGCTGGAGGAGCTGCAGACCGGCTACACCGCGCTGCAGCGGATCCTCGGCGTCCGCGAGGCGCCGACCGCCGGCACCGCGCGGCAGGACGTCGACGGATCGCGCGACCTGGTGGTCCGCGACGTGCGCTTCTCCTACCGCGCGGACCGGGAGGTGCTGCGCGGCATCGACCTGACCGTGCCCGCCGGGCAGCGGTTGGTCGTGGTCGGGCCGTCCGGGGCGGGCAAGTCCACGCTGGGCCGGTTGATCGCCGGGATCAGCCGACCGGACTCCGGTTCGGTCGCCTTCGGCCGCACCGAGGTCGCCGACCTGCCGCCCGAGCAGCTGCGCCGCGAGGTGGTGCTGCTGGCCCAGGAGCAGCACGTCTTCGCGTGCTCGCTCCGGGACAACCTGGCCCTGCCGGACCACGACTTCACCGATGACCAGCTGGTCGACGCGCTGAAGTCGGTCGGGCTGCTGGAGTGGCTGCACACCCTGCCGGACGGGCTGGACACCGCGCTCGGCGCGGGCGGCCACCCGGTGCCCGCATCCCGGGCGCAGCAGCTCGCGCTGGCCCGGGTGCTGCTCGTCGACCCGCACACCGTGGTGCTCGACGAGGCGACCTCGCTGCTGGACAACACCACGTCGCGGGAGCTGGAGCAGGCCCTGGCCACGCTGCTGGACGGGCGGACGGTGATCGCCATCGCGCACCGGCTGCACACCGCGCGCAACGCCGACCGGGTGGCGGTGATGTCGGACGGGCGCATCGTGGAGCTGGGCAGCCACGACGAACTGCTCGCGGCGGGCGGCTCCTACGCCGACCTCTACCGGGTGGCTCAGCCGAGCTGAGCGCGCAGCATCCGGCGGGCGGCTCCGCGCGGGTCGGGGTTGCTCTCGATCAGCGCGTTGACCACGGCACCGTCGACCAGCGCGATCAGCTCGAGCAGCCGGTCCCGGCTGACCGCCATGCCGCTGCGGGCGAAGATCTCGGCCAGCAGGTCGTGCAGCTCCGCGCTGAGCTCGCGCATCAGCGGGGCGAGGTAGGGGCGGCGGGGCGAGCCGACCAGCCGCTCGTAGCGCAGCAGCACCGGCTCCGCGCCGCCGTCGCGCGACTCCATGCCGAGCAGCATGTCCAGCAGCAGCTCGATCACCGCGTCGGTGCTGCGGGGCTGGTCGGCGAGTTCGTCCAGCTGGGCGCGGCCCGCGGCGAGCTCCTGCCGCGACTCGTGCTCGACCGCGGCGCTGATCAGGTCGTCCAGCGAGGAGAAGTAGTAGGTGGTGGAGGCCAGTGGGAGCCCGGCGCGCTCGGCGACCGCGCGGTGGCGGACCGCCTCGAAGCCGCCCTCGGTGAGCAGTTCCGCGGCGGCCACCACCAACGCCTGCCGCCGCCGCTCGCCCTTCGGTGTACTGGCCGCTGTCATGCCTGCCGATCCTAAGCGCCGCCGACCCCGCCCCGGCCACCCCGCGACGGCGCACCGCCCCAGGGGTGCCGCCCGCCCGGATCTCCGTCGTCCGGGCTTCGCGACTTCAATGGAAGTCGTGGGGCCGGTTCCCATTGATGTTGCGTTCGCCCCGGCCCCCTCGGTTCCTCCGGACGCACGGGGCGGCCGGGTGGGACCTGCGGGGGTCAGTGGCCCCCGCCTGCGAGGTTGAGGCCGATGACGCCCGCCACGATCAGGACGATCGAGACCAGCTTCAGGACCGAGACGCCGTCGCCGAGCCAGACCATGCCGACGATCGCGGTCAGCGCCGCGCCGATGCCGGTCCACACCGCGTACGCCGGGCCCGCGGGCAGGTCTCGCATCGCGTAGGCCAGGCCCGCGAAGCTCACCGCGGCCAGGACGAAGAACGAGATCGTTGGGACGAGGCGGGTGAAGCCGTGCGAGAGCTTCAGCGAGATCGCCCAACCTGCTTCGAAGACTCCCGACACCATCAGGATGATCCAGGACATCATCGCTGGTCGACCCCTCCTTCGGACGCGGTGGATTTTCTGGGACGAGCGTACCGATAAAGTGGTACGGGTGTACCGGTTTGGTGAGGGAGGACACCGGGGGCTTGGGGCTTGGGGCTTGGGGCTTGGGGCTTGGGGCTTGGGGCTTGGGGGGTGGGGGGTGATACCTGGGTTGAGTTGTTGAGGGGAAGTGGCGGTGGGGTGGGGTTGCTTTGGGTTCGAAGCGGTGGGGGGTTGCGTTGCGTGGTGTAGCAATTTCAATCGAAATTGCTCGTTCTCGACGGAGGCTTCGGTGGCGAGGTGTGCAATTTCAATCGAAATTGCGGAGGTTCACCACCCCGGGTGTCAGTGGTGATACCGGGGTTGGGTTGGCCCGTGGTGGTGCGGCGGTGCATTGACTCCTGACCACCACATCGCCAGGTTCACCACCTTCGTACCAGCAGTCAGAGCCGCGTCGGCTGGCCCGGGGTGGTGCGGTGATGCGCTGTTCCCGGCCACGACATTCCTGGGCTTGCCACCTGGTTTCAGTGTTGCGGACCGGGCTTGGTTCGTGGTGGGGCGCGGTGCGGCTGGCAGTTTGGGGTGGGTTAGAACTGGGTGGCCAGGGTTGTGGCGAGAGTTGGTAGGCGGGTGCGGTAGGGGGCTGTTGGGGAGCCTTCGTCTGGGTTGCTCTGGACGACCAGGAGCTTTCCCGTTCGGGTTTGGCGGACCGATTGTTCTGTGCCGTCCGGGTGGCGGGTGTCGCCCGGGGTGGCTTGGTCCGGGGGGACCGTTCCGGCCGGGCTCACGATCACCGTCACGCTGCCCGCTGCTGGGCCTTCGCGCAGGACGAAGGACGCCACCTTCGCGCCGGACGGGCACGTCGGGACCGCCACCGGGGCCGTCGACGCCGCTTCCGGGAGCTGCTTGGTCACCGCCGCCGCCACCTGCGCGTCCGGGCCGCAGCGGCCGCCGCGGTCGGTCAGGATGCCCGGGCCGTCCTCGCTGCGCGGCGTGGCCGGTGCCACCTGGGGCTGCGCCTGCTGGCTGGAGACGGGCTGCTGCGACGGCAGGAACGTGAAGACCCCGCCCGCGAGCACGCCCGCGGCCACCACCGTGCCGCCGACGGCCGCCACCCGGCGCCTGGCCGTGATGCGCCGCGACGCCCGGGCCACGTCGTGCTCGTCGAACGACGCCGGAGGAGCGGACTGCACCGAATCGCGGAACAGCTCCTCGAGCTTGCGCTCATCCACTTACCCGCACCTCCTCACGCCGATCGCAGATCGCCGAGCTCGTCCCCCAGCGCCTCGCGCAACGCGGCGAGACCTCGGGCGCACTGGCTCTTGACATTGCCTTCGCTGCACCGCATGACCGCGGCCACCCCCGCGACGTCCAGCCCCTCGAGGAACCGCAGGACCAGCACCGCGCGCTGCTTCGGCGGCACCTTCTGCAGTCCGGCCAGCAGGGTCTGCTTGGTGGCCACCGAGTCGTCCACGTCCGGGCTGTCCACCGGCCGGTCCGGCAGCACCTCCGCGGCCCGCTCCCGCCGCCACGGGCGCCGGGACTCGTCGATCACCGCCCGCGTCAGGGTCCGCCGCACGTACGCGTCCAGCGCGCCCTTGTCGCGCACCTTCCGCCAGTGCCGGTGCAGCGAGATGAACGCGGTCTGGGCGAGGTCGTCCGCGCGGTGCCAGTCACCGCACATCATGTACGCCATTCGACGCACCGCCTCCCGCCGGGCCGCGAAGTACTCCGCGAACTCCTGCTCCTCGCGCTGGTCCACGCGGAACTCTCCGCTCATCAGTGCTTGCACGTCCAGGACGGGATCCCCGCCCCCAACCGTTGCACGCCCCGGCGCGGCGATCCACCCCGTGATTGATACCGCAACACCCCGGGTCGCCAGCGGCGGGCTGTTGCCCTCCCCCGGGGCTGGTGTGGTGTGATCCGTTCGTGACCAAACCCATCGACCTGCGATCCGACACGGTCACGCGTCCCGACGAGCAGATGTCCGCGGCCATGGCGACCGCGGAAGTCGGCGATGACGTGCTCGACCACGACCCCACCACGCGCGCCTTGGAGGAGCGCGTCGCCACGCTGCTCGGCACCGCCGCCGCCCTCTGGGTGCCGAGTGGTTCGATGGGCAACCTGATCTCGCTGATGCTGCACCTGCAGCGCGGCGACCGGTTCCTCGCGCCGCACGGCTCGCACGTGCTCGCCTACGAGTTCGGTTCGGCGGCGTGGCTGGCTGGCGGCATGCCACAACCGCTGGAGTGGAACGGCGGGCCGGGGCGCCCCACGCCGGAGACCGTGCGCGGGCACGGCGAGTCCAGCTACGACACCTTGCGCACGACGCTGCTCTGCTTGGAGAACACGCACAACAGCGCTGGTGGCGCGGTGACGCCGCCGCACGAGCACGCGCAGCTCGCGGCCGCGGCCCGCGACACCGGTCTGCGCATCCACCTCGACGGGGCGCGGATCTGGAACGCCTCGGTCGCCCTCGGGCTGCCGCCTGCCGCGCTGACCGTCGGCGTGGACAGCGTGCAGGCGTGCCTGAGCAAGGGCCTCGGCGCCCCGGTCGGCTCCGTCATCGCAGCTGGTGAGGACTTCATCGGCGAGGCGCGGCGGGTGCGGCGGATGCTCGGCGGCGGCGTCCGGCAGGGCGGCGTGCTGGCCGCGGCCGGGCTGGTCGCGCTGGACCGCATCGACGCGCTGGCCGCCGACCACGACAACGCCCGGCTGCTCGCCGAGGGCCTGGCCGAGCACGGCTGGTCGGTCTCCGCGCCGCAGACCAACATCGTGCTGGCAGCGGTACCGAACGTGGGCCTGACCCTGGAACGCTTGGCGGCGATCGGGGTGCGGGCAGTGTCGATGAACGGCCAGATCAGGTTCGTCACGCACCGCGACGTGTCCTCGGCCGACGTCAAGGAAGCGCTGCGCAGGATCTCGGAAGCCCGGCTCTGACCAGGAGGTGCACGTGGTGCGGTGGGTCGTCTTCGACTACGGCGAGGTGATCAGCCGGCGGACGGCGGCGCTGCCGGACATCGCGGCGGCGCTCGGCGTCGAACCCGAGGCGTTCGAGGCGGCCTACTTCGCCGAGCGCAAGGCCTACGACTGGGGTTGCCCCGACCTGGAGTACTGGCGGGCCGTGGGCGAACGGGTGGCCCGGCCGGTTGACGCCGCGTTGTCCGAGCGGCTGACCAGCGCCGACGTGGCGGGCTGGCTGGAGACCGACCCCGGCTCGGTGCGGCTGCTCGAGGAGCTGCACCAGCAGGGCGTCACGCTGGCGCTGCTGTCCAACGCGCCGTCGTCGTTCGGGCGCGCCGCCGAGCGGGAGGAGTGGGCCCGGCTGTTCAAGCACCTGGTGTTCTCCGGCGACCTACAGCTGGCCAAACCGGACACCCGGATCTACCACCACCTGCTGGGGACCCTCGACGCGGACCCCGCCGACTGCCTGTTCTTCGACGACCGGCAGGAGAACATCGACGCCGCCCGCGAGGTGGGCCTGGCCGCCGAACTCTGGCCCGGCGCGGACGCGGCCCGCGCCCTCCTCCGGTCCCGCTCGGTCCTCACCTGACTAGGACTTGATCTTCTTGCGGTCCCGCGCCCAGCCCACCGCGGCGGTGGCGACGAACAGGACGCCGCCGAGCACCGCGAGCCAGAACAGGCCCTTGATGACCACTCCCGCGATCGAGATCACCAGCCACAGGGCCAGCAGTCCGCCGATCACCTTCCACACCATCGCAAGCACCTCAGCTCGACCGCAGCAACTCGTCACCCCAAGCCTGCCAGACGCGACGCCCGATCAGCCCCGCCCAGCGCGCACTCCCCGGGAAATCTCAGGGTCGTCCCGGACCGGTCGGCAGCCAGGTCTTGAGGCGGTCGAGGGCTTCGGCGATGTCGTCGGTGCTGCCCGCGAAGGACATCCGGACGAAGCGGTTGCCCAGCTCCGGGTCGAAGTCCGCGCCCGGCACCACCGCCACCCCGGTCTCGTCCAGCAGGCGGCGGCAGAACGCGGTCGTGTCCTCGGTGAGGTGCCCGATGTCGGCCCAGGCGTAGAACGCGCCGTCGGCCGGGGCCACTTGCGTGATGCCGAGCTGTTCGAGGCCGTCCAGCAGCAGCTCGCGGTTCTTCCGGTAGCGCTCGACGTGCCCGGTGGCCTCCTCCAGGGCTGACGCGGAGAAGGCCTCGATCGCGGCGTGCTGGGACAGCGCGGGCGGGCAGAGGGTGAAGTTGCCGGTCAGCGAGTCGACCGCGCGCCGCAGCCGCGGCGGCACCAGCATCCAGCCGAGCCGCCAGCCGGTCATCGACCAGAACTTGGAGAACGAGTTCACCACGACCGCCTCGCGGGAGGTCTCCCACGCCGAGTGCAGCGGGTCGCCGTAGCTGAGCCCGTGGTAGATCTCGTCGCTGATCAGCTGCACGCCGTTGGCCTCGCACCACGCCGCGAGGTCGGCCAGCTCGGTGCCGGAGAGCACGGTGCCGGTCGGGTTCGCCGGGCTCGCCACGATCAGCCCGCGCACCGGCTGGTCCAGCTCCTCCAGCATCGCCGTGGTGGGCTGGAACCGGGTCGAGGAGTCGCACGGCAGCTCCACGACCTCGCAGCCCAGCGCGGCCAGGATGTTCCGGTAGGCCGGGTAGCCGGGGCGGGCCAGCGCGACCCGGTCCCCGGCGTCGAACGCGGAGAGGAACGCGAGCAGGAACGCCCCGGACGCGCCGGTGGTCACGACCACGTCGTCGGCCTGCACCGACAACCCGTAGGACCGGTCGTAGTGCCCGGCGATGGCTTCCCGCAGCGCGCGCAGCCCGAGCTGCTCGGTGTAGCCGAGGGGATCGCCGTGCAGAGCCGCCGCGGCGGCTTCGCGGACCGCGCGAGGTGCGGGCGTGCTGGGTTGACCAGCGGCGAGCGACACCACGTCGCCCTTGCGCCGCTGGCGTTCCGCAGCGGCCGTGAGGACCTCCATGACCTGGAACGGAGCGACGTCGGCGCGCTGCGCGACGCCCAGAACCGCGGGATCGACCATGCGTTCAGCGTGCCAAACGCGCTGACCCGCCGGAACCCCCGGCTCCGCCCCACGCTCCGGGGCCGGGTTCCGCCCGGCACTCCGACACCCCCGGTATGCGATTCCATTGAGGTGATCTCAGTAAGCACCCCGACGCATCATCGGCATGTCGGGTGCCCGACACAACCGGCGGTTGCAGTTTCAATTGAAACTGCAACCGTCCCAACCCACCCGAGGACGTGTCACCACTCTTGCGCACCCGAATTGTGCGTGGGGGCTTCTACCGGCTCGGTCGGCGAAGGCGCCCTTCAGCACGCCCGCGATCGGCGCTGGGTGCCGGTGGAAGCGGTTTCGGCGTCTGCCCGGGGTTACAGTTTCAATTGAAACTGTGAATCACCCGGCGACTCGCCTGTGCGGGTCCGGTGAGATCACCTCAATGGAAATCGGACATCTGATTCCCATCGAACTCGCGGGAGGGGCCGGGGGGAGGACGGCGAGTTGTCCACGGGCACCGGCGTGTCGTGGGCCCGACACGCCGGCGGTTCACCCCGTCGGGTCCCGGTGGACCACAGTTTCAACTGAAACTGTGGTCCACCGGGGGACGGGTCCAGGTCGGATATCAGTAGCCCTGGTAGCCGCCGCCCTGGGCCATGGACTTCAGGCCGGGGTGGCCTTCGAAGCCGCCGTAGCGGTCGAAGGTGTAGCGGACACCGGCGATGATGTTGTCCACCGGGTTCCAGATGTCGCCGTGGCCCGGCAGCTTGTAGGACTGGAACGTCGGGTCGATGCACTGCATCAGGCCCTTCGACGGGGTGCCCTTGGCCGCGTTGGAGTCCCAGTTGTTGATCGCGTGCGGGTCGCCGCCCGACTCCTTCTGGATGATCGTCCAGATCTCGTCGATGTTGTCCTCGGTGACCGGGATGCCGTTGGCCTGCAGGATCTTGATCGCTTCCCGGATCCACTCCTCGACGTTGCCGGGCGGCGGACCGGCGGGCGGACCGCCGCTGGGCCCGAGGCCACCGCCACCACCGGACTCACCGCCACCGCCACCGCCACCGCCACCGGAGCCGGAACCGCCGCCCGACCCGCTGCCCCCGGGCGACCCCTGCTCGCCGCCGGGCGCCGTGGACTGCGAGTTCGTCGACGACGGCATCGTCATCTCCCAGTCGACCTTCCGCCCCTCGGCGGGCGTGAACGGCTGCTCCCCGGCCTTCGGCAGCGCGGAGAACACGTCGTTGAGCCCGGCCGCGGCGCCGCGCAGCTCGCCCAGCGCGCCGCTGAGCTTGGCATTCGCCGCGTCGACCTTGCCCCTGGCCTCCTCGGCGTGCTCCTGCATCGCCTTCGTGATGGCCTCGTCGCGCCGCTTCGCGGCCTCCGCCTTGGCCTCGTCGTCGGCGGCTCCCGCGACCTCCGCCTCGTACGCCTGCTCCGCGCGCCGCGCGTCGGCCAACGCCCGCTCGCCGATCGCGTTGACCTCGTCCTTCGCGGCTTGCACCGCTTCGGCCGCCCGGTCCAGCACGTCCGCGGAGCTCTGCAGCGCCTCGCGGGCCTTGGTGAAACCGCCGTTGATCTTGCCCATGTAGCCGACGAAGGCGTCCGCGGAGGTGCCCTCCCACGCCCCGTCCAGCCCGCTCACGGTCCGGTTCAGCGCGTTGCCGTGCTCGTCAGCCTTGCCCGCCGCATCCCGCCAGCGGGTGCTGATGGCGCGGATGTCGTCCGGCCGGCTGTCCTCGATCTTGCGCAGCTGCTCGGCGAGCGGGCCGCCACCGGGCTTGCTCGCCACCTCTCCCGATATCCCCATCAGATCCCCAGTTCAGCGGAATGATTCGGCGTTGGCCTGGTCGATCTCGTCCATGGTGCCGCGCACCGCGTCGAGTGCTCCGCTGGCGCTGCGCAGCAGCTGCTCAGCGGCGTCGAACTGCGCCTTGCCGGTGGTGTCCAGCTCGGTGATCGCGGCGGCGAGGTCACCCGCCGCGTCCAGCTCGCCGAAGATCCCGGCATCGACGTGCTGCCCCTCGAACCCGTCACCGACCGCGCCCACCGGACCGGCCTTGCCGTCCAGCTCCGCCCGGCAGTCCTCCAGCGCCGCCAGGTTGTAGCCCGCCTGCGTCACGACTCCTCCTCGTGCTCGGCCGCACCGCTCGCGGCCCAGAGCCAGAACACCAGAAAAATCCGCCCGGTGGCGAGAAATTCCCCAACCACCGGGCGGATTTTGCCAGGATGTCCGATCGTCAGGCGGTCGGAACGGTGATCTCGCCGCGCACGGCGCGCAGCGCGATGTCGGTGCGGTAGTGCGCGCCGGGCAGGTGCACGCCGTCGACCCGCTGGTAGGCCGCCTCCCGCGCCGCCGCCAGGTCCGCACCGGTGGCGACCACGGACAGCACCCGGCCGCCCGCCGAGACCACCGCGCCGTCCTCGCGGCGCCGGGTGCCGGAGTGCAGCACGCCCTGGGCGTCGCTGCCCTGGATCACGTCGTCCACGCGCGGCCGCCCCGGGTAGCCCTCCGCGGCCACCACCACGGTCACCGCGGCGCCGTCCTCCCACTCCAGCGGCGGCTGCTCGGCGAGCGTGCCGGTCGCCACCGCGTGGAACAACCCGGCCAGCGGCGTGTGCAGCAGCGACAGCACCGCCTGGGTCTCCGGGTCACCGAAGCGGCAGTTGAACTCGATCACCTGCGGGCCGTTGGAGGTCAGCGCGAGACCGGCGTAGAGCAGGCCGGAGAACGGGGTGCCGCGGCGCGCGAGCTCGTCGACGGTCGGCTGCACGATGGTGCGCACGACCTCGTCGACCAGGCCTTCCGGCGCCCACGGCAGCGGCGCGTAGGCGCCCATGCCCCCGGTGTTCGGGCCCGCGTCGTCGTCGCCGACGCGCTTGAAGTCCTGCGCGGGCAGCAGCGGGACCACCGAAGTGCCGTCGACCAGGCAGAACAGCGACGCCTCCGGGCCGTCCAGGAACGACTCCAGCAGCACCGGGTGGCCGCCGTCGAGCAGCTTGAGCGCGTGCGCGCGCGCCGCGTCGAAGTCCTTGGTCACCAGCACGCCCTTGCCCGCGGCCAGGCCGTCGTCCTTGACCACCCAGGTCGGCCCGAAGTGGGTGAGCGCGGCGTCCAGCTTGGCGGGGTTGTCCACCACCTCGCTGTGCGCGGTCGGCACCCCGGCGGCGAGCATGACGTCCTTGGCGAAGGCCTTGGAGCCCTCGATGCGGGCCGCCGACCTGGACGGGCCGAAGCAGGCGATGCCCGCCGCCCGGACCGCGTCGGCCGCGCCCGCGACCAGCGGCGTCTCCGGGCCGAACACGACCAGGTCGGCCTGCCACCTGGTGGCCAGCTCGACCACCGCGGCGGGCTTGGCGACGTCGACGCCGTAGTTCTCGGCCAGCGCAGCGGTGCCCGCGTTGCCGGGCGCGCAGGCCATCGCGGTCACGGAGGGATCGCGGGACAGGGCCAAGGCGATCGCGTGCTCCCGGCCGCCACCACCGATCACGAGAATTCGCACGAACCGCAGCGTAGAGCGTGCGGCACGCCACGCGGGACCTGCCCCCGGCAACTCGTTGCGCTCGCCCAGCGCTCCCCGGCGTTCACCTGGCGGTCGACCGGACGTCGCACCCGCTTGCGCGAATGGTCGATTGCGGCGGTCAGTGTTCTGCCCGAGGGTGCAGCGTTGATCCACGCGCTGCGAACCACGGGAGGGCACATTGAGGATTCGGAGACGCCTGATGGCGCTGTTCGTCACGGGCGCAGCCGCGCTCGGCCTGATCACCGCGCCCGCGGTCGCCGCACCGGACCGGCCGACCGGCACCGAGCAGGTGGCGGTCTTCGGCCACCGAGGCGCCTCCGGGTACCGCCCGGAGCACACGCTGGCCTCCTACGAGCTGGCCGCCCGGATGGGAGCGGACTACATCGAGCCGGACCTGGTGCCCACCAAGGACGGCGTGCTGGTCGCGCGGCACGAGAACGAGATCGGTGGCACCACCGACGTCGCCGCCCGCCCCGAGTTCGCCGACCGCAGGACCACCAAGGTCATCGACGGCCAGGAGCTGACCGGCTGGTTCACCGAGGACTTCACGCTGGCCGAGCTCAAGACGTTGCGCGCGAAGGAGCGCATCCCCGAGTTCCGGCCGAACAACACGATCTACGACGGCCGCTACGAGGTGCCGACGTTCCAGGAGGTCCTGGACCTGCGCGCCCGGCTGTCCCGCGAGCTGCACCGGGAGGTCGGCGTCGCCCCGGAGACCAAGCACCCGAGCTACTTCGCCCGGATCGGCCTGCCGCTGGAGCCCGGCGTGGTCGAGGCGCTGACCCGCAACGGCCTGAACCGGCCGAACGCCAAGGTCGCGGTGCAGTCCTTCGAGGTGGCCAACCTCAAGGCGCTGGACGAGTCGCTGGCGGTGGACCTGGTCCAGCTGATCAGCAGCAGCGGGGCGCCGCAGGACTTCGTCGAGTCCGGTGACCCGCGCACCTACGCGGACCTGGTCGAGCCCGAGGGCCTGCGGGAGGTCGCCGGGTACGCGGACGTGATCGGGCCGGACACCAAGGTGCTGCTGCCGGTCGGCGAGGACGGCTTCCTCACCGGGCCGACCCCGGTGGTCGCCGACGCGCACGCCGCCGGGCTGGAGGTCGTGCCCTACACGGTGCGGGCGGAGAACAACTTCCTGCCGGCGGACTTCCAGACCTCGGACGACCCGGCCGCGTTCGGGGACGTCTTCGGCTTCTTCCAGGCGCTGTTCGACACCGGCATCGACGGCATCTTCGCCGACCACCCGGACATCGCGGTCACCGCCCGCGACGACCACGCCACCAACCGCTGACCCGAACCCCAGGCTGATCCACCCCGGTACCCGGCGACCGCCCGGTGCCGGGGTGGACGCGATCTCCATCGGGCCAGACGTCCGACTTCCACCGGGGTCGCGGGAATCCAGGACGGCGGCGGCCAGTTGTCCACAACCGTCGGCATGTCGTCATCCCGACACGCCGACGGTCCAGACACCGAACCACAGTTTCAATTGAAACTGTGATCTGGTGCCGCAGGCTGTGATCGACGTCGTGATGACGAGCCGACGACCAGGTCGGACACCTAACCTGTCCATGATGGACGGAGGTGTCACCCGGTGGTCCAACTGCTCCTCGTGCTGATCGGCGCACTGCTCGTCACCGCGTTGGCCCGCAGCCGCGAGATCGCGGCACCGCTGCTGCTCGTGCTGGTCGGGTTGCTGGTGTCGCTGATCCCCGGCACCGGCGAGCTCAACATCAACCCGGAGCTGCTGCTCACCGTCGTGCTCCCGCCACTGCTCTACGCCGCGGCGCTGGAGAGCTCCTACACCAACTTCCGGGCCCAGATCCGCAAGATCACGCACCACGGCGTGCTGCAGGTGATCGTCACCTCGTTCGTGATCGGCTGGCTCGCCTTCGTGCTCATCCCCGAGCTGCCGCTGGCCTCGGCGATCGTGCTCGGCGCGGTGATCGCCCCGCCGGACGCGGTGACCGCCGCCGCGATCGGCCGCCAGCTGAACCTGCCGCGCGGCGTCATGACGATCCTCGGCGGCGAGAGCCTGATCAACGACGCCGCCGCGCTGACGATCTACCGGATGGCGATCGCGGCCGTCGTCGGGGCCACCCCGACCCTCTCGCACGGCGCGCTGGTGTTCGTGCTGGCCGTGGTGGTCGGCGTCGCGCTGGGGCTGGTGTTCGGGGTGCTCGCGCAGGCCGCGCGGACCCGCGTCCCGGACGTGCAGGTGGCCACGGTCCTGGGCGTGCTGGTGCCCTTCCTGGCCTACCTCACGGCTGAAGAGCTGTACGGGTCCGGGGTGCTCGCGGTGGTCACCGCCGGGCTCTACGTCGGCCACAACCAGCCGCGCGCCCGAGCCGCGGGCCGCCTGCAGGAGCACACCATCTGGGCCTCGATCAACCTGCTGCTGGAGAGCCTGGTGTTCGCCTACATCGGGCTGCAGCTGAAGGCGGTCGTCGACGGGCTGATCGCCTCCGGGCGGGACATCAGCTCGCTACTGCTGGCGACGCTGGCCATCTTCGCCGCGACGGCGGCCTTCCGGGTCCTGTGGATGTTCAGCTCGAACTACCTGCCGGGCCTGTCGCACCTGCTCAGCCCGGGCAAGCGGCCCGGCGGCCGGTGGCGCCGGACGGCGGTGATCTCGTGGGCGGGGATGCGCGGCGTGGTCACCCTCGCGGCGGCGGGCGCGATCCCGTTCACCACCAGTTCGGGTGATCCGTTCCCCGCCCGGGACCTGATCCAGTTCGTCGCCTCGGTGATCACGGTCGCCACCATCCTGGTGCAGGGCACCACGCTGCCCTGGCTGATCCGCAAGCTCGACGTGATCGACCCGGACGAGGCGGCCCGCGACGACCACGCCGAGGCGGAGGCGCGGGTGACGGCGACCAACGCGGCGCTGCGCCACCTGGACAAGCTCACCCCGGAGGACCTGGGCACCGACCCGGAGCGCTTCGAACGCATCATCAGCCGGATGAAGGCCATGGTGGAGCACCAGGGGATGGTCGCCTCCGAGCGGATCGGCCGAACCCCTGCCGAGCGGGCGGACACCGCGAGCCGCAGCTTCTCGGACCTGCGGCGGGACCTGCTGGAGGTCCAGCGTTCGGTGGTGGCCGACGAGCGCGACGCGGGCCACCTCGACGACGAGATCCTCCGCCGCGTCCTCCGCGAGCTCGACCTGCAGGAAGCCGCCCTGGACAGCTCCTGGCTCAACCGCTGACCCACGACTCCCGACGTCGGACGTGCGATTCCACCACTGGGAATCGCGTCGGGACGGGGTCGGCGCCCCATGAGCAGGGGGACCCCGGCCGAGGCCGGGGTCCCCCTGGGTGCTCCTGAGGTCAGGCGGTGCCTGCGGTCAGGCCATGGTGTGGCGGACGATGGTCTGGTCCCGGCCGGGGCCGACGCCGATGGCCGAGACGCGGGCGCCGGAGAGCTCCTCGATGCGCTCGATGTAGGCGCGGGCGTTGGCCGGGAGGTCCTCGAAGGAGCGGGCGCCGCTGATGTCCTCCCACCAGCCCGGCATCTCCTCGTACACCGGGACCGCGTGGTGCACGCCGGTCTGCGTCATCGGCATCTCGGTGACCCGCTCGCCGTCCACGTCGTAGGCCACGCAGATCGGGATGGTCTCCAGCCCGGACAGCACGTCCAGCTTGGTCAGGAAGTAGTCGGTGATGCCGTTGACCCGGGTCGCGTAGCGCGCGATCACCGCGTCGAACCAGCCGGTGCGCCGCGAGCGGCCGGTGGTGACGCCGAACTCGCCGCCCTGCTTGCGCAGGTTCTCGCCCGCCTCGTCGGTGAGCTCGGTCGGGAACGGACCGGCGCCGACGCGGGTGGTGTAGGCCTTCAGGATGCCGATCACCGCGCCGATCTTCGTCGGCCCGATGCCGGACCCGGCGCAGGCGCCGCCGGACGTCGGGTTCGACGAGGTCACGAACGGGTAGGTGCCGTGGTCGACGTCCAGCAGGGTGCCCTGCGAGCCCTCCAGCAGCACCGTCTCGCCGCGGTCCAGCGCCTGGTTGATCAGCAGCTTGGTGTCGGCGATCCGACTGGCGAACTTCTCGCCCTGGGCCAGCACGGTGTCCACGACCTCGTCGACGTCCATCGCGCGCCGGTTGTAGACCTTGACCAGGATCTGGTTCTTCACGTCGAGGGCGGCCTCGACCTTCTGCCGGAGGATCTTCTCGTCCAGCAGGTCCTGCGCGCGGACCCCGACCCGGGCGATCTTGTCCTGGTAGCAGGGGCCGATGCCGCGACCGGTGGTGCCGATCTGCTTCTTGCCCAGGTACCGCTCGGTGACCCGGTCGATGGCCACGTGGTACGGCATGATCAGGTGCGCGTCGGCGGAGACCAGCAGCCGCGAGGTGTCCACGCCGCGCTCCTCCAGCCCGGCCAGCTCCTCCAGCAGCACGCCGGGGTCGACCACGACGCCGTTGCCGATCACGTTGGTCACCCCGGGGGTGAGGATCCCCGACGGGATGAGGTGCAGCGCGAAGTCCTGCCCGTCGGGCAGCACCACGGTGTGACCCGCGTTGTTGCCGCCCTGGTAGCGGACCACCCACTGCGCCTGCTCGCCGAGCAGGTCGGTCGCCTTACCCTTGCCCTCGTCGCCCCATTGGGCGCCGATCAGCACGATCGCCGGCATGTGAAACTCCAACCTGGACTGGGTGGTAGCCAGCGTGACCGCACGCTTCGCCCGCTCCCACCACGGGGTATGCCGATCGATCAGGGTAAACCAGGAGCGAAACGTGAGTACCAGCGCATTGTCCTGCGGTAACGTCGACCGCGCAGCGCGCCCGGTCGGTGACGGTGTGCAATGGTTCGACCTGCCGGTCACCCCGACCCGGCAGGACCTGGACCCGGTGCTGGCCGAGACCTCGGAGCGGCTGGTGGTGCACGGCACCGACGCCGACTTCGCCTCGGTCGTGCTCCGCCTGCTCCGCAAGGAGCGGCTGGGCGACCTGGTGGTGGGCTACGTGCCGGTGGTCGACTCCCCGGCGGCCCGGTTGTGGGGACTGCGGGCGGGGGACTTCGAGCGGGCGCTGACCGCCGCGCCGCGCCCGTCGGCGCTGATCCGCGACGACTCGGGCGGCGTGCTGCTCGGCGCCGGGACGATCGAGCCGATCACCGGCCAGGTGTACTGCGACGACGAGCAGGTGCTCAACGGCAGCGCGCTCGGGATCACCATCTCGCCGGACCCGGACGCCACCCCGCTGCCGGAGTCCACCGCGGACCCGATGAACGCGATGCTGGATCCCGCGACGGACGGGCTGCTGGTCACCACGGTCCGCCGCGGCCTCCTGCGCCGCCGCAGCCAGGTCACCCGGGGGCGCGCGGTGCAGGCGTCGTTCCGCTCGGCGGCGGTCGTGCACGACGGCATGCGGCACCCGCGCCCGGCGGAGAAGTGGGTCTGGTACCGGCACACCGAGGACCTGCGGTTCGCGCGGTGATCTCACCTGATCGACGGGCACCCGTCGGTGTGAAATTCACCAGAAGGTGACACGATCGGTGGCGATTTCACGCCAAGTCACCCGCTGGCCACGAACTGGCATTGATCCGTCCACCTGCGTGGGCAATGGTCGAACTCCGACAACGGCGAGACGCCCACGCGGAGGAAGCCATGACAGGCCACCGAACGTTGCGCGCGACCCTGACCGCCCTGCCGCTCGCGGCCGCCCTGGGCCTCGGCCTGGCCGCGCCCGCCGGCGCCGAACCACCGGGCATCCCGGACCCGGCGACCGCCAAGACCCAGCTCGGTGAGCTCACCGTCGCCCCCGAGGGTTCGATGGACGGCTACAGCCGGGAGAAGTTCCCGCACTGGATCGACGGCCCGGACAACTGCAACACCCGCGAGTCGGTGCTCAAGCGGGACGGCGAGGGCGTGGAGGTCGGGTCGGACTGCTACCCGACCTCCGGTTCCTGGTTCAGCCCGTACGACGGCGAGACCTGGTCGAAGCCGTCCGATGTGGACATCGACCACGTGGTGCCGCTGGCCGCCGCGTGGCGCTCCGGCGCGGCGGACTGGACGCAGGAGAAGCGCCAGCAGTTCGCCAACGACCTGGAGGGCCCGCAGCTGATCGCGGTGACCGACAACGTCAACCAGAGCAAGGGCGACCAGACCCCCGACCAGTGGATGCCGCCGCTGGCCGACTACCACTGCGAGTACGCCTCGATGTGGGTCGGCAGCAAGCACAAGTACGAGCTGACCATCACCGAGGCGGAGAAGTCGGCGCTGCAGCAGGCGCTCGACGGCTGCTGATCCGATCGGGGCGCGGCATCCGCCGTCCGGCGGGCGTCGCGCCCCCGCGCTTGACACGCTGTCGGGTGGTTGCGAGATTGCGGGCATGAGCAAGATCGAGATCGCTGTGCCCGAAGGCCGCCCGAGGTGAGCCGGGGCGAGCACCCCCGGCACCTGCTGGACCGCGCCATCCACTCCCCGGTCCGGCTCTCGATCATGGCGGTGCTGGTCGCGGTCGACCAGGCCGAGTTCCGCCGCGTGCGCGACACCGTCGAGGTCAGCGACTCCGCGCTGTCCAAGCACGTCTCCACGCTGGAATCCGCCGGGTACGTCGCGGTGCGCAAGGGGCAGGCCGACGGTCGGCCGTGCACCTGGCTGAGCGCCACGCCGCTCGGCCACCGCGCCTACGAGTCGCACCTCGCCGCGCTCCGCGCGATCATCGGGAGGCAGTGAGAGGGGAGGGCCGATGCCGGAGGCCACCGAACTGCGCTCGTCCGTCGCCGCACCGCCGGGCGGGGTGATGACCGACGAGGTCGGCGTCATCACCGGCACCCTGGAACTGGCCACCACCTGCGCCGACGGCGCGGTCGAGGTGTGGATCCGCTACGCCGGGGCCGAGGAGTGGTACCGGATCTCCGCGGCGGACTGCCGCCTGCACGACCCCCGCGACCACGAAGCCCTGCACACCGCCCTCGCCGCGGTGCTGAACCGGCCGTAGCGCGCGACTACTCGTCCTCGGGGTGCAGCGGCGGGAGCGCGGCGATGGCCTCGTTGCGGCTCAGGCCGGTCGCCTGCAGCAGGTCGACCGCGATCGAGCGGACCTGCATGACCACCACCTGCATCGAGAAGTCACCATCCCCGAGCAGTTCCACAGTGGACTTCTTCGCCACCACGCGGGCCGCCTCGCGGGTCTGCAGCGGATCGACCCCGCTGGCCAGCTCGTCGCGCAGCAGCACCACCGCGCCCGCCAACTCCTCCAGCAGGCCAGGCAGCGGTCGCGGCACGGGCTCACCGTCGCGCAGCGCAGCCAACGCGCGCCGCGCCAGCACGCGGGTGTTGCGCAGCGCCCGGTCGATCGGCGTGGCTGCGGTCTCGTAGCGGTCCAGGTCGCCGCGCCGCCGCCACCGGATGGGCGCGAACCTGGCGATCTCCTGGCCCGCCTCCAGCGCGGAGCGGAACTCCTCGACGGACTTCTGGCTCTTGCGGGCGCTCGCGAGCACGTCGCTGGCCCGCTCCGGGTCCTGCCGCGCCACCGCCCCGGCGACGCCGCGCAGCGCGTCGGCCAGCGCACCGAGCACCAACCGCCCGTTGCGGTGGGCCACGGCGAGTGGGTTGGCGGGCAGCAGCGCCGCCACCACGAACCCGACCATGCCGCCGATCGCCGCGTCGAGCATGCGGGTCAGCCCGCCCGCGGTGGCAGGCGGCAGCAGGGTGGCCACCAGCACCGACGAGGACGCGGCCTGCAGCACGATGACGACACCGCTGTCCAGCAACACCGCCGTGCTCATCGCCAGCGCGACGACGAGCGCGATCTGCCAGGCGCCGGTGCCGATGAACGAGATCAGCACGTCGCCGACGCCGATGCCGATGCTCACGCCGACGACCAGCTCCAGCGCGCGCCGCATCCGCTGCCCCAGCGAGACGCCGAGCGAGATGACCGCCGCGATCGGCGCGAAGAACGGCTGCGGGTGCCCGAACAGGTGACGGGCGAGGAACCAGGCGACTCCGGCGGCGACGGCGCACTGCACGATGGGCACGCCCGTGCGCAGGAGTCGGCGCAGTCGGCGGTTCAGTTCCTCGCGCAGTCGGTGCACGCAGGTCATTGTCCGCCAGATCTCCCGGCGGACCGAGCTCCGGCAGCAGTGATCCTCGTCCGAGCCCGCGACCTCCACCGAAACCAGCTGTCCGACTCCAGCGGAGGTCGCGGTACGACCTCAGGCCAGGCCGGTCGCTTCGAGGGACTTGGGGTCGCTGTCCTCGAGCAGCTTCCGGCAGCGGTCGAACTCCTCGTCCTCACCGATCGACTTCGCCGCCTTGGCCAGCGCCGCGATGGACCGCAGCACGCCCTGGTTCGGCTCGTGCCGCCACGGCACCGGGCCGAAGCCCTTCCACCCCGCCTTGCGCAGCGCGTCGAGACCGCGGTGGTAGCCGGTGCGCGCGTAGGCGTAGGCGGCGATGTTCTCGCCGGATTCCAGCGCTGCCTCGGCGAGCGTGGCCCAAGCGGCGCTGAACGCCGGGTGGTGCGCGGCGACCACGGTCGGGTCAGTGCCCGCGCTGAGCTCGTCCCGCGCCTCCGGGCTCTCCGGCAGCAACGTCTCCGGCGGTTCCAACAGGTTCCTCGTCATGCACCCAATCCTGTCAGGTACGACGACGGCCCGTCCGCACGCGGCGGACGGGCCGTCGAACATCACCAGCAGCCACCCGGAAGAGCGACCGTCAGGCAAGCGGCGAAGCCGCTTCCAGCGGTGGACAGCCACCGCGACGGGCGACCGGCACCGATCGTCAGGGGTCGCGTGCGCCGCCAGGCGCACAGCCCATCCCGGCAACTGGCACCGCCGCGGGTTCTCAGACGTCGCCTGGCGAGGACAGCCCGTTCGTCGTGCATTGGCGAACGGGATCCTGGGGCCAGGCGGCGTCTGAGGTTCGCTACCCGCACCGCTCAGCAGAGTGGGCCTGGAACCGCCAGTAGATCAGCCCGCCAGCATGCGGCCCGCGGACTTGAGGTTCTCGCAGGCGTGCGCGACGCGAGCCGCCATGGCCTGCTCGGCGACCTTGAGGTAGCTGCGCGGGTCGTAGGTCTTCTTGTTGCCGACCTCGCCGTCGATCTTCAGGACGCCGTCGTAGTTCTTGAACATGTGGTCCGCGATCGGGCGGGTGAAGGCGTACTGGGTGTCGGTGTCGATGTTCATCTTCACCACGCCGTAGGAGACCGCCTCGTGGATCTCCTCCAGCAGCGAGCCCGAACCGCCGTGGAAGACCAGGTCGAACGGCTTGGAACCGGCCGCCAGGCCCAGCTTCTGGGACACCACGTCCTGGCCCTGCTTGAGGATCTCCGGGCGCAGCTTCACGTTGCCCGGCTTGTAGACGCCGTGCACGTTGCCGAAGGTCGCGGCCAGCAGGTAGCGGCCCTTCTCGCCGCTGCCGAGGGCGTCCACGGTCTTCTCGTAGTCGCCGGGCGCGGTGTAGAGCTTCTCGTTGATGTCGTTGGCGACGCCGTCCTCCTCGCCGCCGACCACGCCGACCTCCAGCTCCAGGATGATCTTGGCCTTGGCCGCGGCGGCCAGCAGCTCCTGGGCGATCTGCAGGTTCTCGTCGAGGTCGATCGCCGAGCCGTCCCACATGTGCGACTGGAACAGCGGGTTCTCGCCGCGGTCGACCCGCTCCTGGCTGAGCTGGATCAGCGGCCGGACGAAGCCGTCCAGCTTGTCCTTCGGGCAGTGGTCGGTGTGCAGCGCGATGTTGACCGGGTACTTGGCGGCGACCACGTGCGCGTACTCGGCCAGCGCGGTGGCACCGGTGACCATGTCCTTGACCTTGGTGCCGGAGGCGAACTCGGCACCACCGGTCGAGACCTGGATGATGCCGTCGCTCTCGGCCTCCGCGAACCCGCGCAGCGCCGCGTTGAGCGTCTCCGACGAGGTCACGTTGATGGCCGGGTAGGCGAATTCGCCCGCCTTCGCCCGGTCCAGCATCTCCGCGTAGACCTCGGGGGTCGCGATGGGCATCGGTCGTCCTCCTCGCATGGAGTTTGGTCGTGGTGACGGGGAGTTGCGCAGCATCCTACGAGCCGCAGGTCACCAGCGGGCCCTGCCGGCTGGGCGCCACACTTTCGCGTCACAGTGCCCGAGGCGGGGCCGCTTTGGAAAGCCGGTGACAGGATTCAGAACGCGACGAATCCTGTGTACATCCTCACACGCTGGGCTTTCGCCCCGCAGCGAGGTCGAGTTGATGATCTTGGAAGGTCACTGCAACCACGAGCCGACGACCACGTCCCACTCCCGGACGGTGGTCCGCGCGATCACCCCGGCCTCGGTGTAGGGGTCGGCGTCGAGGACCCGCTGCAGCTCGTCGCGGTCGGCCACCTCGTAGACCAGCTGCGCGCCCTCGCCGTCGGTGAACGGGCCGCCGGCCAGCACCACCCCGCGAGCGGCCAGGTCCCGGCAGTACTCGCGGTGCGCCGGGCGGACCTCCAGCCGACGCTCCTGGTCCTCGCCGTAGACCAACTCGACTGCGAACCTGGCCATGCCGAACCTCCGTCCTCGGATCACGATCGATGCGCACGCTACCCGGCCGCGCCACACCGACCAGGGCGCAACCGGTAACTTGTTCGATCATGGCCGGTGATTCACGCGGAGTCGAACGGAGCGTCGAGCAGACCCTCGGCCACCTGCGAACCCTGGACAGCGCGGCGATCGACGCCTCAGCGCCGCCGCTGACCCTCGAGGACCTCTACCGACAGCAGCGGATGCGGATGGTCCGGTTGGCGATCCTGCTGGTCGACGACCCGGCGACGGCCGAGGACGTGGTGCAGGAGGCGTTCACCGGGCTCTACCGCAACTGGTCGGGGCTGCGCGACGCCAGGGCGGCGATCGGCTACCTGCGGACCGCGGTGGTCAACGGCAGCCGCTCGGTGCTGCGCCGCCGCAAGACGGCCCGCGAGTACCAGCCGCCGCACCAGGCCGACGCCCGGTCGGCGGAGTCATTGGCGATGCTGACCGCCGAGCACCAGGCGGTGGTGGCGGCGCTGGGCAAGCTGCCGCGGCGGCAGCGCGAGGTCCTGGTGCTGCGCTACTACGGCAACCTGTCGGAGGCGGAGATCGCCGAGGCCACCGGGGTGTCGCGGGGCACCGTGAAGTCCACCGCGAGCCGGGCGCTCGACGCGCTGCAGAAGCTGATGGGCGGGTGAGCGCGGGAAGTCCGCGAAAACCTTCCGCGAACAACACACCAGTTTGGTGTAGACCAATAGGTGTCCGGTAGCGGAGGATCGTCGGCGTGACCGCAAACGCCATCGCCGTCGACATCGGCGGAACCGAGATGAAGGCCGCGCTGGTCGCCGTCGGCGAGCACAGCGCGGAACCACTTCGCTGGCTGAGACGCCCGACCCCGCGTGGTGCGAACGGCGCAGCGACCGCGGAGTGCGTGGTGGCCGCCGTGGCCGAGCTGGTGGCCGAGCTGCGCGTGGACACCCCCGTCGACGCGGTTGGCGTGGTGGTGCCGGGCGCGGTAGACGAGGACCGCGGCATCGGCGTGTACTCGGCGAACCTCGGCTGGCGCGACGCCCCGCTGCGCGACCTGCTCGCCGAGCGCATCGACCTGCCGGTCAGCCTGGGCCACGACGTCCGCGCGGGCGGCCTCGCCGAAGCCCGGCTGGGCGCGGCGCGCGGCATGCGCGACGTGGTGGTGCTGCCGATCGGCACCGGCATCGCCGCGGCGCTGCTGTTCGACGGGCGGGTGCACTCCGGCGGCGGCTTCGCGGGCGAGATCGGGCACGTCGACATCGGGCACGGCGAGCCCTGCGGTTGCGGGCGCACCGGTTGCGTCGAGGCCCTGGCGTCCTCGGCGGCCGTGGCCCGCCGCTACCAGGCGCGCACCGGCGTGGCCCGGACCAGCGCCGAAGTGGCGTCGGCCGTGCGCGCGGGCGACCCGGACGCGCAAGCTGTGTGGGGGGAGGCGGTCGACGCGCTGGCCAAGGGCCTGCTGGTGCTGGTGGCGGTCGCCGCACCCGAGTGCATCGTGCTCGGCGGCGGCTTCGCGCAGGCCGGCGACCTGCTCACCGAGCCGCTGCGCGACCGGCTCAACGGCATGCTGGCGGCGTACCACCGCCGCCCCCACCTGGAACTGGCCGAACTCGGCGACACCGCGGGCTGCCTCGGGGCAGCACTGCTGGCGACGGAAGGATTGAGAGCGAAGTGAACGATCCCGAACTGATCCTCGCCGGTGGGCAGGTCGTCACCCCGGACGGAGTGCTGGACCGGGGTTGGGTCCGCACCTCCGGCGCAAAGATCGCCGAGGTCGGCACCGGTCCGGCACCCGCGGGCCAGGTGGTGGACCTGCGCGGGCAGTGGCTGGTGCCCGGCTTCGTGGACATCCACTGCCACGGCGGTGGCGGCGGCTCGTTCACCAGCATCGAGGTCGACCAGGCGCGCGCCGCGATCGCCGCGCACCGCAGGCACGGCACCACGACGGTCATGGCCAGCCTGGTGACGGCCCCGCTGCCCGACCTGACCAAGCAGATCAGCGCGCTCAGCGACCTGGTCGTGGACGGCGAGCTGGCGGGCATCCACCTGGAGGGTCCGTTCCTGTCCGCGGCCCGGTGCGGCGCCCACGACCCGGCGATCCTGCGGGCCCCGGAGACCTCCGCCGTGCAGCAGGTGCTGGACGCGGGGCGCGGCGCGGTCAAGATGGTCACCCTGGCGCCGGAGCTGCCGAACGGGGTCGAGGCGGTCCGCCAGCTGGTCGACAACGGTGTGATCGCCGCGGTCGGGCACACCGACGCGGTGCTGTCGCAGGTGGTGCCCGCGGTGGAGGCCGGGGCGACGGTGGCCACCCACCTGTTCAACGCGATGCGCCCGCTGCACCACCGGGAGCCGGGGCCCATCGGCGTGCTGCTGGAGGACGAGCGGGTCACCGTCGAGCTCATCTGCGACCTGGTGCACCTGCACCCGGCGATCGTGCAGCTGGCCGCCTCGCACGCGGGCACCGGGCGGACGGTGCTGGTCACCGACGCGATCAGCGCCACCGACGCCGGGGACGGCACCTACGAGCTGGGCAAGCTCCCGGTGACCGTGACCGACGGCGAGGCCCGGCTGGCGGACGGTTCGCTGGCGGGCAGCACGCTGACCATGGACGTGGCGTTCCGGAACCTGGTCGAGTCCGGCGGTCAGAGCGTGCCCGCGGCGGTGGCGGCGGCCTCGACCAAGCCCGCGGAGCTGCTTGGCCTCGACGACCGCATCGGCGCCATCCGCCCCGGCCTGGCGGCCGACCTGGTCGTCCTGGACGACGACCTCCACCTCACCGGAGTCCTCAAGGACGGCACCTGGACGGTCGACCCCACCTGACCCGGCACCCGAGTGGGGCGCAGCTCCCATGGAAACTGCGCCCCACCGGCACGTCACCACCCCAACACACCGACAGGACCCCCGAAAGACTCACCCAACCAAGGCGAGATCCCACGTTCAGTGAGCTGACCCCACCGGAACCCGTCAGGCGGTTCACCTCCCGTTACAGTTTCAACTGAAACTGTAACGATGGGCAAGCAACGTGCCGCCGGACGCGTGGGACCGATCGCAGTTTCAATTGAAACTGCGCCTGTTCCCCACTCACACTCGCAGTTTCAATTGAAACTGCGGTCCCGTCACCCCCAGCTACAGTTTCAACTGAAACTGTAACCCACCCCGTCACCCCTGGTTACAGTTTCAACTGAAACTGTAGATTTCGTGCAGCCGGGTCGGTCGGGCGAGGGTGCCGACTGGGTGTGGTTGTGCCTCGGGCGTGCGGCGGAGGGGTGCGGTTTCCAAGGGAAATCAGGTTTCCGGTTTCCAATTGGAGTTGTGTTCTGGTGCGTGTGGAGGGTCGTGGGCGGAGGCGGGAGGCCGATGAGTGGAGAAGAGGGATGAGTGCGGCAGAGGGATGTGGGGGATGGGTGAAGGGGTGGGGTCGTTGGGGTTGGTGGTTAAGCTCGGGGTGTGACGTCGCCTGATCCTGAGCACCTGCTGTCCTCGGCGCTGCGTGCGCAGGCTGGGGGCAGTCCAGGCATGGCACCGACACCTCCGCCTCCTGCGCCGCCGCCTGCTCGCCAGGGGCTGCCCGTGTCAGGAGTGCTGGTCTTCGCGCTGGTCCTGGGGTTGGCGACCGGGGCACTGGCTGGGGTCATGACACTCGTCGTCCCGACCTGGTGAGCAGGGCAGCGGACCTGGCGGTCCTCGGTGCCCCGCTGCGACGAGCCTCGACAGCCTGGGCAGCTCCCCGGGACTGACGAGGCTCTCCGCGACTGACGAGGCTCGACGGGACTGACGGGGCTCCTTGGGACTTGACCGGGCGCGAGGACGAGTGACCTGGCCTGGCGACCCGCTCTGAGCAGGTCCGCGAGTCGTGCTGGCGGCCCACGCCGCCACCGCGCCGAGCCGCGCCGCGATGCGGCAGGTGATCAGGTGGTTGTGGTGCGTGCGCAGCGGGTCGCTCGCCCGAGGTCCGGGGTTCGCGGGGTCGCGGTACCGTTGGCGACCGTGACGACCGAACTGCCCGCGATTGTCAACGCCGCCGCGAACACCTCCGCGCTGGCCCTGCTGCCGGACTGGCTCGACCCCGAGAACATCGTCCAGTCCCTCGGCCCGTTCGCCCTGATCGGCGTGTGCCTGATCATCTTCGCCGAATGCGGCCTGCTCATCGGCTTCTTCCTGCCGGGTGACTCCCTGCTGTTCGTGACCGGCCTGTTCGTGGCGGCCGGGGCGATCGAGACCCCGATCTGGCTGGTGCTGATCCTGCTGAGCGCGTGCGCGTTCGTGGGCAACGTGACCGGGTACTGGATCGGTCGCAAGGTCGGACCGGCGATGTTCAACAAGCCGGACTCGAAGCTGTTCAAGCGCGAGCACGTGGACAAGACCCACGACTTCTTCGAGCGCTACGGCGCGCGGGCGATCATCCTGGCCCGGTTCGTGCCGATCGTGCGCACCTTCATCACCGCGGTCGCGGGCATCGCGCAGATGGACCAGAAAAAGTTCTTCAGCTTCTCCGCGATCGGCGGCGTCGCCTGGATCGTGAGCATGACGCTGCTGGGCTTCTTCCTCGGCAACATCCCGTGGATCCGGAACAACCTCGAAGCGATGGCCATCCTCATCGTGCTGGTCTCGGTCATCCCGATCGTCATCGAGTACCTGAAGGGCCGCCGCGAGAAGGCCCGCAAGGCCGCGAGCTGATCAGTCGCCACGTTCGCGCGGATCCGGTCCCACCGGGTCCGCGCGAACTGCTTTTCCAGCCCTCCCCGCACCGAGCGGCGGTGGTCTCGGGCGACGGCCAGCGGCCGTAGGTGGGGCCCTGCGGCAAGGCCCGGCCTCCCGTAGGCAGCAGGTCGATCTGACGGCTGGTCCGGACCCGGCATTCACCGCCAGGCGGCGTCCGGGTCGGCGTGTTGCTGGATCCAGGTGTGCATCGCGATGCCTGCCGCCACGCCCGCGTTGATCGACCGCGTCGAGCCGTACTGCGCGATGGAGATCACCAGGTCGGCTTCGCGCCGCGAGTCCTCGCGCAGGCCTGGCCCCTCCTGGCCGAAGAGCAGCACGCAGCGGCGTGGCAGCGCGGTGCGCTCGATTGGCACCGCCCCGGCCGTGTTGTCCACCGCCACCACCGCGAGGTCGTGCTCGGCCGCGTAGTCGCGCAGCGAGTCGAGCTCGGGGTGGTGGTGGATGTGCTGGTAGCGGTCGGTGACCATCGCGCCGCGCCGGTTCCAACGCCGCCGGCCCACGATGTGCACGGCCCTCGCCGCGAAGGCGTTGGCGGTGCGCACCACGGTGCCGATGTTGTGGTCGTGTTGGAAGTTCTCGATCGCCACGTGGAAGTCGTGCCGCCGCAGGTCCAGGTCGGCGACGATCGCCTCGCGCCGCCAGTAGCGGTAGTGGTCGACCACGTTGCGGCGGTCGCCGTGCTCCAGCAGCTCGGGGTCGTAGCGCTCGTCGGTCGGCCAGGGGCCCTCCCACGGGCCGACGCCGACCGTGGTGCCCCACTCCGTCGGCCCCAGGTCGACGTCCGCACCGCCACCGCCGCGGTCGAGTTCGGACGTCATCGCAGGTCCTCCGGGGTCACGCCAGGCCGAGGTCGGCCAGGCCCAGGAGGGAGCGGTACGGCAGCCCGGCCGCCTCGATCTTCTCCCGCGCCCCGGTGTCCCGGTCGACGACGGTGGCCACGCCGACGATCTCGGCGTTGGCCTCGCGCAGGGCCTCGACTGCGGTCAGCACGCTGCCGCCGGTGGTGGAGGTGTCCTCGACGGCGAGCACTCGGCGACCCGTCACGTCCGGCCCCTCGATCAGCCGCTGCATGCCGTGCGACTTGGTGTTCTTGCGCACCACGAAGACGTCCAGCGGGGCGCCTCCAGCGTGCATCATGGCGGTCGCGACCGGGTCGGCGCCGAGCGTGAGGCCACCGACGGCGGCGTAGTCCCAGTCGGCGGTGAGCTGGCGCAGCAACCGACCGATCAACGGTGCCGCCTGGTGGTGCAGCGTGGCGCGGCGGAGGTCGACGTAGTAGTCCGCCTCCTTGCCCGAGGCCAGCGTGACCTTGCCGTGCACGACGGCGATTTCCCCGACCAGGCGGGCGAGCTCGGAGCGCTGCTGTTCATCCACTGTGACCACGAGTTTTCAGCATACGTCCCGGTGGGGCGGGCGCCGATGGTGGCCCTCGCCGCCTCAGGTGCGGTCGGGGACGGTGCGGGCGACGATCGCCCGCTGCAACTTCTGCGGCACCAGGCGGCCGAGGGTGACCAGCGCCTTGTACTGCGCGCCCGGGATCGACACGGCCCTGCCCCGGCGCAGGTCGGCCAGCGCCTCGTGCACCACCTGGTCGGCCTGCAGCCAGAACGCCCTGGGCAGCCGCCCCATCTCCAGCCCGGCCCGCTGGTGGAACTCGGTCTGGGTGAAGCCGGGGCACAGCGCCATGACCCGCACCCCGCTGCCGGTCAGCGAGACGGACAGGCCCTGCGAGAAGGCGGTCACGTAGGCCTTGGTCGCGCCGTAGGTCGACCCGGCCACCGGGAAGAACCCGGCCACGCTGGACACGTTGACCACGTCGCCGCGCCCGCGCTCCCGCATGCCCGGCACCACGGCGCGGGTCAGCGCGAGCACCGCGCCCGCGTTGAGGTCGAGCTGCTCGCGCAGCTCGGCGGTGGGGGTGTCCCAGAAGGCACCGGCGGTGCCGAACCCGGCGTTGTTGACCAGCAGGTCCACTGGCTGGTCGACGTCGGCGAGGCGCTGCTCGACCTGCGCGCGCTGCTCGACGTCGGCGAGGTCCGCGGAGATCACTTCGACGCGCACCCCGTGCCGGGCCCGCAACCGGTCGGCGAGTTCGGCGAGCCGGGTGGCGTCGCGGGCGACCAGGACCATGTCGTGGCCTTCCGCGGCGAGTCGGCGGGCGAAGGCGCGTCCGATCCCCGCGGTGGCTCCGGTGACGAGTGCGGTAGGCATGGGCCCGAACTTACCGGGCGGCCCGGTGGTCAGCGGGACTCGGAGTGCTCGACCTCGGCGGCGGTCTCCGCCTCGTTCGGGTCGGTGTCGAAGGGGTCGACCAGGTCGGCCAGGTCACCGAGGTCGCGGAGCAGGCGCTCCAGCCGGGCCGGGTCGGCCTGGCCGGGCTCCAGGGCGGCCAGCACCCAGTCGTCCTCCAGCCACACCACGGTGACGTCCGAGCCGATCTCCTCGGTGGCGTCCACCAGGTCCGGGGTCACCAGCGGCCGGGCGGCGGCCACCTCGGTGACGAACGCGTAGCGGGCGCCGACCGGGCCGAGCAGGTCCAGCTCGGAGTCCTGGGGCACCGGCACGTCGGGCAGCCACAGCTCGATGGTGGCCGGGGCCGCCCGGCGGCAGCGGATGCCGACCAGCACGGTCGCCGCGCGGCCGTTGACGGCGAGGTCCATCACGTAGACCTGGCGCCGACCGTCGGCGGTGAAGGTCGAGCCGGCGACCACGTCGGTGGCCGTCGGGCTGCCGTACTGGGCGAGCGCGCCGCGCTCCCAGCGGGTCGGCAGGACTTGGTCGGCCTCGGCGAACTGCCAACCGCGCAGCGCGGCCCAGCGCCGCCGTTCCCGGTTGTTCGAGACGCGCTGCGACCGGTCAGCGACCAGCAGCGCGACGCCCGCGCCGATGGCGAGGACGGCGACGACGAACCAGAGCCACGCAGGTATGCCCACACTGCGCAGGGTAGTCCGATCACCGCCGAAGACGAAGATCACCTGGAGATCCACCGCCGATCCACCCCTTCGGCCGAAGCTGACCTGCGGAAATGCCCGGCCACCCCCAGGTGGGCCGGGCGTTGCGCAGATCTCAGGCCCCGATCTCCTGCGCGATCCAGTCCCGGACGGCCACCGGGTCGGCGAAGATGTCGGGTTCGGCAGCGCAGCCGGCCCCCGGGTCGGGGGCGCCGAACCTGCTGGCGATGCCGACCTGCTCCCAGCGCCCGCCCGGTTCGCGGACCAGCGCCGGTCCGCCGGAGTCGCCGTTGCACATCGACGCGTCGCCGAGCCCGCGCACGCAGATGTCCACGGTGCCGTCGGTGTTGTGGCACTCCGAGTCGGCGCCCACCTCCGAGTCGAACTGCTTCAGCACCCGCGGGAAGGCCAGTGTCGGGCCGCAGTCGAGGTAGCTGCACTCGCGGCCCCAGCCGATGACCCGGACGTCCTTGCCGGGCGGCTGCGCGGACTCCGCGATCGCCACGGTGGGCAGGTCGACGGGCCGGTCCAGCTTCAGCAGCGCGAAGTCGTACTGCGCCAGGAAGTCCTGGCGGTGGTCCGGGTGCGGGACCTTCTCGGCGATCCCGCGCTGCTCACCCCCAGTGGTGCGGTCCGGGCTGCCGATGCGGGCGCTCAGCTGGTCGGCTTCGAAGGAGTCGACGCAGTGCGCTGCGGTCAGCAGCCACTCCTGGTCGATCAGCGTCGCCCCGCAGTGGAACCGGGGTTCCTCGGGGACCTGCAGCGACGCCATGAACGGGTAGGGCTCGTCGGCTGGGCCACCGCCCACGACCGCCTGCGCGGTGCCGTCGCTGACCGAGCCGACCAGCACCGCGCCGAGCAGCACGGGTAAGAACTTTCGTAATCGCATGTCATTCCTCTCTCAGAGCGCCTCGCGGCGCGACAACGATCAGGTGGTGCTGGTGCAGGACACCGCCAGCAGCGGCGGAGCCCGTGGCTGCGCGGGACCGGAGGACCGTGGTCCAGCCGGGCTCGGGAATGCCACTCCGGTGACCCGAGGTGCTTCAGCTGGTCCTGCGGCGCAGCCACCAGAAGACCAGCGCCAGGAGGGCAGCGGTCAGCGCCAGGTAGAGGCCGGTCTCGATGAACTGGAAGGTCCAGAACCGGTCGGCCGGGTGGTAGGTGTACGTCGCCAGGTCGCCGTTCACCTCGCCGTCGACGTAGTAGCCGGTGGCCAGCCCCGGCGGGGCGTCGCGGCTGGCGAACGGTTGGGTGGCGGTCACCGGTTCCTGGTAGTTCGGCCGCAGCAGCCGGGCGACCACCAGGAGCACCGCCCAGGCCGCGACCACCGTGGCCGCCATCGCTGGCACGGTCCGCTTGATCAGCGCGCCGAGCGCCACGCCCAAGCCGAAGGTGAACAGGCAGGTCACCGGGAACACCAGGACCGTCTGGTTGAACAGGGCGAACCAACCCCGCGCAGCGGCCTCCGGCGCGAACCAGGCGGCGTGCACGGCGGCGGCCAGCGCGCTGAGCACCACGACGGCACCGCCGACGAGGACCACCTTGCTGAGCAACCAGTGCCCCCGCGAGCAACCCTGGGTCCACGCGAACCGGTGCGTCCCGTGCTCAAGCTCGCGGGACACCAGCGGAGCACCGGTGAACACGCCCACCAGCACCGGGATCGGCTGGAAGAAGGACATGACGTCCTCGCCGAACTTGACCAGGCGCGAGAAACCCTGCGCCGAGTTGTAGACGGTGGGGGCGTCGGCGCCGAGCGGGTCGGCGAGCCAGTAGAGGACGATCACGCCGAGGAAGAGGACGGCGAAACCGGCCAGTGCCAGGCGGTGCTGCCGCCAAGCCAGCCAGGACATGCGCAACTCCTTGTCGTGTTGCTCCGGGCAGCACCCACCGGGGCGCGGTTCCCGCGCCCTGCGAAGGATTCGTGGAAGTGCCCCCGGAACGGGGTTCAGCTCGTCTTGCGGCGCAGCCGCCAGAAGGCCACCGCCAGCGCCGCCAGGGTCATCCCGAGGACGATCGAGGCCTCGGTGAACTGGAACGGCCAGAAGCGCTCGGCCGGGTGGAAGGTGACGAAGGTGGCGGTGGGGCTGCCGCCAGAGCCCAGGACGTCGCCGAGCCGCGCGACGTCGTCGATCGCGGTGGAGTCAGCCGGGCCGAACAGGGTCACCGGTTCCGCGAAGCGGAGGCGCAGCAACGACATCCCGAACATCGCCACCACCCCGCCGACCAGGGTGATCACCATCGCGACCACGGTCTGCCTGACGACCGCCCCGGCGGCGACCCCGAGCACGAAGCTGAACAGGCAGTACGCCGGGAAGACCACGCCCGCCTGGTTGTAGATCGTGAACCAGCCCTGCTGCCCCGCCACCGGCGCGAACCACCACATGTGCACCGCGGTGTAGGCGGTGCTCAGCAGCAGGACGACCGCGCCGAGCAGCAGGACCTTGGTGCTCAGCCAGCGCCTCCGCGACACGCCCTGGGTCCAGGCGTAGCGGTAGGTGCGTTGCTCCACCTCCCGGGCCACCAGCGGTGCACCCACGAAGACGCCGACCAGCAGCGACAGCAACCGGACCACGTCGAGTCGTTCGGCGAGCCAGAACGTCCCGGTGAACCCGTCCGGGGTGCCGAAGACCGCGTGCGCGGTCGTCCCCAGCGCGTCGGCGAAGAGGTAGACCCCCGCCACGGCGAGGAACGCGACCGTGAAGACCGCCACCCCGAGGCGGTGCTGCCGCCATGCCACCCAGGTCACGCCGCCACCTCCGCGGCTCCGGCCCGCTGCGAGGTGGCCAGGCTCAAGTACCGCATGACCAGCTCTTCGAGGTTGACCCGCTGCACCGTCCAGCCGGGGTCGACCGGCTCGGTCCCGCGCACCAGCAGCGACCACCGGCCCTCGTCGACGTGCTGGTGCACGACCCCCTCGGGTGCCTGGAGCCCGCTCGGCCCGACCAGCAGCCGGTGCTCGTCCAGCAGTTCGTCGATGTCGCCGAGGAGCCGGGTCCGGCCGCGGTCGAGCACGACCAGGTAGTCGCAGAGCCGTTCCAGCTCGGAGACCACGTGCGAGGACAGCACCACCGTGCAGCCGGTCTCCGCCTTCGCCTCCATCAGGACGCCCATCAGCTCGCGCCGGGCCAGCGGGTCGAGGCTGGCCACCGGCTCGTCGAGGATCAGCAGCTCGGGTTCCTTCGCCAGCGCCACCGCGAGCGCGACCTGCGCGCGCTGGCCGCCGGAGAGGGAGCCGACCCGGCTGTCCAGCGGGATGTTCAGCTCGGCGAGGCGGTCGAGCGCGATCTGGTCGACCCAGTGCGCGTTGAGCTTCTGGCCGACCTTGACCATCTCGCGCACCGTGAAGTTCCGGTAGAGCGTGTGCTCCTGGTCGATGTAGGCGACCCGGTGCTGCACGGTGTCCGCCCGCACCTGGCGGCCCAGCACCTCCAGCGTCCCCTCGGTCGGCGCCAGCAGGCCGACCGCGAGGTTCATCAGCGTCGACTTGCCCGCGCCGTTCGGGCCGACCAGGCCGACCACCCGTCCCGCCGGGACCTCGATGTCGCAGCCGCGCAGCGCCCACTTCTGCCGGTAGCGCTTGCCCAGCCCGCTGGTGCGTATCGCGATCTCGTTCAAGTCCGCTCCTCCAAGCGAGATTCGGCCAGCACCGTCGCGACGAGCGCCGCGATCCCGTCGGCGTCCATGCCCGCGCGGTGCGCTTCGGTCAACCACGACTCCAGGCCGGCGCGCAGCTCGGCCTGCTTCTCCGCGGGCAGCCCGATCAGGCCGCGTTCGATGAACGTGCCCTGTCCCGGACGGCCCTTCACCAGTCCTTTGTGCTCCAGCTCGCGATAGGCCTTCAGCACCGTGTTCGGGTTGATGACCAGGTTTCTCGCGACTTCCTTGACGGTGGGCAGCCGGTCCCCGACCTGCAGCTGCCCGAGCCTGAGGGCGTGCTCGACCTGGTGCACGAGCTGCCGGTACGGCGGCACGCCCGATCCCGTGTCGACCCGGAACTCGATCAAGCACTCGCTCCCATCTCCATTAACCTATGACCATAGGGTAACCATACGATGATCTCTGTCGAGCAGGACCGGCAAAAAGGTCCCCTGAACAGCAAAAACGCCCCACCGGGCGGCGGGGCGCGGGACTGGGGTCGACCTAGGGCAGCACTAGGGCGTGGCCAGGTTGTCGCAGAGGGACTGCCACTCCGCGCGGTCCGGGGCCGAGCCCGGCAGCTCCGGACCACCGGGGCGCAGGCCCGCCAGCACCAGCGGGAGGTAGCGGGAGCGCAGTTCGGCGCGGCGCCGCTCGGTGGTGGGCAGCCGCGGGTTGAGGTGCTTGAGCAGCAGCAAGATGTCCGGCCAGTCGACGTCCGAGCGCAGCTCACCGGCCTGCTGGGCAGCGCCGACCAGCTCCTCGAGCCCCTTCGCGACCCGCCGCTGCAGGTCGCGGAACTCCTCGGAGTAGACGTGCTGCGGGTCCATCTGCGGCATCAGCGTGCCGATCCCGGAGCTCTCCCGCAGGCACCGCCGCATGAACCGGACCAGGGCCGCCCACGGGTCGGACTCCTCGGCGCGCGCCTGCTCGACCTCGGCGAGCATCAACCGGAAGCCGGTGATGCGCACCTGCTCGACCAGCTCGTGCTTGCTCGGGTAGCGGCGGTACACGCTGGCCACGCCGACGCCCGCGCGCTTGGCGACCTCGGCCATCGGGGCGGCGAAGCCCTGCTCGGCGAACACGTCGCGGGCGGCCCGGATGACCAGGTCGCCGTCCTCCTCCCCGCGATGCCCAGCGGTGGTCGCGTCCGGCACGTTTCGCGGCTTCTTGTGGCTGGGTTGCATCACGATCCCCTGAGTTGCGGTGGAGCAGGACTCGACATTAGGGGGTGTCTTGGGCCACAGGATACCCGCGGACCGGAATGATCCGTTCCGCCCTCGTGTTCCTGCGGAACGGAATAATCCGTTCCGGCCTTCGCGAGGATGGAAGCAACAATGACCACCACGGAACTCCTCCGGCCCCGCAGCGCGGGGCGCGTGTTCCGCAGCGGCGGGCTGTCCCGGCCCGCCGCGTTCTGGTTCGTCGGCGCGCTCTACGCCCTGTTCCTGATGGCGTCCACCGCGCCGTCCCCGATGTACTCGATCTACCAGCAGCGGTGGGGCTTCACCACCACCGTGCTCACCGAGGTGTTCGCCGTCTACGCGGTCGCCATCCTGGCCGCGCTGCTGCTGTTCGGCTCGCTGTCCGACCACATCGGGCGCCGACCGGTGCTCCTGGTAGCGGTGGTGCTGGAGATCGTCTCGATGCTCCTGCTCGCCTTCGCGCCCGCCGTGGGCTGGTTGTACGCGGGCCGCGCGCTGCAGGGCTTCGCCACCGGCGTGGCGACCAGCGCGATCAGCGGCTCGCTGCTGGACTTCCAGCGCCCCGGCACCAACCGCGGATCGCTGGTCAACGGGGTCGCCGCGGCGTTCGGCATGGCGCTGGGCTCCCTGCTGGCCGGAGCGCTCGTGCAGTACGTGCCCGGCCCGACGCTGACCAGCTACCTGCTGCTCGTGCTCGGCCTCGCGGTGGCGGTCCCCGGGGTGCTGGCCATGCCCGAACCGGTCGCCCACCGCCACAAGCTGCGCGAGGTGCTGCGCCCGCAGCGGCCGACCGTCCCGGCGGGCAAGGGCCTCGCGTTCGCGCTCATGGCCACCACGCTGCTGGCGTCGTGGATCGTCGGCGGGATGTTCATGTCCCTCGGCCCGTCGGTGGCCAAGGACATGGTGCACGGCAACCCCTACCTGATCGGCGGCGCGACGGTCGCGGTGCTGGCCGGGTTCGGCGGACTGTCGCAGCTGGTGCTGTCCAGTGTGGAAGCCCGCCGCGCGGTGCGGATCGGCGGGCCGGTGATGGTCCTCGGGCTGGCCGGGGTGGCGACCTCGACCATCGAGCACCAGCCGCTGCTGTTCTTCGCCGCGGCCGCGGTCCTAGGCTCCGGCTGGGGCGTGGTGTTCATGGGCGGCATGCGCATGCTGACCGGCCTTGCCTCGCCCGAGCACCGCGCGGGCACCTCGGCGCTGATCTACGTGGTGGCCTACCTGTCGGCGGGGGTCCCCAGCGTGGTTCTGGGCGTGGTGAGCACCTCCTTCGGCCTCACCACGGCGACGGTCGTCTTCGCCTCGGCAGCAGCGCTGTTCGCCACGCTCGCCGTGACCTCCACCTACCTGCACCGCTGATCGCTTGACTTCGACCGAACTCGAAGTCACAGGCTTGGCCAGCCCGCGCCAGCGGGCGGAGGGAGCGAACGACATGCGAGTGGTCGAGGTGGTCCGCTTCGGCGGCCCCGAGGTGCTGGTGCCCGGCTCGGCACCGGACCCGGTGGCCGGTCCGGGACAGGTGGTGGTGGATGTGGCGGTGGCGAGCACGACGTTCATCGAGACCCAGATCCGGCGCGGCGTCGACGAGTGGCACGAGCGGCCGCGGCTGCCCTACGTGCCGGGCGGCCTGGTCGCCGGGCAGGTCCGCGCGGTCGGCGAGGGCGTGGGCCCGGCATGGCTCGGGCGGCGCGTCCTGGCCGAGACCGGGGACAGCGGGGGCTTCGCCGAGGAGGCACTCGTCGAGGTCGCCGGGCTGTTCCCGGTGCCGGACGGCCTGGACCTGCCCGGTGCCGCCGCGCTGTTCAGCGACGGCAGCACCGCGCTGGGGCTGGTCGAGGCGGCCGCGATCGGCCCGGGCGAGGACGTGCTGGTCGAAGCCGCGGCCGGTGGTGTGGGCAGCTTGTTGGTGCAACTCGCCCGGGAGGCGGGGGCGCGGGTCGTCGGGGCCGCGCGCGGGGCCCGGAAGCTCGACGTGCTCCGGGAGCTGGGCGCCGATGCGGTGGTCGACTACTCCGCGCCGGACTGGACCGACCAGGTCCTCGACGCGACCGGCGGCAAGGGGCCCGACGTCGTGTTCGACGGCGTGGGCGGCGAGATCGGGCGCGCCGCGTTCAGCGTGACGGCCCGCGGCGGGCGCTTCTCCGTGCACGGCGCGTCCAGCGGCTCGGTCACCGAGATCTCCGCGGAGCAAGCGCGCCAGCAGGGCGTCGAGGTGCTCGGCATCGAGCAGCTCTTCGACTTCGGCACCCACCAGCGCCGGTGGGCGGAGCAGATGATGGCCAAGGCGGCAGCGGGCACCATCCGACCGCTGATCGGGCAGACCTTCCCGCTGGAACGCGCCGCTGAGGCGCACGCAGCGGTCGAGAACCGCACCACGGTCGGCAAGACGCTGATCCTCATCCAGCGGTGAGGGCACCCCGAGCGGCGCCCTCACCACGACCTCAGCTCTCGGACGCCGTGACCACGAGGGAGTCGTTGTCGTCGGAGGTGTCGACGCGGATCTTGTCGCCCTCGCGGATCTCCCCGGCCAGCAGCTTGCGGGCCAGCTGGTCGCCGATCGCCGACTGGACCAGGCGGCGCAGCGGGCGCGCGCCGTAGACCGGGTCGAAACCGTTGAGCGCCAACCAGTCCCGCGCCGCCGGTTGCACGTCGAGGGTGAGCCGCCGCTGCGCCAGGCGCCGCGCCAGGTGGTCCACCTGGATGTCCACGATGGACGTCAGCTCCTCGGTGGACAGCGAGTGGAACACCACCACGTCGTCCAACCGGTTCAGGAACTCCGGCTTGAAGTGCTTGCGCACCACCGAGAGCACCGCGTCGTCGCGCTCCTGCTCGGACAGGTTCGGGTCGGCGATGGCCTGCGAGCCCAGGTTCGAGGTCAGCACCAGGATCGTGTTGCGGAAGTCCACCGTGCGGCCCTGGCCGTCGGTGAGCCGACCGTCGTCGAGCACCTGCAGCAGCACGTCGAAGACGTCCTGGTGCGCCTTCTCCACCTCGTCGAACAGCACCACCGAGTAGGGGCGGCGGCGCACCGACTCGGTCAGCTGCCCGCCCTGGTCGTAGCCCACGTACCCGGGCGGTGCGCCGACCAGCCGGGCCACCGAGTGCTTCTCGGAGTACTCCGACATGTCGATGCGGATCATCGCCCGCTCGTCGTCGAACAGGAACCCGGCCAGCGCCTTGGCCAGCTCGGTCTTGCCGACGCCGGTCGGGCCGAGGAACAGGAACGAGCCGGTGGGCCGGTCCGGGTCGGCGACACCGGCCCGGGTGCGGCGCACCGCGTCGGACACCGCGCGCACCGCTTCGGCCTGCCCCACCACGCGGGCGCCGAGGGCGTCCTCCATGCGCAGCAGCTTCGCCGTCTCGCCCTCCAACAGCCGCCCGGCGGGGATGCCGGTCCAGGCGCTCACCACGTCCGCGACGTCGTCGGCGGTGACCTCCTCCTGCAGCATGGCCTTGCGCTCGGACTGCGCGGCGGTGGCCGCCTCCAGCTCCTTCTCCAGCTGCGGGATCCGGCCGTAGCGCAGCTCGGCGGCCTTGCCCAGGTCGCCGTCCCGCTCGGCGCGGTCGGACTCGCCGCGCAGCTGCTCCAGCTGCGTCTTCAGGTCGCGGACCTTGTCGATGGACTCCTTCTCCTGCTGCCAGCGCGCGGTCAGCTCGGACAGCTTCTCGCGGCGGTCGGCGAGCTCGGCGCGCAGCGCGGCCAACCGCTCCAGGGAGGCCGGGTCGTCCTCCTTGGACAGCGCCATCTCCTCGATCTCCAGCCGCCGCACGGCGCGCTCGACCTCGTCGATCTCCACCGGGCGGGAGTCGATCTCCATGCGCAGCCGGGACGCCGCCTCGTCGACCAGGTCGATCGCCTTGTCCGGCAGGAAGCGCGCGGTGATGTAGCGGTCGGACAGGGTGGCCGCGGCGACCAGGGCGCCGTCGGTGATCCGCACGCCGTGGTGCACCTCGTAGCGCTCCTTGAGCCCGCGCAGGATCGCCACCGTGTCCTCCGGGCTCGGCTCGCCGACCAGCACCTGCTGGAACCGGCGCTCCAGCGCGGCATCGGTCTCGATGTGCTGGCGGTACTCGTCGAGCGTGGTCGCGCCGACCATGCGCAGCTCGCCGCGGGCCAGCATCGGCTTGATCATGTTCCCGGCGTCCATCGCGCCCTCGCCGCTGGCCCCGGCGCCGACGATGGTGTGCAGCTCGTCGATGAAGGTGATGACCTGCCCGGCCGAGTCGGTGATCTCCTTGAGCACCGCCTTGAGCCGCTCCTCGAACTCGCCGCGGTACTTCGCCCCGGCCACCATCGAACCCAGGTCCAGCGCCACCACGCGCTTGCCGCGCAGCGACTCGGGCACGTCCCCGGCGACGATGCGCTGGGCCAGGCCCTCCACGATCGCCGTCTTGCCGACGCCGGGCTCGCCGATGAGGACCGGGTTGTTCTTGGTGCGGCGGGACAGCACCTGCACCACGCGGCGGATCTCGGCGTCGCGGCCGATCACCGGGTCCAGGTCGCCCTTGCGGGCGCGGTCGGTGAGGTCCTGGCCGTACTTCTCCAGGGCCTTGTAGGTGCCCTCGGGATCCGGGCTGGTCACGCGGGCCGAGCCGCGCACCCTGCCGAAGGCGTCGGTCAGCGCCTCGGGCGTGGCGCCGTGCTTCTTGAGCAGGTCGGCGACCCGGCCGCCCTCAGCGGCGAGCCCGACCAGCAGGTGCTCGGTGGAGACGTACTCGTCGCCCATCTCGGTGGCCAGCCGCTGGGCGTGGGTGAGCGCCCGGACGGCGTCGCGGGACAGCTGCGGCGCGGACACCGTGCTGCCGCTGGCCGCGGGCAGGCTGCCGATCAGCTGCTCCAGCTCCTGGTGCACCGCCGCGGGTTCGGCGCCGACCGCGGTCAGCAGGGGTGCGGTCAGCCCGTCGCCCTGGGCGAGCAGCGCGCCGAGCAGGTGCGCGGGGCTGACGTCCGGGTTGCCGGCCACGGTCGCGGCCTGCACCGCCGAGGAGATCGCCTGCTGGGTCTTGGTCGTCGGGTTGAACGCGTCCATTCCTCACCTCGTCACCGATGGCTCCTACCAGGACATCGTGCCCTGTACCAGCCTCATCCACACGGTCAACGCGAGGAAAGTTGAGCGAGTTCCGCTCAAGGTGAGGCTGTGATGCAGGACACGAACTGGTCTCAGTTTCAGGCAAATGTCACACCGAGGTATTGATGTTGACATTTCACCCGATTTAGCTAAACCGTCATGACCACCACGACAGCGGGTGACCAGCTCGTGCTGGCTGCCGAAGAGGGCGGCGCGCTCTCCGGCATCGAGGACGCGATCAACACGGTCTTCACCCCGATCTCGGACGGCTTCTCCAACATAGTCTTCGGCGAGGTCACCGTCTTCGGCGTGACCTTCCCGTGGATCGTGGCCTGGCTGGTGATCGCCGCGGCGGTGTTCACCACCGCCTTCGGGTTCATCCAGATCCGGTCCTTCAAGCTGGCCATCGACCTGGTCCGCGGCAAGTACACCGACAAGTCCGAGCCCGGCGAGATCAACCACTTCCAGGCGCTCGCCTCGGCGCTGTCCGGCACCGTCGGCCTCGGCAACATCGCCGGCGTCGGCGTGGCGGTGACCGTCGGCGGTGCGGGCGCGACCTTCTGGATGATCCTCTGCGGCCTGCTCGGCATGGCCACCAAGTTCGTCGAGTGCACCCTCGGCGTGAAGTACCGGGAGATCGACGCCGACGGCACCGTCTCCGGCGGCCCGATGCACTACCTGCGCAAGGGCATCGCCGAGCGCATCCCGAACGCCTTCGGCGCGGGCCTGGGCAAGGTGCTGGCCGTGCTCGCCGCGGTCATGATCCTGTTCTTCGCCATCGCCGGCGGCAACATGTTCCAGGCCAACCAGACCTTCGCGCAGCTGCGCAACGTCACCGGCGGCGAGACCGGGCTGCTCGGCTCGGACGGCGCGGCGCTGATCTTCGGCATCCTGCTGGCGGTGCTGATCGGCGCGGTGATCATCGGCGGCATCAAGTCCATCGGCGCGGTCACCAGCCGCCTGGTGCCCGCGATGGCCGTGATCTACGTGCTGGCCTGCCTCACCGTCATCGGCGTCAACTACGCCTTGGTGCCCAGCGCGGTCGGTGACATCCTCTCCGGAGCGTTCACCCCGGAGGCCGGGTTCGGCGGGCTGATCGGCGTGCTGATCGTCGGCTTCCAGCGCGCCGCGTTCTCCAACGAGGCCGGGCTCGGCTCGGCGCCCATCGCGCACTCGGCGGTGAAGACCAAGCACCCGGCCACCGAAGGCCTGGTCGCGCTGCTGGAACCGTTCATCGACACCGTCATCGTGTGCACCATGACGGCGCTGACCATCGTCATCGCCAAGACCCAGTTCTGGACCGACGCGCAGCAGACCGTGCTCAACGGCGGGGACACCCCGGACGGCGTCACGGTCACCTCGGAGTCCTTCGCCACCGTGCTGCCGTGGTTCCCGTACGTGCTGACCGTGGCGGTGGCGCTGTTCGCGATCTCCACCATCATCACCTGGGGCTACTACGGTCAGCGGGCCTGGCTGTTCCTGTTCGGCAAGGGCAAGGCCAAGGAGCGCGCCTACAACGTGCTGTTCTGCGCGTTCACCGTAGTGGGTTCGGTGCTGACGCTGGGCAGCGTGCTCGACTTCGCCGACGCGGTGCTGTTCGCGCTGGCCCTGTTCAACATCATCGGCCTGTACATCATGATCCCGGTGGTGAAGAAGGAGCTGGCTTCCTACCGCGAGAAACTCCGGAGCGGTGAGGTCCGCAAGGCCGAGAAGGCCGAGAAGGTCTGACGAGCGGCTCGAACCCGCGGCCTCCGGCGTGTCGTCCGACCGGCACGCCGGAGGTCCACACCCAACGGACCTCCGGCCTGTCGCACGTGCCGGAGGTCCGTTCGGCTGCCGGGGAAGTCGCGCGCCGTCCCCGGCAGGGGCGGGTCAGTCCTCGCGGACGGCCTGGATGTCGATCTCGACCTTCAGCGTGGTGCCGATGGCCGCGATGCCGGTCTGCAGCGCCTGGTTGAAGTTCATCGCGAAGTCCTCGCGGCGCAGCTGGGTCGTCGCCGTCGCCGAGGCGCGGGTGCCGCCCCACGGGTCCGGGCCGACCCCGGCGAAGCGGGTGTCCAGCCGCACCGGGCGGGTCAGGCCGCACAGCGTGAGCTCGCCGTCCAGGTCCCAGCGGTCCCCGCCGCGCGGGCGCAGGCCGGTGGAGCGGAAGGCGATCCGCGGGTGCTGCTCGACGTCCAGGAAGTCCGGGTTGCGCAGGTGGTCGTCGCGCATCCCGTTGGCCGTGTCGATGCTCGCCGCGACGATCGTCGCCTCCACGGTGGACGACTCGATCGGGTTGCCGATGCGGATCTCACCGGCGAACTCGTTGAACCGCCCGCGGATGCTGCTGATCCCCAGGTGCCGGGCGGTCACCTGGATCGACGAGTGCACCGGGTCGATCCGCCACAGCCCCGGCGCGGGCAGGTCCGCCCCGCCCGCGCGGCGCAGCTCGACCTCGCCGAGCGTGGCGGCGGTCCCGTCGTGCACCAGCGTGGTGCGCGCGACCGGTTCGTGGCCCACCGCCGTCACGATCGCGGTGTAGGCACCGGCCTTCAGCCCGGCGGCGACCACCGAACCCTGCGCGTCGCCCTGCACGCGGGCGACCTGGGTGCCGGTGCCGTCGATGACGGTCAGCACCGCCTCCGGGACCGGCCAGCCGTCACCGCCGCGGACCGTCGCGGTGACCGCGCCGGTCCCGACGCCGGTCGTGTCGACCTGCTGTTGGCCGAGGTCCATCAACAACATCTCCTCGAGTGCTGCGGGCGTCCCACCTCGCCGTGCGGCGGTGGGCGCCCAGGCGGGGAACCCCGCGAGTGGTCAAGCTGCGGAAGTGGTGGTGGGGGGGGGGGGCCCCCCCCCCCCCCGCCCCCGGCGGGGGGGGGGGGGGGGCGGGGGCGGGGGGTGGGGGGGCGGAGCGGGCGCGGCCGCCACGGAGCGC
>NZ_JBEPDU010000056.1:2518-46587 GCF_040300525.1 Saccharopolyspora sp. NPDC000359 | reverse complement strand
CCGACGGCGCCTCTTCCTCAACAACAAGTGCGGGCACGCACGGTTCAGCGCCCGCGCAGGCCGGGCCGCGGGTGTGCCCGGGCTGCCGGGATGCCATCGATGGTGAGCACCAGAACGGTTGGCACCCGGACTGCTGGCAGGAACGCGAAGCGCTCGACCTCCCCGAGTAGCCGCCCCAAGAGGAGGCCTCCGAGGATCACCATCGGTCCTCGGAGGCCTCCTTCACGTCTGGGGCACAACCGATCGGAAGGGTGCGCCGGGGTGCCGAAAACGTGCGTTTCATGTCATACGGCGAAGTGCTGATCCGCTCGTGTACGGGGCGTTCCTACTGCAGTGCGATACGTGTATGGGCAGGTATGGGCGACGCGCATCTGCCCATACACGTGGAGGGGCTGGAACACATCGAGGTATTCCGGGTCAGCGGGCTATCGAACTGCGGGGTCAGGTGTCGTTCGGCGCGAGGTGCGGCGAGTTCACCGGTGTGCCGGCGGCGGGGTGGTCGGTCGGGTCATCGGCCGTCGGATCTGTCCTTACCTGCCCATACTCGAGGTGCGGGCAGGTAAGGACAGGGTGTGGGCCGTCAGCTGTGGTGGTGCTGGAGGGCGTTGAGGCGGGCGGCCAGTTCTTCGGTGCGCTGGCGCACCAGCTCCTGGGCGACGGCGGGGGCCTGGCGGGCGCCGGCTTCGAGCAGTGCGCTGAGGGCGACGTGGCGGGGCACGTCGCCGCCGAGCGCGTCGAGCACGGTGTCGGCGGCGGCCTCCAGAGCGGCGGCGGCGTCGCGGGTGATGTAGAGGCTGGTGCGCTTCATGCCGTCCGGGTCCGGCCGCGTTGCGCCCTTACCCGCCCGTACCTGAGGTGTGGGCGGTGTATGAGCAGGTTTGGGCGTGGTGGGGGTGTGTCCGACCTGGGTGTCCTGGAACCGCCGGAGCAGCACCTCGTTGGGGTCGGTTCCTCCCATGTCGGGTGCGGGGACGTCGGTGCGGCGGGTCATGCGGGGTGCTCCTGCAATTCGGGAAGGCGTGGATCGATGGCGCGGGCCAGCCCGCGGAACTGCTGGGCGCTCTCGGAGTCCGGCGCGTAGACGAGGACGGTCTGCTTGGCACGCCACGCCTCGGTGATCGCGGCGCGCTGGTTGATCACGGCGAGCACGCCGAGCGGGTGGGCTTTGAACGCGTTGAGGGTGGAGGTGGCGATGCGGCCGCGGCGGCTGTCGTACATGTTGACCACCAGGCCGGCCACGGCCAGCAGCACGCCGGGCAGCGCCTGCTCCAGGCTGGAGATCTGGCGCAGGATCAGCCGCAGGGCGCCGATGCTGGAGTCCTCGGACTCGACCGGGATGATGATCCGGCCTGTGATCTGGTCGTCCTCCTCGGCGGCGCCGCTGTTCTCGGCGTCACGGTCGCGGGCGGCGACCAGGGCGGCGTCGTTGAGCGGGCCGAGCGAGGGCGGGCAGTCGATGCACACGTCGTCGATGAGGCCGAGCAGCTGGTCGAGGAACCGGCTCAGCAGGTATTCCCGTCCGCTGCGGCCGTACATCTCGGCTTCGAGGAGGAACATCTCGTCGCAGGTCGGGATCACGAAGAGGCCGGGGCTGATCTCGTGGATCAGCTCGCCCAGCGACCCGGACCACTTGCCGAGCAGTGCCTTGGGCAGGTTGGCGTCGCCGGGCCCGGATCCGGCCGGGGCGACGTTGAGGCAGGTGGTCAGGTGGCCCTGCGGATCGAAGTCGATCAGCAGCACGCGGCGGCCGGCCTCGGCCAGCGCGGCGCCGAACTCCTTGGCCGTGACCGTCTTGCCGACCCCGCCCTTCTGGTTGGAGATCGCGTAGATGCGCATGGTGCGGACACTAGCGTCCGTACCCGTATCGACACGCTGCTCACGCACGTACTACTCGCGTATTTCGTGCCCATACCTGTGTATGGGCACGAAATACGCCAGGGTCGGGTCGTCGGTGTTGCGTTCAAGCAGGGCTGTCGGTTTTGGCCCGGTGGAATTCGCGGTGGCTGTAGGCCGCTTCGTGCGCGCCCCACAGTGCCACGGCGATCCAGGCCAGCGGGGAGAGCGCGGAGCTGGGAAACAGCGGCCCGCCGGCCAGCAGCGCTCCGCCGCCGAGCACGCCGATGGCGGTGATGAAGACGGTGGCGATGATCGGCCACTCGACGTCGCCGTCAGCGTGCGCGGCCTGGCGCCAGACGCGCAGCAACAGGACGCGGGCGAAGGCCAGCAGCGCGAGACCCAGCGCGCTGCTGACGGTCGCTCCCGCGATGCTGGCCAGCGGCCAGTCGGTGATCGCCGCCGGCGCCCAGACCGTGATGACGGCCGCGGCGGCGACCACCGTCGCGATGATGCGCCCGGCTCGGTGCGGAATGGCGGGGAAAAGGAGGTCCGGCGCGGCACCCACCGCGCTCAGGGAGATCATCGGCACGGGCGAAGTCTCCCGCAGTGATCACGTGGCAGGCGGGTGAATTTGGGCCGGTCGGCCGGTTCGGAACACCTCGGGTGCACACGCGTAACCCGTGTGTATGGGCGTCCCGTACTTGTGGATGGGCGGGTATGGCGGGAGTCAATGACCAGCGGTCCCGGTGCGTGCTGCTTACGCTGGCCCGGTGATCGACCAGCGCGCTCGTAGTGATCCGGATCCGCCGGTGCCGCCATGCTCGGAGCGTCTCGTCCGGGTGCTGGGCCTCGCGGTGCTCGCGCTGTGGTTGTTCTCCGGACTGGTGTGGTGGGTGCCGGTGATCGCCGTGGTCCTGGCCCTGCTCGTCCGCGCGTTGCGGGTCTTGCTCCCGAGCTCGCTGCGGCGCTGGATGCCGTCGGTCGTGCTCGCCCTGGTGCTGCTCGTCGAGCTGGCCGCCACCACCGTCTGGCAGTGGCTGGTGGTGGCCGGCGCCGTCGCGTTGGTGCCGGGCCTGCGGCGTTGGCGCGTATCCCGCTGGCCCGCGATCATCGCTGTGGTCGTGATGCTGGTCGGGGCGAGCGGGTGGGGATGGACCTGGTGGGCCGAGCGGCAGCGCCAGGCCGCGGCCGCGGCCGCCGATCACGAGTTCGCGAAGGCGCGGATGCTGCCCGATTCGCCGAACGGCGTGGTGTTCACCTTGCTGACGCTGATCGCGCGCGAGGACCGGCAGACCTGCAGCCTGTTCTCCGAAGCCGGCGCCCAGCAGTTCGCGACTGCGCACGGCGCGCCGGACTGCACCGGCGCGGTGCGGCGGCTGCGCGAGCAGGTGCGTGATCCCGCGCGTTACCCCAACCCGACCCCCGCCACGATCGAATCCACCACCTCGGCCCGCAGCTTGATCAGCACGTGCTCGATGAGCTGGTCCACGTTCGTGCGCGAGATCCCCGACCCCGGGCCTCGCCTCGCCGTGCTGCTCGCCGAACGGCAGCACGGGCTCGGCTACCTCATCGTCGGCTACCGGCCCTGCTGACGCTACCGGCCCTGCTGACGCGGATTCCGGCTCCGCAGGACAACCTCCCCCTCGGCGGCGGTGGGGTCGATGACCATGCCGCGGGCCCGGCCCGGCCGGGTCCGCGGCGCGGCCTTGGCGGGTCGTCCGGCGAGTGCGCGCCGGAGGTCGGCTAACGCGGCGTGGAGCGCTTCGGGCTGCTCGTTGTTGATCACCAGCCGATTGTCCCGTGCCCGGTTTCCCAAGGACGGGACTTCCGCTTACCGGCCATCCCACCTGGTCCATACACGGTGATGAGATGCCCATACTCGGGTGTGGGCACCTCACACGTCAGCTCATGCCTGGCCAGGCACCGCTGATCACGGTCAGGAGCGCGGGCCCACCCAGCAGCGCGATGGTGATCAGGGCGCATCCGAAGCCCCCGCCACCCTCATCGCCGCCATCGTCGTCCTCCCATTCCTCCCAGTACTCCTCGTACTCCCACTCCTCTTCCCAGTACTCCTCGGCCATGGGATGTGATCCTTTCGCTCGCTGCTCGGGTGGGGTTCAGGGATTCGCCGGTCTCTACTCAACCCGCGCCGCGTGCCGGGGCGCCGCCGGCGTGCGCCGGACGGCAGGAAGGCAACGCCGAATGCGCGTTCGAATTTCAGTGGGGCCGAAGCCGGTGGTGCCGGTCGCCCCGATCGTCCACCAGTTGTATGAAACGTGCGTTTTTGACATCGCGGCGCATGGTGGCTACGCTCGATTCCTGCCCGACCACGGTGCGTGGTCGGGCAGGGACCCTTGGGAGAAGATGATGTCGCTGCAGTCTGATCTGAATGCGGTGATCGGCGAGGTCGGTGCGCTTTACCACGAGCGCGCGGAGGAGACCCGGATGATCACCTTGGGGATGCTGGCGGGCCAGCACACGTTGATGTTGGGCCCGCCCGGGACGGCGAAGTCGGCGCTGGTGCGGGAGCTGACCTCCCGGATCTCCTCGGCCGAGTACTGGGAGATCCTGTTGAACAAGTTCAGCGCGCCCTCGCAGATCTTCGGGCCGATCGACGTCGGGGCTCTGGCGCAGGGGCAGTATCGGCAGATCCTGGATGGTCACGCCACGACCTGCGAGATCGCGTTCGTGGACGAGATCTTCAAGTGCTCCAGCGCGGCCCTCAACAGCATGCTGGCGTTCCTCAATGAGCGGGTGTACCACCCGGAGAGCGGCGGAGCCCCGGTGGCCTGCCCACTGATCAGCGCGGTGTGCGCCTCCAACGAATTGGCCGAGGACGACACCGTCGACGCCCTCTACGACCGGCTGCTGATCCGCATGGAGGTCGACTACCTGGCCCGCCCGGAGTCGTTTGAGGCGCTGCTGCTCTCGGCGATCGACGACGGCCAGCAGCAGGCCGCCCAGACGACCACGGTGGAGCTGGCCGCGCTGCAGCAGGCGGTGCGCGGCGAGGTGCCGGCGATCGCGCTGGGCGCCGCGGTGCGCTCGGCCCTGGTCGACCTGCGCGCCGACCTGCGGCACCGCGAGATCGTCAGCTCGGACCGGCGCTGGAAGCAGGCCGTGCGGTTGCTGCAGGCCAGCGCCTGGCTGGCCGGGCGCGAGCAGGTGAGCCTTGACGATCTGGCGGTGCTCACGCACGTGCTGTGGGACGTGCCCTCCAACCGCGGCACGGTCGACCGCCTGGTGCGTGGGTACCTCGCCCCGGATGACCGGGAGATGGCCGACGTCGCCGACCAGATCGCCCAGCTGGGCCGGGAGCTGGACCGCCGCCTGGACGCCCAGGACGTCGATGGCCTCTACGACTGGGCGTTCGACCGGCACACGCTGCTGCGCACCGCGCACCGCTCGTTGAGCACCCTGCGGGCGACCGCGGTGGAGGAGGGCCGGGCCACGAGCTGGCATGACGCCCAGCTGGAGGCCGCCGAGCGGATCTACCGGCGGATCCTCACCGAGGGGCTGGGTATGGACGAGGGCGCGGTGAACGCCCAGCTCGCCTCTGGTGGTGCGCGATGAGCCGGGATGTCCGCAGCGCCGCCGCGGTCTACACCCGTGATCACGTCGACGAGGTCGTGCTGGACGGGCTGCTGGCCGAGTGCACCGCCCTGCGCCGCCTCGATGCGTCGCTGGCCGAGCGCTTCAACGCCACGAACTTGGTGGCCGATCTGTGGCGCGCGGCCTACTGCCGCGCGCCGGAGCTGCTGGAGCCGGGCGAGGTCCGCCCGGCCGCGCAGATCAACCGCGCGATCGTCGCCGCGCAGCTCGGTTCACCGGAGCACACCGAGCTGCGCCGTACCACCGAGGGCGATGGGTTCATGGCGGCCCTGTCCGTGGTGCGGCAGGGCACCGCGATCCGGCAGATCCTGGAGCAGCTCACCGCCGAGCGCGAGCAGGCCGCCCAGGCCCAGGCCGCCGCCGACATCGCGGGGGCGCCGATGCCCGGCGGCGGGGGCACCAGCGATTCCGACGACGCCGGTCTGGACGAGGACGCCAAGGGCGGGGAATCCACCACACCCGGCGAGTCCGGCGAGTCCGGCGAGCTTGGCGAAGGCGGTGAGTCCGGAGCCGGCGAGGAACCGGGCGGCGACGATGGTGAACAGGATGGTCAGGACGGCGCCGATGCGGAGGTGACCGAAGGCGGCGGCACTTCTGAGGAGACTGGCCTTCCCGAGGAGACCGAAGGAACCGGTGGCGACCAGGGCGCTGGCACCGAGGACGGGCAGCAGGATCAGGCGGCTGCCGCAGCGTGGTCGGTGGAGCAGGAGCTGGCGCAGGCGTTGGCGGTCGCGCCGATTCGCCCGGCGGCGCGCCAAGCGGCGCAGGACGCCCAGGAGGCCTTGGCTACCGAGCAGAGCCGCGGGCTGGCGTGGGGGCTCGGTGAGGGCGACCTGCAGCGGATGTCGGCTGACGAGCGGATGCAGCTGGGGCAGCGCCTGGCCTCGGAGAAACTCAAGGAGTTCAGCGAGCTCATCGGCCGGTTCCGGCAGCTGGCCCGGGCGCAACGGGCCCGCCGCGTCGAGCACGCCCGCGGCGAGTACGTCGGCGTCACCCTGGGCGATGACCTGGCCGCGCTGATCCCCTCCGAGCTGGCCAACCTCGCGGTCCCGGCGCTGCGCGCGGAATTCGCCGCCCGCTACGCCGAGCGGCGGCTGATGGTCTTCCAGCAGCGCGGCGAGGAGCACGAGGCGCAAGGCGCGGTCATCGCGCTCATCGACTGCTCGTGGTCGATGAGCGACCGCTTCGCCATGATCCGCGCCCAGGGCGGCACCCCGTGGTACGGGATGGACCTCAGCGGGGTGACCACCGCCGAGGCCTACGCCAAGGCGCTGGCGCTGGCGCTGCTGGAACAGGCCCGCGCAGCCACCCCCACCCGGGAGTTCGCGGCGATCCTGTTCGACGAGACCGTGGACAAGATCTTCCGGTTCCCCGCGAACCAGCCGGTCAGCCAGTCCGACCGCATCGAACTCGCCGAGCGGTTCCCTGGCGGCGGCACCGACTTCGAGCGGCCCCTGCAGGAGGCCGCCGCGCTGCTGGAGGCCGAGTACAACACCACCGGCCGGCAGAAGGCCGACCTGGTGCTGATCACCGACGGGGACGCGCCGGTGAGCTGGGAGTGGCAGCGGGACTTCAAGAAGCTGCAGCACCGCTTGGACTTCCGGGTCTTCGGCATCGAGATCGGCCGCGGCGGCTCGACAGCGATGCAGAGCATCTGCGACGACCTGCGCACGATCACCGACCTCACCGACCCCCACGCCACCGCGGAGCTGTTCCGCTCCATCTGACCTTGGGAGGCATCGTGTCCGCCCCGGACATCACGACCAACAACGCCACCTTCGACGGCTACCTGAGCCAGCTCGCCGACGACGACGTGGCGCTGCTGGGTGCCCTGGTGATCTACAACGTCGTCGACGTCGACGACGTCACCGTTGAGGACCTGCGCGGCGACATGGACGAGCTGGAACTCGACCCCGGTTACCTGCCGGAGCCGCCTCGGCCGATCGAGGCCTTCGAGAAGGCCACCAGCGCGGCCAAGACCAGCTACCCGCTCGGCGGCCACCGGCGCCGCAACCACACCCAGACCGGGCAGACCGTGACGCTGATGATGCGCCCGGTCGTGCGCGACGAGACCCGCATCGTGCGCCACCTGGTGCGCGAGCTGGTCGACCACGGCAACGAGGAACTGTCCTACGAGGTCGAGATCGCCCGCTGCGAGTTCACCCGCGCCACCGGGCACGGCACCGACCCCGGCGACGGCGAGATGACCATCGAGCAGGTCAACACCGACTGCCTGACCCCCGCCGAACACCAGGTGCTCAACGAGATCGTGCAGCAGATCACCAACGAGTTCGAATCCCGCCGCCGCTACGTCAGCGCCGACCGGATCCGCAAGCTGCTGCGCGACTACATCGAACGCGAACTCGCCGCAGTGCGCATCCACAACGGGGTCTACTTCGTGCACCACCAGCACCTGGGCGTGCTGGCGGGATTGCGGGAGCTGACGCAGCGCTGCGGCGCGGAGCTGACCCGCGTGCCCCTGCCCGACACCTCCGAGTCCCGGGAGATGGTCGAAGGCGCCTTCGACGCCAAGATCGCCACCGACCTGAAGTCGCTGTCCCGCGACCTCGCCCGGGAGCAGGCCGACCCCAAGAACTACCGAGTCCGCGCGCTGCACAAGCGGTTCGCCACGATCAAAACCTCCCTGGCCCAGCACCAGCAGCAGATGGACACCCAGCGCACCGAGCTGGCCGACCACCTGGCGCTGCTCGAGCAGCAGATGACCAGCCTGCTGATGTCGCCTGAGGCTTGAGCTGGAGCGGGAACGGAATGAGGCCCTCTTGCCGACCGAAGTCGGCAAGAGGGCCTCGGAAACCCTTGGGAGGTTTCCCGCCCAGCCTACCGCCCGGTCATCCACCTGCGGCCGGGTTGACGCGCACTGTCTGTTCAGTGTTGATTGAAATCAATCCTGGGCCTGGGCGTCCGTAGCGGGGCGGAGGGCGGCTTCGGGTACGAGCTGTCCGGTCAGGTGCAGCGCGGCGCCGGTGCCGTTGGTGATGGTCAGCTCGCACAGGCCCCACCACTCGCCGGTGCAGGTCTGGTGCCAGGCGCGCAGAACGCCAGGGACGGTGGCGGCGATGTCCAGCCCGGCCGCGCGCACCCGCAAGGGGACGCGGGGGCGCGGAAGCGGCCGCGGCGGGAGGGCATAGGCGAGCTTGATCCAGACCTCGCAGGGCGGTTCAAGGTCGCGGCGGGTACCCCGCCACGGATCATCGGTACCGCTCACACCACGCCTGCTCCAGGTCGAAAAGGAAATGGCGGGCCGCGCCGGGTGCGGTGGCCGGCCCGCGTGGCCAGGGGGCACCTTCCCCATGCCCACCAGCTCGGATAGGTTAGAACGTCAGTTCGGTGATCGCCAGTTGGCTGGGTGGCGGAGAGGAGGAAGACGTGGTCTCCAGCGAGGGCCAGGCGCCGCTGCTCGACGCCGAGGTGCGCCACGCCCTGCGCGGTATCCGGCCGACCACGTACCGGATCGAGCAGCATGAAGCGGGGCTGGCCTTGAGCCTGACCGTGCCAGCCACCCTCAGCCTGGGCGGCCGCCGCAACGTCGCCACCCGCATCGTGTCCCACCTGCAGAAGGCCGGGATCGGCTTCGCCACCGACGACCCGGTGCAGGACCTGATCACCCTCGCGGCGTGCCCGCTGCTGCGCGCAACGCAGCCCGGCTGATCTCATCGGCCATGCTCACCGCGGCTTGAACCGCGGCTGGAACGGCCGTGGCGGTCGATCCCGTTCCTGCTCGGTGCGGCGGCGGCCGTGCCAGGCCAGCAGATCGGCCAGCCACCGCGTCGCCTCCGCCAGCGCCGATACGATCGACGGTCGCCGCGCACTCACGCAGCACCTGGCGCGGCACCAATGGGTCCGACCAGTACTCGTGCTGTCGGTACCCCTCCAGAAGCCCCCCAGCGTGCGCGGTCAACGACCCCGCCACGAAAACCGGATCGGCGGTGTCAGGCAGTTCCGGCTCCTCCACACCCATGACCACGAGCGTGCGCACCACCGCCCAGCGCCGCCACGCCGGAGCCCGCAACAGCCCGCAGCTTCCGCAGCATCAGCGGCCCGCAGCACCTCTTGCACCACGATGCCCGCAGGTTTCGTTCTGACGAAACAACCGTGCGCGAGCTAGCGTCACGTCGTGACCGACAACGACGAACACGAGCCGGACAACGAGCGTGCGCGCGAGCACCTGGTCAGCACGCAATGCCGCGCGTGTGGCACGTCGATCGACTACGCGGGGACCGGCCGACGGCCGCAGTTCTGTTCACCGGCATGCCGACAGCGTGCCTGGGCGCTGCGGCGCGTGGCCGCCCAGCTCGGCCGCCCCGACCCGATGCCGACCGTGGTCCGTGACGTCGTCGAGCGCGTCATCGAAGTCGAACGCACCGTCCCGGTGCCCGCGCACACGCCACGCCTGGCCGCCGACTGGGTGCCCCTGCTGGAACAACTCGACCGTCAGATGCGCGACAACCCGCTCGCGCTGTTCCGCAGCCGCTGGAACATCCTGTTCCAGGATCACCCGTTTAGCTGCTAGTGGAACGAAGTGTTCCAAGGCAAAGTGGTCTACGTCCGGAACAAAACGTTCCAAGTGAGACCGGGAGGTTGATTGATCATGAACCAGCAGCACTGGAGCAACTACCTCGTCGCCGCGTTCGCCCCGACCGCCCCGACGCAGGTCACGATCACCGTGGATGCCAGCAACGATCACGTCGGAATGGTCTTGTTGGCCAGCAGGATCCGTGGTCTCTACGACGCGCTCAAGAACTCTCCGGAGTCGCTGGAGAACGAAAGCGATGCGGACCTGCTGCACTTGGCCAACCACCTCAACCGGGTCAAGGGCGTCCTGACCGCCAGCGAGGATGACGTGCTGGCCGAGCTGCACAACCGCGGCATCTCCTCCCGCCGCGTCGCGAACATGTTGGACACCAACCACATGTACATCCAGCGCCGCTGGTCGAAGATCGCCGAAGCACACGCCCAGGGACTCAACACCCAGGGCTACGAGCAGCAGCAGGCCGAGGCCATGCGTTTCGAGATCTCCCACCGCACCGACGACGACCGGACCGTGTCCGTCCCGGCCAACACCAAGACCGCCGCTCACCGCGAGGCCAAGACCCTGCAAGAGCAGGGCATCGAGGCCACCGTCCGCGACATCGAGACCGGCGAGACCGAGGTCTACAGCCCCGAGCAGTAGACCGCTGAACGTTGCAAAGCCTGCGCGGGGCGGGCGCCGTCCAAAGCCTCCCGCCCCGCTCTCCCGCCCGCGTACACGAACTGGAGATGTTCATCATGACCGATCACCGCACCGCGACCGCAACCCTGACCGGCATTGGTTCGCTGACCGGCCACCACGGTGGCGACTACCTGATCCAGATGGACTGCGATGCGCAGCGCAAGCAGCAGCGGACCTGGAAGGGCCGCCTGAGCCTGGCCCGCCACGCCGCCACCTACGCGCTGACCCAGGCCGTCACCAAGGCCGCGCTGTACCGGGTTGCCGGCCACCGTGTGCACCCCGCCGCCCAGCTCGCCGGGGCCGTCGCCGAGGGCGTGCTGCACGCGGTGATCGACGACGGTCGCCTGCTCCAGCGTTTCGCCACGGTCACCGGCAAGGGTCGCTTCCACGACTTGGCCGACTTCGGTGTGAACGGCAGGATGCTGCTCGATCAGGCCAGCCACCAGCAGCTGCAGATCCCGGCCGGGATCGCGGTCACCACGCTGGTCGACGCCTGGCTTCGGCGCCGCTGACGCGCTCCGGCCGCCGTGCCCGTCGCCCACCACGACGAGGGTGGGCGTGCGGGGACCGACCGGACATCAAGGAGACGACCATGACGAACCCGAACCTGGCGGCGCTGATCCCCATGTTCGACGGCTACGAGCGCTGCGCGCAGCACCGGCCCGCCGATTACGACGAGCAGTTCGGCACGCCGACGGAGGTCCTCCAGCGGGTTCTGCCATTGCTGCACGAGCCGCACCGCCACATCAACGCTCCCGGCCTGGCTGAGGTGGGGCGAATGCTGATCAACCTGGAGAACCTCTTTCCCACCGAAGCCCGAGAGGCGTCGCGGACGATGCAGGATGTTCGCGCTGTGGTCGCCCGCCAGAAGGGCAGCTACTGGCCTGCGCTCCGGTCGTTTCACTCCTACGCGCTGCAGCTGGTGATTCTGGTGGCATGGACGGTGTGCCCAGACGTCGGTTACAGGGCATTCGCCTGATGGTCAGTCGGCCGAGGACGATCCAATCTGGAAGGACCTGGAAGGACAAGGAGGAAAAGGGATGTCGCACACCGAGCGTCCCGCTCAACCAGGCGAGCTGTGCACCTGCGGTCGGCAGGCGGTGATCGTCTACGGCTTTGACGATGGCCGCGAAATTGGGCACTGCGGGTTGGCTGATGGTGGTGAGCAATCCGGGCCCTGTCCGTTCTGCCACGGTGAGCGGCATCGCAAGCCCTGGGGTGATCCGGCGCCGTGCCCGCAGTACCGGCTCCGACCGAAGGAAGCGTCGTAGTGGTGTCAGCGCAGCTGGCACAAGGCAACGAAACTGGCCAGGAAGGCTGATGAGCGCATGACCACTGCCCAGGAAACCGAGTTTCCGTACCGAATCGCCGACCGGCTCAACCAGGGCTGGCTGACGCGCGGTGACGGCCGCTACGAGGGATTCGACCCCAGTAAGCGCCCTGGTTCTGCCCGCCTGGAGGAGCGCCCGCTGGCCGAGATCGAGGCAGAGTTCGGCCCGTGGCGGCCGGTGCTGCCACTGCTGGGCACCGACCACACCGAGCTGGTCGCCGCGTTCGACCTCGCGGGCCGCAAGACGATCGGAAGCGTCGCCTCGGCCCTGGAGACGGTGTTCCACGAGGCCCGTGGCCGCTTTGAGTCCGATCCAGCGCTGAAGACGTCAAGCGACTACGGCTACGCCGTGCGCACCCTGACCGCCGGCCGCCCCGGCTCCTGGGAAGCCTCCTCGATCATCCACGTGGTGCACTTCGGTAACGACCTCAACCTGCACCCGTACAAGTCGAGCCTGCCGGTAGAGACGATGCGGGCGACCGGGCCGAATCCCAAGCGCGTGCACCTTGAGGCACGCGACCGCATCGCCGCGGTGCTACGACGCTGGACGAACTCGCCGGACCGCTACACCGAAGTCCCTGAGACGCTGGCCGGGGTGATCTCGGTGTACGCCGACGAACACCACGGCCAGGACGGCTGGAAGCGCATCGCCGACCAGTGGCTGCAGCCCGCCGGCTTGGCCAAGCAGACCTTCACCGACTGCTATCACCTGCTCTACAACCAGTCCACGCACTTCAATCCCGACCTGCTCGGCTGAGAACCCAGCATGAACCCAGCAACCCCGCGGCCCGGCGGTCCTTCGCGACCGTCGGACCGCGGCGTGCCGTGAAGTGAGTTTCACGGGTTCGGTGAATGTACGTTCACCGAACGGAGTTCCGTGAAACAGGTCGGCAGGCCAAGCGGCACTCCTTGTGTCGTGTCCGTGGAGGCCAATGCCTGAAGGATGCGCCTTGGCTGCCGGGCGTTCGGCCGTTGCGTGGATGTCCTCACCGATCGTCCCGCGTCTTGATCATCAAGGGGTTATCGTGCGCGGCATGCGTGACTTCTTCGCGTCTCCGGAAGTGCAGTGGCCCCGGCAGCAGCGGCTGCACGTCTACGCGGTCGGTACTCCGGAGCTGGCCGAGCTGTTCGAGGCCTACCACCGGGAGCTGGTCACCAGCGGTGTGGCCGCCGAGCACGGTCTGGGGCTGCAGGGGCCGGAGTGGGCGCACTTCACGGTGCAGATGTTGCTGCGGGCCTGCGACGAGCTGCGGCCCGGTCAGCGGGAGGCGCTGGAGGCAGAGCTGTCCCGGGCGGTGGCGTCGCTGCCGGAGCTGACGCTGCGGGTCGGGGCGGCGCGCGGCGCCTCGCAGCGCGCGGTCGAGCTCGCGGTGGAACCGGGTGTGGATGCGGAGTGGATGGTCATGGTGACCGCGGTGCGGCGGGCGGTGGCCGGGGTGTTGGGGGAGGACGCGTTGCCCGAGCTGGGCAGCAATGCCTCGCCGCACACCAGCATCGGCTACGGCACCGGCGACGGCGACAGCGGTGCGATCACTTCGGTGCTCAACAAAGTCCGCCGTCCGGTGGTCGAGGTGCCGGTGACCGCGGTGCACCTCGTGGCGGTTACCCAGCATCCTGAGCGGGGGTGTTTTACCTGGGAACACCTCGCCGAGCTGCCCCTTCGCCACTGACGCAGGCCCGCGACCGTGCGCGGCGGCCTGGCCGGTGGCAGAGGGTGGGTCATTGACCGGATCCCTGAGCGGCTGAGCGGGCGGGCCCGGGTGTGGTTGGGTGCGTTCGTGCTATCCGATGACGAGCTCGACGACCTGCAGGCCCGGTTCGACACGGAGCTGCGGCTCTGGCAGACGATCTGCAACGACCTGGGGGATCTGGGGGACCAGCAGCACCGCGGCATGGTGCGGGAGCGGGTCGAGGAGTGGGGCCGGATCCTCGCGGCCGCCGGGCGGATCCCGCCCGGCGGCTCGTGGTGGGTGCAGCCGCGGATCGGCACCTACAACCTGCACGACTACACCGCCGCCGAGGCCCGCTCGGATCGGCGGGCAGAGCAGCGCGCGCTGATGCGTGACCAGAACGTCGACATCTGGTGTCTGCAGGAGATCCTGCACCCGACCCGTGACCTCGACGATCCCGAGCTGGCCGAGTTGTTCGCCGAGCTGTGCGATGAGCTGGGGATGGAGGGCCGGCTGGCCTGGGCTCGGAGCGGGTGCCACACCGCGGTGCTGTGGAAGCCCAGCTACCGGCTGACCCGCTGGCGCGATTTCAGCCACTGGCCGTGGCATCACACCGCGGGCTGCGCCACGCTCGACATCGGCGGCCGCCAGGACCTGCACGTGGTGAGCGCGCACTTCAGCCCGTTCAGCGCCGACCAGCGAGCTCACGAGGCGCAGCTGCTCGGCGCGATCGTCCCCAGCCCGACGGAGTGGATGATCGCGGGCTGCGACCTCAACAGCCCGAGCGTGAACGCACCGGAGCCCTACGCAGATCAGACTGCGCGGCACGGGCATGAGGTGCGGCACCAGCTGCACCAGCGCGTCCATTCCGAGATGTGGCCGGCCACGAGCGAGGAAGCCCCGGTGGACCGCCGCGCCGCCCAGATCCTCGACCGCCACGGCCTGCTCGACCCCATCGACACCTTCGTCGACCACCCGCACCCGGTGACCAGCGGACATCACCCAGCCGATCCGCACGGACCCCGGCGGCCCGATTGCCTGCGCGTCACCCACACCCTGCTGCCTGGCGGTGGACGAGACGTCGTCGACCACCCGCACGCCGAATGGTTCGACCACCTGCCGCTGCTGGGCTCGATCGTGGTGCCGTGGCGCCCACCGGCCCCACGCTCGCGCGCGACCGAGGTCACCAGCGAGCAGTAGCCGGTAGCCCAAATCGGTCCACCGTGCGCTGCGGTTGGTTAGGGTCGGCGGATGCGCGACTTCTTCACCAGGCATGCGACCGCGGACTGGAGCGCGCGTTCGCGGCTGCACCTCTACGCGCTGCCCTCCGACGAACTGCGCGAGGCAGTCGGCCGGTACCACCAGGTGCTCGGCGCCACCGCGGCCGAGCAGGGCCTGGGCCTGCAGCCCCCGGAATTCCTGCACTTCACGGTGCAGATGCTGCACCCCAGCCGCGACGACATTGCACCCGAGCAGCTGGCCGCGCTGACCGAGGCGCTGACAGCCGCGCTGGCCGAGGTGCCGCCGCTCGAGCTGCAGATCGGCCCGCCCGTGCCCTCGATGCACGCCGTCGAGCTCTGGACCCACCCCGTGCCCGGCATCGACGCGGCCTGGGGCCACCTGGTCGACGCCGTCCGCAGCGCGATCACCAGCGTGCTCGGCGCCGACGTGCTGCCCGAGCGGGGCACCAACGCGGTGCCGCACACCTCGATCGGCTACGGCATCGCCGAGGGGGACAGCGGCCGCCTGGCCAGCACCCTGAAGAAGGTGCGGATCCCGCTGATCACCGTGCCGATCACCGAGGTCCACCTGCTCGATGTCGAGCAGCACCCAGGCCAGGGACGGTTCACCTGGGCGGCCCCGGTGGTGACCATCCCGCTCGGCGACCTGGAGACGATCGAGCCGTTGGACGCCAGCGACGAGGAGTGGCTGCGGTCTCCCGGCAGCGGCATCTACCTGAACGGGTCGCTCGGCCCGCGTTCTCATGTTCGTCTTCCCAGCGGGCGCCTGGTCAACGGCCGTGCGCTGCAGAAGTGGTGGCGCAGCCATGCCTGAGACGATCAGCGGTGAGCACTACGAGCGCAGTGCGGTGAAGTCGATCGAGCATGTGCTGCGGGGCGAGGTGCACGCGCTGGTGGAGAAGCCGTCCTGGTTTCGCCGGGCGACGAAGGACAGCGCTGAGCGCCTCGCGCGGGTGCAGGACGCACAAGAAGCAGTTGTGGCGCACCGCCCGCGCTTTTCGGCGACACGTCCTCGACCGGCCTCGCAGTTCTGAACCGGGGCGCGGGTTTAGCGCGGTGGGTCTTCCCGGAGCGGCTTCATGAACGACTGCACGCCGCGCATTCCCGACTCCTTGTACAGCTTGCGCATCCGCTTGATCGCATCAGCCCGCAGTTCCCGGGCATCAGAGCGGGACAGCGGCCGGCCTGGCCCGCTGGTGGCCAGCTCCATGGCCTCATCGGCCAGCGCGTCGAAGTCCACCTCGGCGCGCTCGTACACCGCCCGCTCGGCACTGAGCCACACATCGCCCTCGAGCTCGAGGGTGGTGCGCATCTCCCGCTCGGTGGGTTCACCGGTCCACCGCACCAGCAGCGAGTAGTTGTCGTAGCCGGGGTTCTGCACCCTCACGGTGATCCACGGGTTGGTCATCCACGAGCGGATCAGCAGCGTCTCCAGATACCGCGCCGCCGTCCGCCGGTTGTCCATGAGCTGCTGGATGTCCACCTCGCCGCTGTTCATGCCGCGCAGTGTAGCGATCAGACCACCCGCCCGGTCCGGCCTTGGCGACACCATCATCATGGGTCCGGACGTGGACAAACAGCAGTACCGTGATCGGCATGACCGACTTCGTCGAGTCCTCTGAGGACGAGGAATACGATCCGGCCCTGGACTGGTGGCATGAGGCCGCCAACGAGAACGGGGCGCCCGCGCTGACCGCGGCTGCCGACGTCGCGCTGGCCCTCGCGATCGACGGTGAGGCACGCGCCGCGGCGCTGGCGTTCCAGGCGGCCGGCGCCGAGCCGATGCGGCACGAGAACTACTGGTCGCTGTGGCCGGTGCCCAACATGATGGTGATGCTGATCGCGCTGGCCCTGCTGGACACGATCAAGACCCTGACCCCGGTCGATGACGACCAGGACTGGGCATCGCAGCAACTCGACCGGATCCTCGACGTCACCGAGGGCATCAAGGAAGAACGCCTGGCCATCAGCGGGGCCTCCTACCGCCGTGACGAACTCCTCCAGTTCGTCAACGCCGCCCCGCACTACCGGCTCGTCCGCGACCTCCTCGCCGACGACGCCGCCGCGCGCAGGGCGGCAGCGCTGCGCCCGCCCTGCCTGGAACGGACCTTCCACTCCACCACCCACTCGAAACCGGCCACCAGGCCCGCCTCCGAGTGGGGAACCGTGCCGGCCAGCGTCGCTGAGGCCTTCGACCAGATGCTCGACGACGACCCCAGTGCCTGGACGCGGCTGCGCCACCGAGCGCACCTGGCGCTGACCGCGATCGTTGCCGACCCGTTCCTCCACACCGCCGGGCCGACCCGAAGCCTGCTGCGGCACCTGCAAATCCGGCGGTTCTGGCTGGACCAGCCCGATCGGTCCTCTCTGCTGGCTCCCGACGAGTCCACCAGGGGCTTCTAGCGGCCCACCGTGGCTTCCTCGACGGCGGCGAGGTACTCGGGCCATCGATCGGCCCGAACGCCGCGGACGAACCGTTCCCAGGGCTGGTAGTCGCGGACGCAGGATGCGTCGGTGCTGATGTCCACATCGAGGGTCCCCAGCCGATGCGGCCGCCACTGGATGCGCTGAAGCGCGTCGATGGCAGCGGCGTTGATGGCGGCCTGATCCTCGGCGTCGGCGGTGATCTCGCTCAACGCCGACACGACCTCGGGGTACACGAGCGGGTGCGACTGGCGGTGGCCGTGGGGGCACACCATCCAGGCCAGGCCTTCGTCGTTGACGCACCACAGGAAGATGCCGTCGACCACCCCGCAGTCCTCGCACGAGATCATGACGCCGCCGTACCAGCCCATCGGCCCTTTCACTCGCACCTGCTTCATGTCGATCAGTATGCGCTGCTGGCGCGGCCCGTAGGCGGCCGAATCCCAGGATCGATTCGACCTGTTCCGCTAAAACACGCGTTTTAGCGGAACAGGTCGAAGAGTGGGCTTGCTCCAGTTCGGGGTCGGCGAAGTGCCCGCGCCCGCCGAGGCCGGCGACCGCGGGGGCGGGAACGCCGCCGCGTACCGCTTCCTGACAAGATCATCTTATGGCCGACGCGCCCTGGCAGGCAGAGGGCCTGAACCGGCACCGCAGCAGCCGGTTGATCGATCACGCGGCGGCATGGTGATCGATCCGGCGGGCGAGGGTGTGCTCGAACACCTCGACCGCACGCTCGCTGATTCCTGCCTCCACCACGACGTACCGTTCGGTGGGGGTCCGGGCCGGTGACTGCGGCCCGGACCCCCACCATCGGATTCACCAGCTTCTCAGGCCCTCGTACTTGCGGCGGGCCGTGATGGCCTGCTTGATGATCCGTTCGGTGAGCTTCGGTTTGGTGAGCTTGTCTACGCGGGTCAGCCCCAGTTCCCCCGCCACGGCGAGCAGCCCGTCGTGATCACGGTCAAGGCCGATCGACCGCAGGTAGTCCTCTCCTTCCTCGGCCGTGTTGAGGGTGCGCAGGTGCGCGGCAACGGCTTCGGGATCGGTGTTGGCCATCTCGTTCGCTCCTTGTCGTTGGTGAGCCGGTCGGCTCCCTCGTCGTTCCGGGCCGATGCTGGTCCGGAACGACGGAGTGCGGACCGGTTCACTGGTCAGCGTTCGTCGAGCGGCGGGGCGAACCCAGAGGCGGGCGGTGGATACGCCGCTGCACCGGGGCCGATCAGGTGGGGCGGGTAGCGGTAGTCGGGGTCATCGCCCACGCGGCGGCTGATCTCCCACTTGCTCCGCAGTTCCTGGACCAGCACGTCGTCCGGGGTCTCGGCGGCGTGCTGCACGCGTGTTTCCCGCTGGTCGGCCAGCGGCCGCATGATCCGAGCCAGTTTCCGCATCCTCTGGGTGAAGGCGGGGTCCAAGGGACGCGTCGTCGGGTCGAGTGCGTCGATGCGGTCGGTCCAGGCCCGCACGGCCGTGGTGGTGGCCAGCTCGGCGTCGGTGGTCGCCGCGCGCCGCCGGACCCGTTCGGCTCGTGCCCAGGGGTGGTCCGACAACAGCCACTCGTAGGCGGCGGGGTCGCTCGTGTCGTAGCTGCTCAGGTCCGGTGGATCCTCGGGGTGGTGCGCCATGCCAAGCCACGTCCTCTCGAAGTTGATCAGGGCGTCTGCCTGTCGCCCGGCCGGTGCCGAACTGCTGGCACTGGCCGGAGCGCTGTGCGAACGGATTGCTGGTGGTCACCGGCGGATGACGGCGGTGGTGTGGAACGGCATGCTCAGGTTCATCGTGCCGGTGCTGGTGGCGACCGTGACGCGGACGATGGGGCCGTCGCGGTCGACGTCGGTGATCGGCCACGTGCCGGAGGGGTCGATGAGCAGGTCACCGGCGCGCAGCCGGGGCGCGAAGATCTTCTTCAGCATGGTCAGCTCTCCCGGTTCTGGAGGTGCTTTCGGTCGGCTCGGGCCCACAGCTGAAGCTGGGGCCAGGACAGGCGCAGCGGGCCCTTGGTGCCGGTGATCGCGGCCCAGAGCTGGCTGAGCGGGTTGCCGTCGTCATCGCGGGCGCGGATCAGGTCGGCGACGCGGGCGGGAGTGTGCCCGTCGCCGAGGGCGGTGCGCAGCAGCGCTTGGTAGGTGGTGCCGGGGGTGCCGCCGCCGTAGCCGTAGGCGAAGGCATCGCGGTCGCTGCGCGCGGGCAGCGGGACGGGGTCGACCTGCATCTGGCCGTCGTCGGTGGGGGTGAGGGCGAGCAGGGTCGTGGTGGTGCCGCCGTCGTGGTCGCCGGCGAGGACGGTCTTGTCGGTCCAGGTGCTGGTGACTTGCAGGGATGCGGGCCATTCCGCCAGGCCCCACTCCTCACCGCCCATGTTCGTGATCAGCACGTAGCGGCCGTGCGGGTCGCGGTAGGCCCGCTGGACGTGCTCGGGGGTGTAGTTCTCCAGGAGCCGGTGGATCCGGCGCAGCCGCAGGACGGCGTCGAGGTCGGCGACCGGGGTCAGGGTCTTGCTCCAGGCCTCGACCACAGGCCCGGCCCAGGGCGCGTGGTAGCGCAGGTGCCCGTCGTCGGCGACGGGCACGTAGTCGTGGCTGAGGTCGTCGATGGTGCCAGCCGCCTTGGCGGCGCGCCGCAGCTGCCATTCCAGCAGTCGGATCGCCTCGGCGTAGACCTCGCCGCGGGGATCGTCGATGTCGAGTTCGCCTTCGATGGCGCGCAGCTCGGTCAGCTCGGTGGCGACCAGGTCCAGGTCGGTGACGAGCCGGGCCGCGGTGATCTGCTGCTCCAGCTCGATCGGCGGGGCGGGGCGGGCGGGGCGGCACACCAGGTACCAGCCGGGCCCGGTGTCGGGGGTGTGCTCGTGAGCGGAGCGGATCGTAGCGAGGCCTTCGGCGGCTTCTACGGCCAGCGCGGCGAAGGCGCACGGGTAGTCGCCGGGCATGCCGATCTCGATCGCGCGGTCCAGCCGGGCCTGGGCGGCCGGCCACTCGGTGACGGTGTCGGTCGTGATGAAGGTGCGGTCGTAGGCCAGGGCCCGGCCGGCGTTGTCGGTGCTGGTGGTCTCGCCCAGCCATACCGGGATGGAGCGGCCCACCACCGGGGCGAGTTCGTCGAGGTCCATCGAGGTGGCCCACTGCGCGCGCGGGATGGCGGGGCCGGTCAGTTCGGGCGGCATGGTGCGGGCGAACCACCGGCGCACGCCGCCGAACACCCCGCTGTCCTCCGGTTCGCGGCTGATGTTCTCCGCGCGGGGTGTGAGCTGGTAGATCCAGGCCAGCGGCTTGTCGTCGTGGGCGGGGAAGAACCGCAGGTGCTCCTCGATCGGGATGATGACGACGGCATCGGCCCACCAGCGCGGCTCGATCAGCTCGGCGGCGTAGACGGCGAGCCCGTCCTTGTGCACCCCGCCAGCGCCTTCCAGCGGTTGCAGGTAGATGACGTGCCCGTGCTCGGTGTCCCACACGATCACGAAGAATGTCTGCGCTCGGCCGCGGCGGCCGAGCGTGACCACGCCGCGCTGCAGCTCCGGCACCGGTCCGCTCGCGGGCGGGGCTCGGAACAGCCACAGCGAATCCCCGCTGACCTCCCGGCCCGTGCGCGCGCACCAGGCGTCGATGGTCGAGGCCCACCACAACGGCCGGCCATCAGCGTCGGTGCGGTCCGGCCGCGGCAACCCCGACGGCGTCGTGCCGTAGAGCGCGCGGGCCCGCCCCTCCGAGATCCCGGCCCGGCGCGCGAACTGCGCCAGCGTGTGCGGCGACCGATCCCACGACTGCCCTTGAACCATGCGCATCTCCTTCACTAGGCGAGCGGTTTCGCTCGCTTCAAGGACACTAGCGCACTCCCGAGCGGTTCCGCTCGTATAGGATTCGTTATCGCTCGAATGGCGCAGCAGGGCTGGCTGAGCAGGCGGGCATGATCGGCTCATGGCGAACGACATCTGGATCAGGACCCAGCGCAACGCGTTGATCAACGCGGACCTCATCGTCAAAGCCTGGAGCGAGAACGGTCGGCTGAAGATCAACACCCAGACCGTATCCGGAAGCGGCAACAGCAACGATTGGGAGGTTTCTCCTGGCCAGTACGTGGTGTGTGCGCTCGAGGAGCTCGGTGGCCAACAGCCGGTGGATGCGCAGAACCTCAGCGCGCACCTGGTCACGCTGGTGGCGCAGGCCCGAGCTCAAGGCCGGGCCGGGATCATCGGAGCCCGCGACGGGCGGTTGCGCTTCGACGAGATCGACGTGACCGAAGAGGCGACCGGGTGAGCATCACGAGCCCTTTCGCGCGTCGCGTCAGCCCTGGGGACTTCAGGCGCCGACGCCATCCGTTGCTGTCGCCAAATGACCCTTTGACGACAGGGCTTCCGGACCACCTCTTGGCGATCCGGATCATGGGGAAACCGGTGCGCTGATCCAATGCGATCCATTCCGGATTGACGACAGGGTTTGACGACACATAGGATTGCCGAAGGCGGCGCCCGACCGCCGGGAAGGCGGCGCGATCATGGCGGAGCTGGTCTACACGCGGGTGTCCACCGACGAGCAGAGCACCCAGCGGCAGACCCACCTGCTCGCCGAGCACGGCCTGGTCGACGGCGCTGACGGGGTGCGGCTGTTCGCCGACCCGGCGACCAGCTCGAAGATCCCCGCGCTGGAGCGCGAGGGCTTCCAGGAACTCGCGAGCTACGCGCGGGCGGGCGATCGGCTGACGGTCTCGGAGCTGTACCGGTTGTGCCGGGACCTGGCCGACATCCTCGCGGTCCGGGAATGGTGCCGTGAGCGCGGCGTGAAGCTGCGGGTGCTCTCCGGCGCGCTGTCGGGCATCGTCGATCTGGCCGCCACCGACGCGACCACCACCATGCTGGTCAACGTGCTGGTCTCGGTCGGGCAGTTCCAACGCGACCTGCAAAACGAGCTCACCCGCGACGGCCTGGCTGCCGCCTGGGCCACCGGCGCCACCTCCGGGCGCCGGCCCCGCCTCGCCGAACTCGGCGTCGTGGACGAGGTCCGGCAGGCCTTCCGCGACGGCGCCAGCGTCGCCGCCCTGGCCCGCGAGCACAACGTCAGCCGGGTCGCCGTCCGCACCGCCGTAGCCGACCTGCTACCCGGCCGCCCCGCACCGCACGACGCCACCGACGGCGAACCGCAGCCCGTGCGCATCGAGATGCCCGGCAAGATCGCCCGTTACCTGGCCGACCACGAGGACCTGGGCGACGCCGAGCGGGACGCGCTGCTGACAGGGCGTGAGGTGCGGCGCGGCCAGGGCTACAGCCTGCACGTCACCGCGCTGCCCGACGTGCACCACGCGCTGCTCTCCGCCGCAGCCGAACTGGGCGCCGACAACGCGTCACCGGCGGAGCGCAAGGCCTACCGGATCCACGCAGAGCGGGTCGAGTTGTCGGCGCCCAGATGAGCGAAGCCACCTGCGTACGAGCTGAACACCCCGAAAGCCCGAAAAAACCGCAGGTCAGAGACCTAGAGGGGCTGAGATCGCCTGTGCGGCTCCCAAGTGCGGGGGGTAGCCGTGGTATGGGGCGTGCCGTGTTCGGCGCTCTGTGAGGCTCTTTCTCGAAGGTCAGCGCGGGAACTGCCCGATGAGGATGTCGGCGGCGGTGTTGGCCGCCGCGCGGCGCTGGGCCGGGGACATGTGGGCGCATTCGTCGAACATCGTGGTGTTGGCACCGTCAAGGCCCGCGCGGGCCAAGCGCCGGAATTCCGGTGCTGCCGGGCCAGGTGCGCGCTCGTCAATCAGCCCCGCGGGGAGCCCACCGAGCTGGTGCTGGGGCAGAAGATCGCGAAATATCCCCTGACCAGCGACGTCGGCCGAAGCGTGGGGAGCTCCCCACGTTTTCCCCACAACGCGCTGCCATCGTGACCTCCGCCGCACGAGAACCCGCACGGGGCGTGGATGCCGACGGTGCAGCTGGACCACAACGGTGTTCCGACGTTGATCCGACGTTCGTCCCGCGGCTCCTCTTCGTGCCTGGTCTGCCGATTGTCGGCTCGGGCTGCGGGGATCTGCTGGTTGGGCACCACCACCAGGTGATCGAGGTCAGGACAGCGTGCCCCGGATCGGCATCAGCGCCCCGACGACCCGTTCGTCGGCGGCGGCGGCCATGATCGCGGCCCGGAAGCCGGCCAAGTCGTCTTCGGGCAGGTCGGTCGCGGCCACGAGGAACAGCGCCTTGCGGGTGGCGTTGGCGGCCCGGCGCCAGTCGGCGTCCAGCGCCGGTCGCTTGTCGCTTTCCCACCAGGTTCCGCCGGGTTTGGTGATCCGTGCGAGGTGGCCCCGGTCGACCCGCACGGCCCAGCGGTCCAGCTCGACCGGCCACTGCTGCCCGGAGAGGTCTACGGGGCCGAGGCCCTGCTGGCGCAGCGACTCGATGGTGGTGTCGCGCAGGTGCGGGCCGCCGGGGATGACGATCCGGGTGCTCTCGCCGGGCACGACGACCACACCCGGGTAGATCTCGTCGCGCAGGAGGAACAGGGTGGTGAAGGTCGTGTCGGGTACTCCTGCGGTGCGCTTGCCGCCCTGGCGGGGCTTTTCCTGGTCTGCTCGGCCGTAGCGGGCTTCCAGCTCGCCCATGGGGTGCACGGTCGACTCGCCGCAGCGGGCGTGCACCCAGCACAGCAACTGGGCCTGCTCGTTGACGAACACCACTGCGCAGGACGGCTCGCGGCGCATGTCCCCGGGCTCGCGGCAGATCAGGCACTCGTACTCCGGGGCGGCGGCCTGGCCGGAGCGCACGAGCGCGGCCTGCTGGTGACCAAGTTCGTCCTCGACCGCGGGGGACAGTCGAATCAGGGGTGATGTCATGCCTCCTGCTTACCCGCCTTCGCTTCGCAGCAGCACGCGGGTTCAGGCGGCAACACCCGGCTGCGCGCGCCCGGGGGCGCGATTCCCGGGGTCCTGGTTAGCGGATGAGGAAGCGCAGGGTGCTGGGGTCGGCTCCGTCAGCGACCGCGCGTATAGCCTCCTCCAGCGCGGGTTGAGCGTTGCGCACCAGCGCGGCGACGTCGTCGGGGGTGAACCCTCGGGCCGCCATTGCGGCGCCGAAGCGGGCTGCCTGAACGTCGGGGGCCAGATCGTCGTAGTCGCTCATGGTTCCTCCAGGGTCGTCGCTACGCCGGGGTTACCGTGGTGGCCAGGACGTGCTCCATCGCCTCGGAGTGGGCGGTGGCGGCCTCGGCGACGGTACGCAGCCGGGCGATGATCAGCCGTTCGCCCGCGGTGTTGACCTCTGCGATGTCGACTCCGAGGCCACCGGTGCGGTAGGTGCCGGTCATCGGCGAGGTGGTGTTCCAGTTCGCCGATGAGCACCAGTTCCCGGAGGCGCGGGGCGCGGGCCATGAACTGCTGCACGGTCGGCGCGCCGGTGACGATGTCCCGCAGCTCGATGGCGAGTTTGCGATACAGCAGACCGACCAGGGCGGCGTGCAGCGGGGTCGATGTCGAGCGCACCGAGAGCGGCCAAGATCTGCTCGGTGGAGAAACCCATGCCGGGCAACGTAGCTGGTCATCCTGTCTTCCCCGAACGGGTGAACCTCAAAACGCATGTTTTCGACGACATCCGGGTGTGGACCTGGGGTCAGGTGCTCTTCACGACCCTTGGCCACCGCGCGACGACGATTTCATTCAATACTGAAACAACAGTCTTGATGAAACACAAAAACCCCCTGGGGTTCCGCCGAGCTGTCGGCGGAACCCCAGGGGGTCGGCGGTGCTGGATCATGTCAGGAGGCGATTCCAGTCGAGCTGGTGCTGCTCCTCGCCGAGCGGGACGAGGCCGAACATCTCGTCCACGAACTCGTTCAGCGACGGATCGAAGGCGCAGAAGACGAGGTGGATCTCGCGGTGTTCCGCGTCGCGCAGGCTCAGCTGCAGTTCGAGTGCGTTCTCGTCCCAGTCCGCGACGATGGCCGCGCCGGGAACCGGATCCGGTGCGGCCATCGGGTCCAGGACCTCGCGCGGCAGCAGCCATGTCGGTCCGCCCGCGAACTCCAGGGCCACCACCAGCGGGTCGCTGGTGGTGTAGCGGAACGACACAACGACGCTCTGCGCCTCAGGATCGCAACGGCAACTGGGGCTGAATGTCATCGGCTCGCTGGTGATGGTGGTGTCGGAATCCTGCATCAGGTCTCCTTGGTGGTGTGGCGGGAGATGTCCTCGCCGGTGACGGCCTCCACGAGGGCGCAGCCCAGCAGCTCGGAGACCGGTGGGGTGACGGCGTTGCCGAAGCCGCGGACCTGCTTGCGTTTGCTGCCCTTGACCTTGTAGTCGTCGGCGAAGGCCATGCCGGCGGCGATCTCGCGCGGGGTGAGCATGCGGAACGTGCAGTCCTCGACCGCCGGGGTGTGGTGGTCGACGCTGATCAGGGCGTAGCGATCCTTGGTGGTCAGCGTCCCCATCGGTTCCGAGGTGCGGCGGGTGGTTCCGTTGGAGTAGTAGGACATCAGCAGCTGTTCCCGGCTCAGGTGCTCGGTGCCGGGCGGGGTGACCAGTCCGTGGTGGTAGCCGTCGGCGCTGAAGGTCGCCAACGGCTGGTCCACGCCGTAGCTGGACCGTTTGCTGCCGCCGCCGCGCAGGGTCGTCATGAACGGCGGCAGCACCAGTGCGGTCTCCTGGCGGCAAGTCTGTGTCCGCAGCGGCTCGCCGACCGAGTACGCCCGGCGGCCGGCCCGGGAGGTCAGCGGTACAGCCAGTGGCGGGATCACCAGCCCGTCGGTTTCCCGGGTGGTGCGGGTCGGCATCGGCTGGCCCACCGACACCGCGGCCTGACGCCAAGTGCCGCCAGCCGGGGCCAGCAGCGGGCGAGCGTGCTTGGCAAGGCCCGCCCGGATCCGTTCCAGCGTGGCGGGTTTGAGCGGCTCCTCGCGCTCCCCGATCGTGCACCCCGGAGCCAGCGACCAGTCGATCGCCCAGGACGCCGGCATGGCCGCTGGCTCGACGATGCGGTTGCGGCACGACACCCGCGGGCACCGGTAGAGGTACTGGCCGCCACGGCCGTAGCGGCCCATGTCCACGCCTGCCTGCTTGAACACCTGCAGCGCGTCGACGAACTCGCCGCAGTCCGGGCACCAAGCCCGGGGCCGCAACCACTTGTCCCAGTCCGGATCCCGGCCGAGCCGAGCCCACCAGTAGGCCAGGTACAGGCGGTCCCGGGACTGCGGCGCCCACCAGGTGGTGCGCGGTGCGGCGTGCATGCTGTTGAGAGCGATCAGCCGGGTGCGGTATCCGGCCAGCTCGATCCGGCGCCGGAAGTGCCGCCACTGGTCCCAGCGGCGGCACTCCACGACGTTCTCGATGACCCCGGCCAACACCGGTCGGCCCCGCAGGATCATCGCCTCCAGGTAGCGGGGCACCTCCTGCATCAGCGCCCGCGCCCGCGTAACGTTCGGGTCCACGACCTCTTCCCCGAACAACAGGCCCTGGGTCGTGCGGTCGAAGTCCCGCCGCACACCGCGCGCGTTGGACCACGGCGGGCAACTCGGCGAGGCCCAGAACAGATCCGCCGCGGGGAAGCGGGCGATGTCGGTCTTGGCGACATCGCCGCAAAAGTGGTCGGCGGCGGGGAAGTTCATCCCGTGAACCTCCACCGCCAGTTCGTCGTGATTAGCGGCCATCACCAGCTCAACACCCGGCACCGCAGCAAAACCCTGGGAACTGCCGCCCCAGCCCGCGAACTCGTCATACAACGTCAGCATCCTGCGCCTTTCGTGAACGACGGAACCGCGCCCGGCCCGACACCGGGCTGGGCGCGGTGAGACATCGGCACCACCGGTTCACCGGCGGGCCTGAGGGTTCAGTCGCCGAACGGAAGCCCCTCCAGCGCCGCACGCGCGAGGTACTCCTGGGCCCTGACGTGTTCCGAGCACAACGCCCGGCCCTTGATCAGAATCCACCCCTCGTACTGCAGCGTCAGCTCGTCGATCTGATCGGTCGGGCTGCTGAACAGCACCGGCACGCTGTAGTGGCTGCCGTCAGGGTCGAAGGCCAGCTGCAGCGCGTCCTTGTCAAAAAGGAGCGCCGGGCACTGGCCTCTGGTGGTCTCCCCATCGCAGCGCAGGACCACGAAGGAGTACGGTTCCCAGCTCATCGCCCACCCCCCTCCTCCCCGAACAACAGGCCCTGGGTCGTGCGGTCGGAGTCCCGCCGCGCACCACGCGCGCCCTTTCCGGCCGTGGGCATCTCCTCCCAGGTGTGGTCATCGAGCACTCGCCCCGCGTGGGCAAACCCGACCTGACGCATGATCTGCCGGTGTCCCACCTGACCCACCAGCCGCTCGGGCGGTCGGACCGGAGCCCAGGACCCCCAGCCGATGAAGTGGAACGCCACCCCGGCCGCGGTGCACTGGTCGCGTAGCGCGCGGGCCCAGGCGGGCTGCAACGGTCGGGAAGCTGGACCGATATCACCACCGAGCAGCAGCCAATCGAGCGCCTGCGCCGCCTGCCCCAGATCAAGCGGGCCCACCAGCGGCTGGGCCCAGACAAATCGCACTGCCGCAGGGATCGCCAGCAGGTCCGGGACACGCAGAGTGGCCTGCTCCTGGTCCCGCACGCCGACACCGACCCACACGTTCGGCAGCGGCCAGGGCAGGTCAGCGGTCCCGCCCTCGCGGGCCGCCCGGGACCGCACCAAGTCACCAAACCCCGGGCTGGTCAGCAGCGACCGCATCCGATCGTGCCCCTCCCAGGTGGTCACCTGGAAGGTGTGCTGCGGCAAGGTAGCCATGACTGCCCAGACCTCGGCCACGTCAGCAACCCCCGAGGCCACGTCGAACAGGTCCGGGACCACAACTACGTGGCGCGGCGTTCGCCACCGTCGCGGCTGCGGCATCGCGAAGGGCTCCCAGGTGGTCCACTCAGTCACGGCTGTTCCTCTCCGAGGTGCGGGCCAGGACCCGCGCACCGCGCACGGCGTGGGTGGCTCACGCCGAGCGGGGTGCGGCGCTGGAGCACACGCCGCTCAGCGGCGCTCATCCCGCCCCACACCCCGGCGTCCTGCCCCGTTGCCAGGGCCCACTCCAGGCACTGCGCGGCCACCGGGCAGCGCTGGCACACCGCCTTGGCCGCGGCGGTCTGCAGCACGGCCGGGCCGTTGTCCCCGACGGGGAAGAACAACTCCGGGTCCTGCTCGCGGCACACCGCCTCATGCCGCCAATCCCTCTGCTCCCTCTGCATAATGGAAACTCCTCTCCAACGGAGGGTGGGCCGGATCTTCAGGGGCGCCTCGGCTGTGGAAGGTGGAGCCGCCCCGGGGGATCCGGTGATCGAAAACAAAACGGGCCCACCTGAATGAGGTGGGCCCGTTTTGGCCTGTTCTGCCTCACAGCATGGTTCGGTACTCCTGGGTCATGTCCCAGACGTGCGTGAGCCGCTTCTCGGCGCGGCTCAGCAGCACGCCGCGCTCCTGCTCGTCAGCCGTCTCGTACGCCTCGGTGAGCAGCACCGCGGCATCCTCCAGGTTCTCGTAGCCGCTGATCCCAGCCACGTTGAAGTTCGTGGCCGCGCAGTTGAGCTGGTCGATGAACGAGGGCAGGTCCCTCGCGGGGGGCTCCTCCGCGACGAAGGCGATGTCCTTGGCGTGACGCAGCAGGTCCTCAACGGTGGTCGACATGGGGTCTCCAATCGGTCGACGCCGTCGTAGCCGACGGCGAGCGGACTTGGCAGGGCTGAGTGGCCCAGAAACCGGTCGCCTCACCCCTGAATCGGGGTGAGGCGACCGGTCGAGTGCGACTCAGCGCTTCTTCTGCCCGCCGATGAACACGCCGTTCTCGTCGTAGTTGTCCGGGTCGTTGTGGTAGTCGTCGTCATCGCAGATGATGCACCTGATCACCATGTTCAACTCCTGTCCTTGAGGAGGGCTGTGGCTGAGCAGCCCACAGCCAGCACGGAGCCCCGGCGCGGCGCCGTGCTGGCGAGTGCGGTTCAGCGCTCGACAGCGGTGAGGACGAGGTGGGTCAGCACCGTCCAGGCGCCGGGCAGCGCCAGCACGCACCCGGCGGCCAGTGCGGGAAACACCACGCACTGCTCGGCGGCGCGGCCGGTGCGAAACCTCACGACGGCGGGAGGCCGGATCTCGTACCAGGTCTCCCCGGCGATCGGGATCGGCCACAGGATCGGGCAGCCGGACTCGGTGAGCGCATCCCCGGCGTCGTGAACGAGGCAGCCGAGGCTCACCGCGATCCACAGCCAGTCGCACAGCCCGTCGCTGACCACCGCCAGTTCGGTACCGACGATTCCGTTGAGCACAACCGGAATCCAGGCCAGCGCACCGGCGGCGAAGGCGACCAGCGCGATCATGCCGAGCCGGTCGACGGCCAGCAGCAGCCCGAAGCCGATCCACGCCACCACCGCGACCAGGCCGCCGAGCTGGGTACTGGCCCAGCACACCGCGCCCAACAGCACCGCGAACACGGCGGTGTGGGTGAAATGCCGGTGCGTACCGTCCCCGCGTGCGGCGCGGGGTCCTTTCGTGCGGGCATACAGCCACGCCGAGACAGCGCGCAGCAGCCGCGACAGCGTGCCGGTGTACACCCCGAGGCTGCGCGATGCGGTCGCCCGCGGGTGATCCAGGTCTGGCACCAGGGCGTACCCGGCGGTCACCGCCGCGAACGGCAGCACCTCCACCGCAGTGTGCAGCCCGACCAGAGGCCCGGTTAGCAGTCCGACCAGGGCGCCGGATAACGCGTGGGTGCGGCCCATCATGCCGCGGTCCTGGCCGCGGTCCTGTGCTGTTCCGTGATGCGCATCGTCGGTGCCTCCTGAGTGGACGGAACTGAGTTGCCGGTGGTCACCACGACGCCGAGCACCGCCGTGGTGACCAGGTGCCGACGCTGCTGGGCGGCGAACCACCTCGATCGGTCGACACGGCCCCTCCCAAGGACAAGTGGGCAAAAGGGGAATGAGGTGTGGGCTGAGCTGCCCACAGACCAGCCGTCCCACGCCGACGGTGGCGCGGGGCGGCTGGTCGAGTGCGGCTCAGACCTCGTAGACGCCGCGGGCGGTGTTGCACACCTCCCCATCGGCGACGAGCTCGGACAAAGCCTTGTCCACGGTCTTCTCCGCGAACTGCGGCAGGGCCGCGATGATCTCGGCCCGACGGGTGGTGCCGCCCTCGATCAGGGCCAGCACGCGGGGCCTGCACTGCTCACCGGAGGACCGCGACCCGCCCTCCTCCGATGTGCTGGCACCGAAACCGCCGCGGGACTGCCGACCGCCAGCGCTGCCCGCGGCCGAGCCCTTCTTCTTCTTCTCGAACTGGTGGCTACCGCCGGGCCCGACGACCCACCGTCCGTTGATGGCGGGCCCGAGGATGGACTCGATGGCGGCGACGTCGACAGGGTGCAGGTCGGGGGTCTTGAAGAACGTCTCGAACGCCGTGCTGGTGCGGTACGGCGGGGTGAAGTCCGGGTCATCTTCCAGGTCGGAGTCGGTGGGCAACCAGTCCCACAGGGCGGGGACGTTGCGGCGCCCGAGGCCGACGTGCACCGCGAAGCCGGGGATGGTCTCGCCGTGCTCGTCCACCGGCAGGTCGCGGGGCTTGAACTCCAGCCCCGGCACCAGGTCGTCGCTCTTACTGGAGATCCGGAACGCGACGACCTGCTGGGCGAACGCGGAACGGACGCGGTCCCCGCCCCAGTAGCTCTCGTGCAGGTACTGGTTCATCCCGGCGATTGGGATCCCCAGCGAGCGCTGGATGTTGGCGAACTCGCCCCAGGCGTTGGCCCAGGCATGGTCCTTGGCCATCAACCCGACCTCGTCGTGCAGGGTGAACAGCCCCGGGAACGAGGCGCTGGGAAGCAGCAGGTCCTTGCCGTTGGCCGTAGACCACGCCGAGCGGTGGGCACGCAGCGCATCCATCAGCTGCGGTGCCTTCGACGCGGCTTCCTTGCCGATGATCGCCACCCGCGCGACGCCACGCAGCGCCGCACTGGAGTTGCCCTTGGGGTCGATGTAGATCAGGTTGAACAGCCCCGAGGACATCACCGAGGTGACGATGGTGTTGGCGGCGGCGGACTTGCCGCCGCCGGAGTCGCCGACGATCATCAGGCGCTTGGAGCCCTTGTGGTCGAAGATCTTCACCCCGACCTCGCCGGAGCCGTCGATGTAGCGGCCCAGGCCCTCGACCCGGCCGTTGTTCCACCGCGGGCCCGACCACAAGCGTGGTTCGGCGACCGGGTCGGTGGTGATCACCGTGAGCTTGGCGGTGTCGGCCCCGCCCCTCTTCCCGCCCTTGGTGCGCGTGGGCGGCTCGATGACCAGGTCAGTCCGGTCGATCTGCAGCCCCGAGGCGACATACATCGCGTGGTTCATCAACGCCTCGTAGGTCTGGTCGCCGGAGACCAGCTGCACGGTGTAGGAGGTGGTGTACTCGGTGTCCTGGCGGTCGGTGAGGTAGGACCCGGCGAACCGCTTGTTCGGCCCGCCCAGGTTCGCCTCCCACAGCTCCGCGAGCAGATCCGGCTCCGGTGCGGCGGTCTTCGCCGACTCCGGCACCACCTCGGTTGCGGTGGCGATCTCGGTGTCGGCGGGTTCCCAGAGGGGCTCGATGCCGGGGCCAACGGGGTGGGCGTTCCACCAGCGGGCGCCGAGCACGACGGTGCCGACCAGCAACACCAGCGTGTGCCACCAGGACCAGCCGGTCATCCCGCACCAGAAGGTGAACCCCGCGGCGGCGGCCGCCCCGGCGGCGATGTCGGGGATCCAGCGGGCCTCGTCGCGGGCCTTCCACGCGGCGATGAACCCGATCGCCAACGGCAGCCCGGCCACGGTGCCAGCCACCGGCGCCGCACCGACCCCGGCGGTGGCGAACAGCGCGGTGAAGCCCCACGACATCGCGCCCAGACCGGCGGTGGTGGCCGCGGCGGTCCACGGCCAGCGGCGCAGGCTCGCCCGCTCCAGGATCGCCGCCCGGTGCTCCGGCGGAACCGCAGCACTCGCCTGGGGCTTGACGGTGGTGGTGGTCGCCGAGTGCGCCGCGGTCTGCTCGGTCGCCCACCGCCGCTTGGCCCGCGGCATCTTCGGCATCGACACGGTCATGCTCATGGCCTTCTCCCAACAAGGCTCGGCTGCAAAGCGTGCAGGTGGTGGTTGACCGGCCACAAGAAAACCCAGCAGTCCCACCAGGTCTGCTGGGTAATCACGCCGCCGGTGTGGCCGCCAGCTCAGGCGCCTTCGACCTCGGTGACGGTGCGCTTGCTGCCGACCATCTCGTTGGCCTGGTAGGCCGCCGCGACCTCCTCGGCCAACCCGAACTTCTCGCCCAGGCTCAGCAGGGAGTCGTAGGCCGCGCCGATCTTGTCCCCGGCCATGGCCAGCTGCTCCAGCCCGGACCAGCCCTCGGACTCGAACTCCGCGCGCATCGCGGCGTTGTCGTCGGCGATCTCCCGCAGGTCCTGGGCGGCCTGGCACAGACCGTCCTTGATGTAGGCCGGGGTCGCCTCGGTCGTGATGTCCATCACGGATCCTCTCAACATCAGGTGGAAGATGGGGCTGAGCTGCCCACAGACCACACCGCCCCACCACCCGCTGGAGGATGGTGGGGCGGTGTGCTCGAGTGCGGCTCAGACGCGCACGAGCTTGTCCTTGTCCGGCGCGAACGGTGCCGCCTCGTAGGCCCGGGCGACGTTGCCGCCCTGCTCGCGCATCGAGTTCGCCACGTCCCGCATGATCCCCGCGGCTTCCCCCAACGACCCGGCGATGTCGGCGGGCGGCCCGGTCACCTCCACACCCCACCCGTCGGTCGCCAACCGCTCCGCGAACACGGCCAAGTCCTGGTTGTAGGAGTCGATGTCAGCGGCCTTCTCGTGCAGCCTGTCCGCAGCGGCCTCATACATGCCGGTACCTCCAGAAGTAGTGGTGCTGGCCGCCGTGGTGGCAGCCAGATCGGTGGACTTCTCAGCAGCGCTCTTGGCCTGCGCGGGCTCGGCGCTGGACTCGGTCTGGTCACCGTCCTTGACCGCCTCGTCCTGCTGGGCGGAACCAGGCGGACCGCCCAGGCACTTGTCGCACCACTGGCACCGGTCCGGCTCGATGACGCTCCGCTTGTGGCGATTGACCTCGCCCTCTGGCGCCATCACGCAGAAGTGCGGGTCCTTCTTCGCTCGCTCCAACCACGGGTCGATCTGCTCAGCCGGGCCGTCGTTCTGGCCCTTCTTCTCACGAGCCTGGTCGAGGCTCGCGACGTTCTCCGGCAGCCGCTCCTGCTGCTCGGGCTGGGGCTCGACCACCTGGCCCTCAACCTGCTCCGGCGGGTCGACCAAGCCCTTGCGCACCCGCAGCTCCTCGAGCTTCTGCTGCTGCTTGCGCAGCTTGGCCTGCTGCTTGATGTGCCACCGCTCGTCCTGGATGCCGGCGCCGTGCTCGCGGTACCACGCCGTCCGCCGCTGGTGACGGCGGTTCATCTTGTCGACCGCCTGCGCCGCGGTGTTGGCCTTCCAGGCCCGAAACACCTGACGGACCGCGCCCGGCTGCTTCGGCGGTTTGTCCTTCTTCGGCTTGCGCGGCGGACGCCCCAGCAATCCGGCCATCTTCGAGCCGAACCCACCGGATTCCTGTCTCGACTTGAACTTGGTGATCTCCGGGGGCTCGGTCCCCTTCAAGATCGCGATGGTGTTCTCCACACCGCCCTTGACCACACGGGCGATACCGAAGATCACCAGCCAGAGCACGAACTCCATTGCCTGCTCCATTCGGTGAAATTGGGGGTGAGGGCGTGCGCCGTCCGGGAATCGAACCCGGCACACCGCCGTTCGCGGGTGAACCGTTCGGCGCTGCCGCGCCCTCAGGAGGGCAGCGCGGCGGTGATCCCGGAGTGGACGGCGCCGATGGCGCCGTCGGCCCAGCCATAGATTTCGGGCAGCCCAGCCACCGCGGTGCCGGCCAGGGCGAACCCCAGCAGCCAGGCAATCTGCTTGACCTTGGCGACCTTGGACTTGCCCTTGGACTGCAGCCCGGAACCACCCTTGCCCGCGTACTTCCAGACGAAGATGAACAGGACCAGGAAGATCAAGAATCCGAATCCGGTGCCCACCAGCTGGGCGGTCCAGCGCTCGGTGAACGACGCGGCCGCGGTCGTCGCGCCCGCCAGGCGCTGCCCGAGCCACCCGCCGGCACCGCCGCCGACGCCGAAACCTCCGATCACCGCCAGCCAGATCGCGGCCTTGGAATTCTGCGGGGTCAGCAGCTGGAGCACGAACGAGATCAGCAGCAGGCGACCGCCGAGCCCGAGCATGCTCGAGGGCAGCAGCCACGTGAAGATCTGTTCCATCGTGGACAACCTCCTACAGGGCGTAGCCGAGGATCAGCAGCACCGCCAGGGCGATCAGCACCCGGCTGGGCTTGCGGGACAGGTGGATCAACGCGACCGCCAGCAGCCCCGCGGGCAGGCACAGCAGGATCACGCCGAGCAGGTGCGCGGAGCGCCACTTCGAGTTGGCCGTCCAGTCACCGTGCAGCGAGTACTCCACGATCTCGGCCAGGGCGGGCTGGCGCTGGCTCCACATCCCGGGCAGCTTGGTCAGCGCCTCGGCCAGCCCGGCGTGGATGCGGTAGGGCAGCGGGGGCTGCGCCTCGGTGCCCTCCGGCACCTCCAGGTCATCCACGCCGGAGATCAGCCGCAGCTCGGGCCGCTCCGGCACGGCCTGCTGGTCCTCAGGATCCGGCGCGGTCGCAGCGGCCGCAGCCGCCTGGGAATTGCTCATGGTCATGCTGCCTCCTTCCGTTCTCGTCGTCGCCTCGCGCGGGCCTCGATGTCGAGGACCCGCCGAGCGTGCTTTTCCTGCGCCTGGTGCAGCTCGGCGACCGCGGTGCGCAGCGCCGCCAGCAGCGGCCCGAACGACGGCTGTGTGCCGGGCGGCTGGTGCGAGCCGGGCGCCGAGGCCGCGCGCAGCGCATCGCAGAGCACCGCCAGCCGCTCCCGGTCCGTCCTGGCCTTCGCGAAACCGCTGGAGAGCCGAGCACGCTGCGCGGCCACCCGCGCGAGGGTCTTGTTCGCGACGGTGACGCGGCGCCGCGGCGTGTCCGCCCCAGCGGCGCGCCGACCGCGGCGCGCGGCCTCAGCACCCACTTCCTCACCCCTCCCGGTAGCGCAGCAGGACGTCGTTGGTGTTGCCGCCCTCGCAGACCAGCAGCGTGTAGTCGTGCAGCCACGGCATCCGCTCGATGTCGTGCTCGATCTCCTCCTGCGCCGCGCGGGCGGCCATCGCCACGAAGTGCCGGGCGAAAACCTCGCACGAGCTGGGGTGCTCGGGGTCCAGGAACACGTCCACCAGCTCGCAAAACCCGCCGTCGTGGGCGTTCTCCAGAACCAACCTGATCCGGCGCCGCAACCGCGCCCCTCCCTTCCCTGTCGTGTGCGGGCTGAGCAGCCCAGAACCAGCACGAACCACGCGTTCGTGCTGGCGAGTGCAGCTCAGAGCGCGCTGACGTCGGTCACCAGCTCACGCGTGCGGCGGTCGTAGACGTCCACGCCGTGGGCGATGGCCTCCACCACCACCTCACGCGGCTCGACCGCCCAGAACCCGAGGTCGGTGTGCACCTCGTACCGGCCATCCCCAAGCCGCTCCACCACGACCTCGTCATGCCCCTCGTGGATCTCGCACATGAGCAACCTCCTCACCAGGCAACGGGCTGAGCAGCCCACAACCCGGACATCCCGAGATGGAGATGTCCGGGCGACTGCTGCTCAGAACGCATTCGGCAGCACCAGCAACGCGGCGATCACCAGCAGAACCGCCGTCATCTCGATCAGCACCAGGCGCCGGTCCCGCCGCTGCACCCGGTCAATCTCCTGCCCGGCGTGCTCCACCTCGTCAGCCCTCGGCACCCGACCCCCGGCCACCTGCTCCAGCGCGACCTGCGTGATCCGCGCCGACATCGCCTTCACCGCCGCCTCGGTGGCCTCCGGGTTCATCACGCCACCTCCTCGGCGTGCGCGACCTCGTAGGCAGCCATGTAGGACCGGTGCGGCTGCCAGCCGCCGAGCGCGTCCTTGGTGCACCACTGCCCGAAGGCGTTAACGGCCAAGACGCGGCGCTGCTCGGTGACGGCGGTGGCCTCCAGCAACGCGTTGAGCGACTCCGCCAGCCCCTCGTGGACGAGGGTGTCGCCGAGCAGATCGGTCGGAAGATCGGCGGGCGGAGCCGCCGGTATCGTGGTCGGTGCTGACACGAGGACCTCCTCGTAACAAGACGAACGGCCCGGTAGGCAGACCGGGCCGTTCGCACGTTTTCGGTTGGAAGATGAGCCGTCCGACTCCCACACCACCCGGGACCTTCAAGCCCCGGGTGGTGTGAATACGGGCGGATCAGGCCAGGCCGAGTTCCTTGCGGATCTCCGGCAGCCAGTTCTTGATCGTGGTCTCCGACGCCGGGAGCTTGTAGCCGGCGTCCTTGAGCACGTCGCGCAGCGGCGCGAACGTGGCGGCCTGGTACGCGATGCCGTAGGCGATGCCGACCTGCTTGCTGGCGACCTCACCGCGTTTGGGCTTGGGCAGCGCCGCGATCCGCGCGTCCTGCTCGGCCTGGGCGGCATCGGCCAGGGCCTTACGCTCCGAGGCTGCCTTGGCCTCGGCCGCTCGCTTGCGTTCGGCTTCCAGCCGTTCCCGCTCGGCCCGCTCGGCCTCGGCTTTTTCCCGGCGTTCCTGTTCCTGCTTCTGTTCCAGGTAGACGCCCAGGGCGGTGCCGAACAGGTGGATCAGGATGGCCAGGATGATCGGGACAGCGATGCTGTAGGCGATCATCGCCAGCGACTCGCCGCTGCCGGGATGCTGCTTTGCGTAGAAGGCGTGGCCGTCCATGTTCAGCCACACGCTCAGCACCGTGGCCAGGATCAACAGCAGCCGCCCGGACCGGACGAACAGGTAGTGCCGGGACAGGGTGCCGAAGATCGCCGCGGCCGTGGCGGCGGCGTCCAGCAGCAGCGGCCCCATCAGCGCGACCGTCCCGGACCAGCCACCGGCCTTGATCAGCGGCAGCGTGATCTGGAACGACAACGCGAACGCGATCACCGCGACCGGGACCAGGAAGACCCCAGCGGTGACCACCGCGCTCTTGGGGACCTCAGCCTCGATCTTCTCGCCGAGCAGCAGCCCGACCAGCGTCGTCCTGCTCGCCTTCGGCGTCTCCGTCTCGTCCGCCGGTTCCGCGTCCTGCTTGACCGGTTCGACCGGGACCGGCTTCATGCGGATCTCGGTGCGCGGCGGCGCCGGCACGGGCATCGGCATCGCTGTGACCGTCACCGACCGGGAGAAGTCCGGGCCGGGCTCGTCCTCGGGCTCGTCTTCGATCTCGTCGGTGACGGCCGGGAACTGGTCGGTGTCGGTGTTGACCGTGGCCGGGTGCAGCTCCCGCACCTCCGCCAACGGCCGCTCGGAGTCGACGCTGGCCTCCTCGATCACGGTCTGATCGGGTCGCCTCGACACGGCGTGCTTGGGAACGATCAGGCCCCCATGATCAGTGAAGGCATCGGGCTCGACGCCTCCCAGGGTCAGGGCAGGCGCACCGTCCCGAGCAAGGGAGGCGTACATAGTGGTGGTCCTTCCTACTCATCCCACTGGATGTGGTTCGTGATCCTCCCGCAGACGCCCACCAGCCCGATCACCACTCGGTGGTGATTGTGATCTGGTGAGCGACCGGCAAGCCACGAACACGGGCTTGCGGCTTGTGGCTGTGGTGATGACCTCGCAGGTCATCCCCCGGGTTGGGGAGCCATGACGCACCAGCCCCCGCGCGCTGAACGCGTGGCGGGCGAGCCGTTGCGGTACGTCCTTCGCGGGCCACTCCGGTGGATCTCCGGCCAGGCTCACCGTGGTATCCGCAGCGCGCGATGGCTACGGACCTGCGACGAACAGGGCCGGGGTGCTGGGCTCAGTCCCGCTGTATTCACGACTTCAAAGAACAAGTGGTGCTTCGGCTGCTGGCGTTCCAGTGGCCTGACCAGCGCTCGGGGGATCCGGGGGCATGAGTTCCCCGAGCGCTGATCCGGTGCTGGAGCGGCACCGATGAGAGCGCGCTCGACCTGCCGGGGGTCAGGCGGCGGCGCGCTGCAGCTCGGGCGGACGGAGCTGGGAGGCCGGGATCGGCAACGTGATCACTGGGGCGAGAGCGACACCGGCCAGCACCTGGCGCTCGTAGATCTCCTCGACCGAGTCGACCGAGCGGCAGAAGTCCTCGGCGAAGTGATCGGCCAGCTCGTCAGCGAACGCCGGGACCTGCTCCAGGTGCATCAGCACCTCGACCATGTCGCGATCCACCTCAACCCAGTCGATCGTGCTGCCGATCATCGCTACCTCCACATGTTGTTCCAGTTGTTCCCGTACTACCTGTTGTAACAGGTGGACTGAATGAGAATGTAGTAACAGGTATGCTCCCCGTCAACAGGGAAACGAAGCCAAGACGCAGAAGGGGCCCGGATGAACCAACAGCCGCTACACACAAAAGTGGCCGATGACCTGCGCAAACAGATCAGCAGCGGCGACCTGGCACCTGGAGAAAAAATTCCCTCAGAAGCAGCGCTCGGAGAGGACTACCAGGTCAGCAGGGTGACCGTGCGGCACGCTCTTCGGACCCTGGAGCAAGAGGGCTTGATCGTCGCGAAGTCGGGGGTCGGCCGGATCGTGAAGGTCACCGAGCCGATGGTGTACCGACCCCAGGCCGAGCGAGACCCACGGATCTCCTCCACCCTTGACCGCTACATGTCGTACCTGATCAACCAGGGACGAACACCCTCGCAAACGATCGAGATCGCAATCGAGCCTGCTCCAGAGCCAGTGGCAAGACGGTTTCGCATCGAACCGGGGACCTCGGTGGTCGTCCGCAAGCGGATCCGCTGGCTAGATGGTGAACCGTTCAACATCAACGACACGTACTACCTGCGGGAACTGGCTGAAGGGACAGAGGTCGCGGACCCGGCCGACATCCCCCGCGGCTCGAACACAGTGATCGAGGAAATCATCGGCTCGGAAGTCTTGGCGATCGACGACTTCTACGTGCGGATGCCCACCCCGGATGAAGCACGCCGGCTCGAAATCGGCGCGGGAACACCGGTGGCAGTGCACTACGTCACTGGCCTCACCGCTGACGACAAGATCGTCCGCGTGGAGTACTTCGTCCTACCCGGCGATCGCCACATCATCCAGTTCGAGCGACACCACGGTGGAGCAAACCGATGACCATCACGATTCGCCAAGCCCGCGATGAACGCGATGCCGACGTGGTGGCAACGATGTGGACTGAGGTCAGTGAATGGCTCGCGAAGCAGGGCACCGACCAGTGGCAGTACCCGGTGCGGATCGACGCGCTCAAGAGCAACGTGGCAGCTGGCAGCGTCTGGCTGGCTGAGGACGATGGGGAGCCGGTCGGCACCATCACGATCGACCTCAACAGCGACCCCGGTCTGTGGAGTTCCGCGGACCTGGCCGATGCCGTGGTCATTCACCGGCTCGTAGTCAAGCGCAGCCACGCAGGCCGTGGCATCGCCGCGAAGCTGCTCCAGCACGCCGAACAAGTCGGCCGCCGGCTGGGGCGCCACTGGATCCGGCTGGATGCGTGGACCAACAACACCGCGTTGCACGACTACTACCGCCGGATCGGCTTCAGGTTCGTCCGGAAGGCCAACACCGAGCAGCTTCCGTACCCGGCTCGGGAATCCGCCGTGCTCTTTGAACGCCCGATCCCGCATACCTGCTGATCAACGAAGTCCTGCGACGGAGGGCGCCCTCGTGTGAGGGCGCCCTCCGTCGCATCGCCCCCGTCTCGCTCTTGAGTTGTCAAGGTACCCGAGCTAGTCGATACCTCTATTCGAGAAACCGACTAGCTCGGCGCGTGACTCATGACGAGGTGTCCCGCGTGGAAATCTCCTGGAGCCAAGCAACGAGGTCATCGCCGGTGACGGCGGAGTGGATCAGGGCAGAGCAGTGCTGCACGTAGTCGGTGATCTCTCCGGTGCTGCGGATGGAGAGCCCTCTGGTGACGGTCTCGGCGAGTACCACAGCGCTGGCGTCGACGTCTGGGTCGCCGATGATCGCGTAGGCGTGGTACTGGTGCGGCTCGACGGGTGATGTCGTGTCGAACGGGACCGCGCCGAGCGTCACGTTCGGCTGACGAGCGAGATCGACAAGGCGGTCGAGCTGTGCTCGCCATTCGCCTGCGGTCAGCAGACGCCGCAGACGGCGGTGCAGCGCCGCCTCGGACATCACCAGTTCGAACCGTTTGCCCGCAGTGTTCAGCACCTCCTGCCGGGCGAGTCGAGCCTCGACCACGGCATCGACGTCCTCATCGGCGGAGGTGACGTCCGACCTGCCGAGTTGGAACATCGCCTTGGCGTACGGGCCGGTCTGCGCTAGGCCTGGGATCACGTCGGAGCTGAAGACCCGGATCACGCTGGCGGCGGCTTCGAGTTCGCGGATCTCGGCTTGCTTGCGGCGGCGGCCGGGAGCAAGTTCGCGGCGCCACTCGGTGAGCTGCGCGGAGAGCTGGCCGGCGATCTCCATCAGGTGCCGACGGAGGTCGGGGTCAGCGCGCACAGCGGCGCACCATGCCTCCACATCTGGAGGTTTGGGCAGGGCGGCGCCTCGTTCGACGCGGCTCACGCGGGACTGCGACCAGCCGAGCTGCTTCGCGAGCGCGGTCGTGCTGAGCTCCGCGTCCTGGCGCAGCCCGCGGAGTACCGTGGCGAGTTCGTGTCGAGCGTCGGTCATGCGATCAGCCGTGGAGCATGGCGGGCGAGGTATTCGTCCAGGGGGATGGAGTGCTGCAGCGCGAGGGCGCGGAGCCCGCGGTACGCGCGAGGCTCGGATGCCTGCTCCGCGCGCAGGAAGTGGCCGTCCCGGTCGTAGTGCATGAGGACTGGGGTGTCGTCGAACAGCCAGAAGTCCTGATCGAGCTTCGCTAGCTCGGAGTCCCATGCGCGGTCGGCAACGTAGATCCGCTCGCCGGCGCGGGCGTTGGCCTGGTAGCCGTACAGCTCCCACTCGCTGTACTCGGTCAACGGATGATCGAGCAGGCGCACCCTGATCCACTGAATGCCAGCGGCGGTGGTGTCGCGCAGGTGTGCCAGCCAGGGCGAGGTCTCCGGGCTCGGCAGGGCCCGGTCGCCTCGCCGCCAGGAAGCAAGGTCATCGGCCTCCTGTGGCACGAGGTACTGCGGCAGGGTCTCCAACCGGAAGCGCGTCTCCGCCCGCTCGGCGATGGCCGCGATGTCGGTGACGTCCATGCCTTTCACCTGATCTTGGCGTCGGCGACGATCTGCCGCTTGATGCGAACTGCGATCTCGCCGTCGGCGAGCGGGACGGTTCCCGGCTCGACGGGATGGCCCACGACCACCAGGTGCTCGGAGTCGCTGTCATCGGCCCACACGGACGGGCAGGTGTACCCGTCTCGACACGCTTCGTCAACAGCCAGCCGACGCCACATGGAGATCTCCCTCCGTTGTTAGTCGATAGCTCAGTGTGATGGAGCGACTAGAGCGCGTCAACCCAGCAGTCCACGAAGTCGACCGACCACACCGCACCTGGAGAAGGGCCTCCGCAGCCACTCGAATCCGCCATCGCGCTGATGGCTGAACGCGGGTTCACCGAGCCCCTGGAGACCTTGCTGTGAAGCGAACCTGGCTCACCTGCTGCCCCGGCTGTTGGCCCGCCACTGACAGCCTCCTAGTTGGCCGGGGATCTGACCCCTGAAGTGACCTACCAGTTGGCCCTCTGGTTGGCCCCCGGATTGGCCGGTCAGTTGACCCCTTGTTTTGGCTGGTCACACCGCGTTTCCTTGCGGCTCTCGCGAGGGGCCAATTTGCAGGCGCCGAACAGGCCAATCAAGGGGCCAACCGGAGGGGCCACAACGGCCGGTTGCCGAGGGGCAATTCGAGGGGCACGGCGATCATCCAAATCGAAGGTTTCCTCACGCTGTCCAGCAGGGGTCAACAGCCGAGCCAACTCGAGCCAACTGAGGTCAGCCTCAAGATCATCAGCTACCCGATTTCATGATCTCGTTCGCCCAAGTCGAGTTGATCAGATCGGGATTCGATCAGGCGGCAGCTCCCGCAGTCACGCATGCCTTCGACGAACGATTCCTCCAGGGCTCGGTCGTACTCGAATGCGCAAAACGTGCGTTTCATGCTCTCGCGGTCGCTCAGCGACCCCCGATCGGCAGAACCGGTAGCCCGTAGGGAGGGCGGAGCCAACCGAAGCTGGCCAGGACCACCTGCTTCGAGATCTATTTTCGCTGGTCAAAGCAGGTTTGTTGGCAGTGAATCATGGAAACGTGAGACCAATCACACGCGTCCGCAGTTGTTCCTGCCCACGGCCCGAAACCGACCAGGCGGTCTGTTAACCGGCCGCGAACGGCGGCTTCGCCGATCGGGAAGTGGCCCGTTTGCTGAACCGAGCGTGACGGGCGGACCACTTCCCTCCTTCCCGATCGGGATCGACGGCGGATCGGGGCCTGGAGGACGCAACCGTCACGCGCGCGCACGCGCGCGTAGGGCGCCGCCAGCGTACAGCGGAGAGCGCCGAGGAGGGAAACCGGGCGGGAAACACGGAGAGTGAACAAATCTCGGCCCGTCCGCGCCGCTCCGGCAGTCGAATCCCCCACGCACTTGTGCATGAAACGCACGTTTTAGCGAACCGCGATGGCCGTTGACGCAGGTACTGGTGGTGTTGGTGGTGCTGGTGCGACACGTGTGTGTCCTGTTGCGACGAACTAGCTACTTCCTGTTAAGGTTGCGCCAGGTGTTCACAGGGAGGGCTGAGATGACCACCGTGACCAGCGAGCAGTTCAACAAAGACCGCAGCGCGATCTTGCGGGACGTTCGCAAGCGCGGCGAGGAGTTCGAGGTGGTGTTCCACGGCAAGCCAGGCGCCGCGATCATCCCCGCAGCCCAACGACAGGCCGAGCGCGACGAGCTGGAGAGGCTTCGGCGCCAGGTTGCCGAGCTGGAACAGCGACTTCGGGAGGCAACGGCCTTGACCTAGATGACGACTGGTGCTGGGTGGCCGCTGGCGGATCATGGCCGGGCTGCGCCACCCCAGATGAGCACCTGAAAGACCCCAGACAGCACGAAAGCCGCCCTCAAAAAGGTTTGGCGACCCGGGCGGCTTCGTGATGAACCAGAGCCCCCAGAAGAAGCGCTTTCGCGTTTCCCCTGGAGACGTTTGCTCCGTGGAGGAGTGTAGTCGACTCACGCACAGCCGCAGAAGGGCTGGTGGGGCGAAACACGATGACTCCGAAGGGGTGACGGGGCTCCAGATCCGCGAAGGAGACCACCCCGTGGCTCAGCCACACGACGAAGCAACCCGCCCCGTCCGGGGCCGCGCAGGCGAGTCGCCCGACCGCATCGAGCTGCCGTTCTGGCTGGACGCCTGCCTCCTGCTCGCTCCGCCACTTCGGAACGGCAAGATCCGTTCCGCCCGGCACGCCATCTACCCGGTCGCTCGCGCGTTGATGGCTGACCGGATCAACGCCCGCGGCGACGAAGCCGTGCGTCTGGACCGCACCGCGCTCGCCCGCTGGGCTGGGGTCGCCCACGCCCAGAACTGCGCGTGGATCTTCAAGTACCTGGAAGAGATCGGGTTCCTGGAGATCCAGCGCCACTACGCAGCGACCGGGCAGAAGCCGGACACCTTCGACGTGTTCACCACGCCGCCAGCGAACTACGTGGGTCCGTTGACGTACGCCGAACTGGACATGGCTCTGCGGCAGCAGTCCACTGGCCAGCAGGTCCGGATGTTTGCGCAGGTCAACC